>NZ_JZRG01000018.1:0-249621 GCF_000964075.1 Brevundimonas sp. KM4 | reverse complement strand
CACCAAACCGAGGGAGGATCACAGACGGCATGGCGGATCACGTCGGCAGGGTAGCGGTGGCGTTTGAAGGATAGTGGCTTCACGAAATGCGATCTCCGATCAGGCCTTAAGGCTGCCTGAGTGGAGACAAGTTAGCGTTAGACTGACAGCACCCCCGTTAGACTGCCAGCACCTCCGCGCCAGCACCAACCGGGGGTCAGACTGACAGCACAGACCCGCCTCATCTTTTGAGGGGAGGGATGTGGGCCGGAAGCCCTATCGGGGTAAATTATATAAATAATTCAATCGGAAATGGCGGAGAGGGTGGGATTCGAACCCACGGTACCCTTCCAGGCACGCCGCATTTCGAGTGCGGTACATTCGACCACTCTGCCACCTCTCCGCGGCGCCGATATCGCTTGGTCGAGCGAGGGGCTTCTCTAGTCGGAGCCGCAGCGCTTCGCAACCCGTCTGTGAAAGAAATCCGACGCTATCTTTGCGCGGGCAAAGACAGGCCCGGCGCGGCGCCGGTCTGGGCGTCCACGCCCTTGAAACGAAACAGTTCGGCGGGTCGGCCGCCCGTGGTGGAAGACAGCTGTCCGATGGGTTCGACCAAGCCTGTTCGCTCCACGCCGCGCCGGAAATTCTGCTTGTGCAAGCTGAGACCCGACACGGCCTCGGCGCCCGCCTGAAGTTGGGACAGGGTGAAGACGCCAGGCGTCAGATCGAACAGGACCGGGCGGTATTTCAGCTTGCTGCGCAGCCGGCCGAGCGCGGTCGCCAGGATGCGCCGGTGATCGGACGACATGATGCGGCCCGGCATGGACTGTTTGGGCGACTGGTCGGCGTCGCGCCAAGCCTCGGCGACCAGACGCGCCTCGTAGAGCAGTTCATAGCGCTCCAGGACCCGCTCCTCGTTCCAGCGATGATCGGGCGTCAGGGCGAACAGGGCGCGGGCGCGGGCCAGCCGGTGCTCGTCGCCATCGGCCCAGGCGTGCAAGCCTTCTGTGATTCGCGCGTCGTGACCGCCGCGCCGGTCTTCCCAAGGAAAGAATTCGAACACGGCGTCCCATCGGGCGTCGTGTGTCTGGCCTTCCGCCGCGTCTGGCGTCAGGGCCAGATAGCCGACGGAGACCTCTCTTTGACGGCCAGGACCGGGGGTGGCGCGCGGCGAGGCGCGGCCCGCGTCGCCAAAAGTGTAGAGCTGTTCGACGAAGCCGAGCCGAAACCCGGTCTGGGCGGTCACGAAGTCCCGCAGGGCGCGTTCGAAGGTGCGGTCGCGCACGGGATCGAACGGCCCGAAGGGCAGGGCGCGCGAACCGTCCTCGCTCGGGGTGGTCAGGACGACGGCCTGCCGATCTTTCAGGGTCATCACGACCGCCGACAGACCGATGCGAACGCCGTCCTCCGCCCCCTGGGTCATTGCGCTATTCCGTGTTTCAGGCGTCGTCGGCGGGGATCAGGCCGACGGCGCCCGCCAGGACGCGATAGCGTTCAAGATAGCGGGCCTGGGCGACCGGCGCGGGTTGGGGCTCGATCGTCAGACTATAGCCCTCGGGCGGACTGCCGAAGAAGCCCAGCGATTCCTTTTCGGTGAAACCCGCCAACTGCGTCGCCTCGAAGAAGGCGCAGGCCTTGTCGGCCTTCTTGATCAGCGTCTTGATCGTTTGCGGCGTCTTGGGCGGCAGGCCGTAGCGCAGGTGGATCGCGGCTTCCAGCTTGGCCTCGAAGTCCTTGTAACCGGCCCCGAGCGCCGCCTTGAACGGCGAGATCATGTCGCCGATGACGTATTCCGACGCGTCATGCAACAGGGCGGCCAGACGCCATTTCGGATCCAGGCCGGGCTTTATGTGGGCGGCGATTTCTTCAACCACGCACGAATGCTGGGCGACGGAAAACGCGTGTTCGCCGATGGTCTGACCGTTCCAGCGGGCGACGCGCGCCAGGCCGTGGGCGATGTCCTCGATCTCGATGTCGAACGGCGACGGGTCCAGCAGATCCAGGCGACGACCGGACAGCATGCGCTGCCAGGCGCGGGGGGCGTTCTTCTTGGTGGGGCGCTCGGCCAAATCGCGTGTCCTGATCGCTTGTCGGCTGGTCAGGTGACGCAAAGATACGCCGGGATCAAGCGGGAGGGACCAGACGGCGCAGGAAATCGCCGCGTCAGCGTCCGACGTTCAGCGTAACCAGTTCCTTGGCGTCATCGAAAATGCCGTCGTTTCGGCGATCCTTGGACCTGACCACGGCGATGACGATCGGACCGCCGCTGGGGCCGCGCGCCTCGAAGCCGACCTGTCGCCAGCCCGCATCGCCGGGCTGATCGTCAGCCAGGATGTAGGTCATGCGCGTCGCCGCGCCCGGCGCGCGGGTGCGCACACGGGTGGAGTTATCGTTGGCGTCCACGCTGACCGTCGAGGTTTCGGTGCGGACGTTTTGTCCGTCCTTGGACTGGATATTGATGCCGCCGATGCGGACGCTGGCGTTATCGCCCTGGGTCTCGATCTTCAGGCCGGGCAGGCGTACCGAGGCGTCCTCGCCGCGCGTCTTGATGTCGACCCCAGGCGCCTGGACGGAAGTCGTATCGCCTGCCTCGATCGCTGGCGGCGGCGGCGCATCTCCGGCCCCGGGAGCAAGGCGCGCGACCGTATGGGGCAGATCGGCGCTGGCGCGCGCTTCGAAGTCCCGCAGCACGTCATCGACCGAGCGACCATCCAGCTTGACCAGATGCAGCACGACGTCGGCGCCCTTGGGGCCGCCATAGACGCAGTTCGCGCCGCCCGCCGCCGCCAGGCCCTTTCGCGTCAGGACGCCAAGACTGTCGGGGCATTGCAGGGCGTCGATCACCTTCAATACGCCCGCGCCCTGATCGTCGCTGGAGGAGGTGGTGGTGATGCGGACCGAGTTGTCGCCGTCGCAGGCGGCAAGGCTGGCGCTGAGGGCTAGATAAAGCAGGATATGACGCATGGTCGAACCTCTCTTGACCTCCATTCTGCCCGCTGCGGCCGCGTGATCCAGTGAAATCGCGGTAATCACCGGGTCAGCCGCCGGGGCGCGAGCCTTCGCGGCGATTCAGAAACGCCAGGCGTTCGAACAGATGCACGTCCTGCTCGTTCTTCAGCAGCGCGCCGTGCAGCGGCGGGATCAGCTTGTTCGGCGTCTTCTCGCGCAGGGTCTCGGCATCGATATCCTCGACCAGCAGCAGCTTCAGCCAATCCAGAAGCTCCGAGGTGGACGGCTCTTTCTTCAGGCCCGGCGTGTCGCGGATTTCGTAGAAGGTCTTCAACGCCTCGGAAACCAGGCGCGGTTTGATGCCGGGGAAGTGCACGTCGACGATGGCCGACAGCGTCTCGGCGTCGGGGAAGCGAATGAAGTGGAAGAAGCAGCGCCGCAGGAAGGCGTCGGGCAACTCTTTTTCATTGTTGGAGGTGATGATGACGATGGGACGCACTTCGGCGCGGATCGTCTCGTCCGTTTCCTGGACATAGAATTCCATCCGATCCAGTTCCTGAAGCAGGTCGTTCGGGAACTCGATGTCGGCCTTGTCGATCTCGTCGATCAGCAGGACGGGGCGGGCAGGGGCGGTAAAGGCCTCCCACAGCTTGCCCTTCTTCAGATAGTTGCGCACGTCATGGACGCGCTCCTCGCCCAACTGGCTGTCGCGCAGTCGGCTGACGGCGTCATATTCATAAAGTCCGTTATGGGCCTTGGTCGTGGATTTGACGTGCCAGGTGATCAGCGGCGCGTCGAAGGCCTTGGCGATCTCATAGGCCAGGACCGTCTTGCCTGTGCCGGGCTCGCCCTTGATCAGCAAGGGGCGCTCCAATGCGACCGCGGCGTTCACCGCGACCTTGAGGTCGCTCGTGGCGATATAACGGTCCGTGCCTTCGAAACGGCTCATAGAAAAACCCACTCCGTATTTCCACGGAGTGGGTTAGCGGATCGTCCGCGTCGTGAACAGCGATCAGGTGATGCGCTTGGCCGACACCGGATCGCTGGCGGGGAAGGTTTCTTCCAGACCCTCATCCACCAGCGCCTCCTGGCGGCTTTCGGACTTGTCGATCTTGTCGAGCTGGTCCGGCACGCCGTCCTGCGAGGTCGTCCGCTTGGCGTGCGGAGCGTCGGTCGAGGCGTCGTGACGGGCTTTGTCGTCGGTCATGTCATTGTCTCCTTATCGCGCCGGAGCGTCTTGATCGCCGTCCGGGCCGTATCCCAGGTCCGTGATGTCGTCGTCCGAGAGCCGTTTGGCCTCCCAGTGCGCGGCGCTGGCCTGTGCGCCCCGTTCGTTTTCCATCAGGCCGGAATAGACGAGCTCGACTTCATCCGGTGCTGACGCAGGGCCGCCTTCGGCGTCGATCTGATCGCGGTTTTCACCATCCACGCCCAACAAAGCGTCGGCTTCACGTTCGATGCCGTCGAGGGCCAACTGGTCGTCGAGATCGATCTCGGCGTCCTCGTCGAAATCCTCGTCGTCGGCGTCGCCATCGGCCTGGGTCACGTCCAGCACCTGGTCGGCTTCATCCAGTAGGAATTCGCCGTCGCCCTCGTCGTCCAGATGGGTTTCGTCGAACGTCTCAGACTGTTCCTGATCGTCCTGGTAGTCGTTGTCCGGCATGGTCGTCTCCTCTTCGACAAGCCAACGCAACGGCGACGATACGCGTTCCAGCGGATCGATCTCACAAGGGATGGTTAACCGATGCCGGGGTAGGGTCCGATTCACTCGGAGCTGTCGTGCGCGACCGGCTCGACCATGACTGGAGTACGGTCCTCAATGGCCTTGAAGCTGTCGCTGAAACCCGGCGAGAAGTTCGTTTTGAATGGCGCAGTGGTCCAGAACGGCGATCGTCGCGGCGTGCTGATCCTCCAAAACCGCGCCAGCGTCCTGCGCGAGAAGGACATCATGCAGGCCGAGGACGTCACCACGCCCGCACGCCGCATCTATTTCCCGATCATGATGATGTATCTGGACGAGAGTTCGGCGTCGAAATTCTTTGACGAACTGGCGCTGCGGATCACCGAATTCATGGGCGCGACGCAGAACCCGGATATCCTGGCCGAATGCGTCTCGGCGTCGCGTCATGTGCTGGCGCGCGAATACTACAAGGCCCTGATGTCGGCGCGTAAGATTGTCGAGTATGAAGAGAGAGTGCTGAATGTCGCTTCAGGCCTACACAGCGGCGACAGCGAGGGCTGAGAGCCCGCGCGACCTGGAGTACCGTCTGTTCGGTCAGGTCACGCGCGCTCTGGTTCACGCCTCAACCGTCGACGAGTCCGACATCGCCACCCGTATCGACGCGCTGGACTGGAACCGGCGCCTCTGGTCGACGCTGGCCGGCGAGTGCAGCGATTCCGGCAACGCCTTGGGCGCACCGATGCGCGCGCAGATCATATCCCTGAGCCTGTTCATCAACCGCCATTCCTCGGCGATCATGCGGGGCGAAGAGAGCTTTCAGGATCTGATCGATATCAATCGCATGATCATGCAGGGCCTGTCCGGCGGAGCGTCGCCGACGCAGTAGGCCGGCACGCATTCACGAAAGCGCGAAGCCCATTGGCGCAAGGCGTTGGGCCGTCTTATGTTTCACCTCCCTGTTCAACAGTCGAAAGGAGGTGATCCAGTGTCTCATTGTCATCAATCGCGAGCGGCGACCGCGACCCTGGCCCTCGGAGAGGGTCTGGTCTGAGCCTTTCAGACTGAGTTGCGGCCGGACCGTTCGCGGTCAGGCAATGAAGGGTCGTCGGGGAAACCCAGCGGCCCTTTTTGTCGCCGTCAGTGCAGCAGCTTGGCGAACCAACCGGTCAAGTGCTGGGCCACCTCGACCACCGTCGCCCAGATCAGGAACAGATAGAGGGCGCTGGCTGCGGTGGCGACGACGCCGAGCAGGATGGCGACCCCGTCGCGCTGCATCATGCCCAGGGCGAACAGAACCAGAGCGATACCGGGCAGGGCGTCTCCAAACGGAATGGGCAAGGCCATGATCAGGGCCAGCACGACGCAGACTAGGCCGGTGAAGGTGTCGGCGACATCGCCGGTCAGCAGCGGCAGGCGTGGGCGGGTCAAGCGTTCGATGGCGCGGACCATCTTCAGGACGCTCAGGCCATTCGGGCGTCTGCGAACGGCGCGCCTCACGCCGTCGGAAAAGATGTAGCGGCGCCCGGCGATCCTCACCTTGGCCGACAGCACCCAGCGGCGTAGCCAGGCCGGGGCTGCAAACGGCGTGGCGATCAAGGACGTGTAGGCGGCGCGGGAAACTGAGGCCTTCAACATCCAGCGCGGCAGCCACACGCTCTGCCTCTGGAAGGCCAGTTCAAGAGACATCAGGATGATCGGTACGGCGAAGACCGCCTTGCCGCCCGGCGGCCAGGGCAGGAGCGCCAGTAGCGACAGGATCAGGATCATGGCCCCGAAGCCGCGCTCGCCGAACGACGCGACCAGTTCGGCCATGGTCAGCTTGGGTTCTGGGGCGTGGCCGAGGTCTTCAAGAACGTCGGAGAACCGCCGCAGGTCGTCGTTAGGAGGCGGTTGGGCGGGCATCAGACGGGGCGCTCGGCTGGAGATTGCGCCCATCTAGGCGGTCGGCGCGCGGATCGCCACTTACAGAACGGACAGGCGGTCAGATAAATCGACTGTGTCTCAGTCCTGCACGTGCTCGGGTTTGCCTTTGCGCTTGGTCTCCGCCAGGTCTTCCAGCTGCTTTTCCGTCATGGACTCGACCATGGACTTGGACGCGCCCTTCAGCTTTGACTTCGGCGTATCTCCACGTTTGGCTGACAGGGCGGCGCCGGCGGCCTTTTGCTGAGCGGCGGATTTGGCGGGCATGGTCTGTCTCCTTGTGCGGAGACAAGCCGTCAGCCGCCCAGCAGTTCCCGTCCGATCAGGAAGCGGCGAATCTCGTTGGTGCCGGCGCCGATGTCATAGAGCTTGGCGTCGCGGACCAGTCGTTCAACCGGCCATTCCTTGGTGTAGCCGGCGCCGCCCAAGGCCTGAACGGCCTCCATCGTGACCTTCACCGCATTTTCGGACGCCAGCAGGATGGCGCCCGCCGCGTCGTAGCGCGTTGTCAGGCCGGCGTCGCAGGCACGGGCGACCGCGTAGACATAGGCGCGGGCGCTGTTCAGGGCGACGTACATGTCGGCGATCTTGCCCTGCATCAGCTGGAACGAGCCGATCGGCTTTCCGAACTGCTTGCGGTCGCGGACGTAGGGCAAAACCACGTCCAGCGCGGCCTGCATGATGCCGAGCGGACCGGCGGCCAGAACGGCGCGCTCATAATCCAAGCCGCTCATCAGCACGCCGGCGCCGCCGCCCAGCGGACCCATGATGTTCTCTTCGGGCACTTCGCAATCCTCGAACACCAGTTCGGCGGTGTCCGAGCCGCGCATGCCCATCTTGTCCAGCTTCTTGGAGACGCTGAAACCCTTCATGCCCTTTTCGATCAGGAAGGCGGTGCAACCCTTTGATCCCGCGTCCGGATCGGTCTTGGCATAGACGACGAGGGTGTCGGCGTGGGGCGCGTTGGTGATCCAGAATTTGGTGCCGTTCAGAACGTAGCGATCACCCTTCTTTTCGGCGCGAGTGCGCATCGACATGACGTCGGAGCCTGATCCGGCCTCGGACATGGCCAATGAACCGACGTGTTCCCCGCTGATCAGCTTGGGCAGATATTTCTGCTTCTGCTCGGCCGTACCCCAGCGGCGAATCTGATTGACGCACAGGTTGGAGTGGGCGCCGTAGCTGAGGCCGATCGAGGCCGAGGCGCGCGACACTTCCTCCATCGCGACGACGTGTTCGAGATAGCCCAGGCCGAGGCCGCCGAACTCTTCCTCGACGGTGATTCCGTGCAGGCCCAGCTCGCCCATTTCGGGCCAGAGTTCGCGTTTGAACGCGTTCTTATCGTCGATCTCGGCGGCCAGCGGCGCCAGGCGATCGGCGGCCCAGCGGGCGGTGGTGTCGCGGATGGCGTCGGCGTTATCGCCAAGGCCGAATTCCATGGATTGGGGCGCGAAGGGAATGCTCATGCGCTAGGGCGTAGCATCGCGCACGGCCTTTCGCCAAGCGCTGTCAGGCGCGGTCAGCCCGTCCCCAGCGCCGATAGCAGTTGTAGCCTGATACCCCCAGGCAGGCTGCGGCGACCAAGATCAGGACCCAGGCGACCGTGGCGGTGTCGCTGCTGTTCGATAGCGACGCGCGGCGAAAGGCGGCCATGGCGACGCCAAGGCAAAGAGCGCCCAAGCCGCCCATGATGACGAAGGTCAGGGTTTCCCCCAGCCCCGAGCGCCGGTTGGCCCGAGCGCGCGCCACGGCCTCGCGCGTGCTCAGCACGTCTTCACCGGATGCTGCGTCGCCCTCGATGGCCGGTTCGACGGGGCTGTCGGCTGGCGCGGCTTCGGCCAGGCCTGGCGCGGTCAGCACCACGCTGGTCTTCTGCGCATCGGCGAAGCCCGACGACGGCTCCGGCTGCGTGGCTTCAACCGGCGCGTGGATGTCGTTGGCGGCGATGATCGGCGCAGCGACGGAGACGGTCTCCGATTGTCCGGTCAGCGGCATAACGTCCGGGACCGGGCCGACAGCCGTCGCGGCATAGATGGCGTGCGGCTGGGGCGCGGTGGTCGCTTGAGCCAGCGCTGCGCCGTCCTGCGCCGGGAAGGGAGCGACGGCTTCATCCAGGGCGCCGTCGACGGCGGGCAGGGTCGGCTCGTCCGTCTCGAAAGGAGACGGCAGGGGTGCAGCGAGAAGATCCGCCAAGGTGACCGGCGCGCCCGGTGCGGCGTTGAACAGCGCATGTTCAGCAGATCGGCGACGCGTAGGTTTTTCAGCGGCCGCTTCATCGGCCCAGGCGCTCAAAGAGGCGGACGCCTGACGCGCAGATCCCGCGTTCAACTGCTCGACCACGTCGGAGGCGGCAAACCTGTCTGCGCCGATGGAAAAGGCGAAACTGGCCAGGGCGTCGAACTGATGCTGGTTGAGAGGAACGCGGACGTGATTGGTCACAGCCTTCACGACCGGGATCAGGTCGTATTGCATCAGCAGTTCGGCCTCGGCCTCGGACACCCTCGCGCCCTCGCGGGCCGACTGGGTGTGGCCATAGCCGATGACCCAGCGACCGTCGCTGCGTTGCATGGCCCGAGGCCGGAAGCCTTCGAAACTCTTGATGAGCAGGACGCCTTCGCGGGACACCTTGCTGGGTTTGGGGAAGACGTCAGACACAGTTGACCCAATTGGAAACAGGCGCGCGGCGCTCGCACCGCTCACAGCAAGGGCCGCGCCGGATCGTCCGCGTCGTGTCTAGAGCAGCACCAGTGTGGCCAGACCAAGGAAGATCAGGAAACCGAAGAAGTCGGTGGTCGCTGTGACGAACACGGCGGACGACACGGCCGGGTCGAACTTGAGCTTCGACAGGGTCAGGGGCGTCAAGACGCCGATCGATGCGGCGACCAGCAGGTTCAGGATCATGGCCGCGCCGATCACCAGGCCGATCTTCCAGTCTTCGTCCCGGAACCAGAAGCCGGCCGCGATGCCGATCAGGGGCGCCAGAATCAGGCCGTTGGCCAGGCCGACGACCATCTCGCGCCAGAAGGTGCGCGGGGCGTTCGAACTGTTCAGCTCGCGTGTCGCCAGGGCGCGCACGGTCACGGTCAGGGCCTGGGTGCCGGCGTTGCCGCCGATGGCCGAGACAATCGGCATCAGCACGGCGAGAGCGACGATCTGCTGGATGGTGGCCTCGAACAGGCCGATGACGCTGGCGCCCAGGGCTGCCGTCGCCAGATTGATCGCCAGCCAGGGCACGCGGCCGCGAACGATCTCGGGCACGGACGAACCGCGGTCCTCGTCGGCGACACCGGCCAGACGCAGGATGTCCTCGCGGTTCTCTTCCTGAATGATGTTGACGATGTCATCGACGGTGATCTGCCCCACCAGGCGACCGGCCGCGTCCACGACGGGCGCCGAGATCAGGTGGTATTTCTCGAAGATGTAGGCGACTTCTTCCTGATCCTGATCGACGGCGATCTCGTTGATCGGCTCCATCAGATCGGTCAGGGCGACGGTGCGCGCGGCGCGGAGAAGGCCGCTGATCGGCACGCCGCCGACCGGGCGGTTCAGCGGATCGACCACATAGATGTCGAAGAACAGCTCGGGCAGGTCGTCGCCCTGTTTGCGGATGTGGTCGATGGTGTCGCCCACGCTCCAGAACTGGGGCGCGGCCATCACCTCGCGCTGCATCAGGCGCCCGGCGGACTCTTCCGCATAGCCCAGGCTGCTTTCGATGGCGGCGCGATCGACCTCGGGCATGGCGGCCAGAACGCGCTCGCGCTGGTCGTCCTCCAGATCCTCGACGACGGCGGCGGCGTCGTCGGAATCCAGTTCCTGCAGCGCCTCGGCCAGGGTGCCGTGCGGAACTCGCTCCAGCACTTCCTCGCGGATATTGTCGTCCAGCTCGGGCAGGGTTTCGGCCAGAAGCTCCGGCGGCAACCACAGCACCACGACGGCGCGGTGTTCCGCCGTCAGAAAGCCCATCAGGTCGGCGACGTCGGCCGGGTGCAGGTCTTCGAGAAGGGAGCGCAGCCGCATCCCGTCGCCGTCGTCGGCGGCGTCCACGACTTTCTCGACGAATTGAGGGGTGAGGACATAGTCCTCGTCCAGGGCGGCGTGGTCTTCGTTATCGAGCGTCTCATCTGGAGCAAAGGCGGTGTCCGTGGTGCTCACGTGGTCGCCTCCCTTGGTAGAATGTCCAGCCGTACTTAGCCGATGAATCGCCCTGTTTAGCCAGATGGTGCGGTCGAGAAGACTCGAACTTCCACGGGTTGCCCCACAGCGACCTCAACGCTGCGCGTCTACCAATTCCGCCACGACCGCTCGCATCGGAGCGGCGGCGAATAGACGAAGCCGTTGGAAAAGGAAAGGGGCGAAATGAACGACGCAAAGACGTCGCGGATCAAAGCCTCAGGCCGACCCGGCCATGAAGTCGTACACGTCCGCCTGGCGGGTGACGGTGATGGCGATACGGTCGTCTCGGATCTCGATTTCGCCGCGCGCGACCGGATAGTTGTTGGCCAGGATCCAGACCTCGTCGCCCTCTGCGGCATCGAGGGGAATCACCGCGCCGCGACCCATGCGCAGAAGTTGCGACATCGGCAGCACCGAGCGACCCAGAACCACTGAGATTTCGACATCGACGGCGTTGATCTGGGTCACGTAAAGCTCTCTTCACTGGAGGGCCGTCTCTTGCAGAAACGCCCTGGCGATCACATTGAAGCGTCATGCTTGCTGAGCCGTTAAGCCCGTCCCTTCAGAAACTGCGTCTCGACGATGACCGACCGGTCGAATGGGCCGTTTCGAAAGGCTACATCGACTATGCGGCCGCGGAGGCCTTCATGGAGGCGCGCGTCGCGGCCATTGCGGCGGGCGAAGCGAATGAGCTGGTCTGGTTGCTGGAGCATCCGCCGCTCTACACCGCCGGCGTCTCGGCCAAGGACGACGACCTTCTGGATGCCGGACGGTTTCCGGTGCATCGCACAGGGCGGGGCGGGCAGTTCACCTATCACGGGCCGGGACAGCGCGTGGCCTATGTGATGCTGGACCTGAACCGGCGCGGCAAGGACGTCCGGTGTTTCGTGCGCGGGCTTGAGCTGTGGCTGATCGGCGCCCTGGATACGCTCGGCGTAAAGGCCGACATCCGGCCCGGTCGCGTGGGCGTGTGGGTCGAGCGCAAGGGGGCGGGCTGGTCGCGCGAGGACAAGATCGCCGCCATCGGCGTCAAGGTCCGCAAATGGGTCAGCTTCCACGGCATCAGCCTGAACGTGGAGCCGGATCTGGATCATTTCGGCGGCATCGTCCCGTGCGGCATTCAGGAACACGGCGTCACCAGCCTAGTCGATCTCGGCGTTCTGGCGACGATGGACGAGGCGGACGAGGCCTTGAGGCGCAGCTTCGATCGGATCTTCGGCGCAGCGGTCGAGGCGTCGGCGCCGCTTTGATGCGCGCCGCATAGCCGCAGCCCATGTGACAATCGGGCGAAATCCCGCGCGGCGGGGTTGGCAAGCGCCGGACGCATGGGGTTTAACCTTTCCCACGAGCTTGAAATCAAAGGCCGCAGGAAACCCCATGAACCGAATGATCGCCGCCGCTTCGGCCGCCGTTCTGTCGCTGACCGTCGCCGCCGGCGCCGCCGTCGCACAGGATTTTCGCGCTCTGGCGCAACAGGATCTTCAGGCCGCTCATGACGCCCTGGCCGCCAACCACCCCGCCGCCGTGATTCCCGGCGCGCCCAGCGAAGCGTTCCGCAGCTGGATCGATGCCGGCCTGACGGATGCGCAAGGCAAGGTTGGACGCGTGAACAGCGGCGACAGCCACGCCTATCTGATGCGCTACTACGCCAACGGCTTCCGCGATTCGAACATCGCGATCCGCCCGACCTATGAAGGCCTCGGTCCCTTCTTCGCGACCAGCTGGCCGGGTGTGACCACGGCGTGGCGCAACGGCGAATATGTCGTCTCCTATGTGAAGCCCGGCGTTCGCAACGTGCCGCCGCTCGGCGCGACCCTGGTCAAGTGCGGCGACAAGACCGCCGCTCAGCTGGCCGAAGAGCGGCTGGACCGCTGGGAAGGCGACCTGACGACGGAAGCCGGGCGTGTCCGCACCGCGCCCTATCTGCTGTGGAACCGCAACAATCCCTTCACCGGCGGCGTGCCGTCGCTGTGCACCTTCAAGGTCGGCCGTCGTGATCGCGACTTCCAGATGCAGCCCCAGCCGGCCGACGCCGCCAGCCTGGAAGCCGCCTATCGCGCCACCGTCTACACGCCGGGCGCCAATCCTTTGTCGGTCGAGACGGTCGATGGCCGTCCGTGGATCAACGTCCACACCCTGGCTGACGACGCCGGATGGGACGCCTTCTACGCCGCCGTCGAAGCGCAATTACCCGCCATTCGTGGTGCGCAGGGGCTGGTCATCGACCTGCGCGGCGCGAACGGCGCTTCGCTGAATGCGACGGGCAAGGGCTATGGCCTGGCCAACCGCATCTGGACGCCGGAGTTCACCGTCAGCCGTCAGCCTGAAGCCGGCTCGATCACCTACCGCGCCACACCCGCGAACCGTCAGTGGTTCGCCGACACCCTGGCCCGCATGCAGGCCGACCCGCGCTTCGTCGCCGAATCCGGCCCGGTGATCGAACAGACCCAGGCCATCGTCGCCGCCTTCGATTCGGCCTTGGCCGCCAATCAGCCGACCTTCACCATGCCGGGCCGTCCTTCGGTGGCAGACACGGGCGCAGCAAACCCCGTGGCGGGTGCGGTCGTGGTCCTGGTCGACAGCGGCTGCACCAGCGGGTGCCTGGATACGCTGGATCTTCTGACGCGCCTGCCGAACGTGCGTCTGGCCGGATCGGTGACGGCAGAGGATTCGATCTTCATCGAGCCGACCGTTCTGCGCCTGCCGTCGAACTATGCCGAGCTGACCTATGGTCATAAGGCCTGGACCACGCGTCAACGCGGCAACGACGCGCCCTTCACGCCGGCGCAGGGCCTTGCCTATACCGGATCGGCGACGGACGAAGCGGCCGTGCGCGCCTGGGTGGGCACGCTGTTCCAATAAGGAACGGTCGGTCGAATGAACGAGGGGCGGGCAGGGGTGGAACCCTTGGCCCGCCCTTCTTATTTGCAGTCCATGACCGATCTCGCCCAAACCTCCGAATCCCTCCGTTCGCCGTCGGGCTATGACCTGACCCCGCCGAATGCCGAAGAACGCGCCCGGCTCGAAGCCGACCTGAACCCAGAGGAAAAGCGCGTCCTGCTGTCCCATGGCACGGAGGCGCCCTTCTGCGGCACTCTGCTGGGCGAGAAGCGAGCAGGCGTCTTCTGCTGCCGCGAATGCGGCCTGCCGTTGTTCAAGAGCGGAACCAAGTTCGAAAGCGGCACCGGCTGGCCCAGCTTCACTCAGCCGGTTGATGAAGCGCACGTCCACGCGATCCGCGACACCAGCTACGGCATGATCCGGATCGAGACCCAATGCGCCCGCTGCGGCAGCCACCAGGGTCACGTCTTCCCCGACGGTCCGCCGCCGACCGGAAACCGCTATTGCATCAACTCGGTCGCGCTCAGTTTCGTAGCCGAGGGCGAGGCTCTGCCGGACCCTCTCAACCGCGGCGACGGCATCGCCTGACCTTGGCCTCAATCGCTGTGCTAGGATGACGTCGAACGGAGGTGGCCTATGCTGATCGCAAGTCTCTTGGCGGGTGTGGCTCTGGCGGCGTCAGACGGTGATCCGGACGGCGTGGTCACGACGGCGCCGACAAACGCGCCCACCCTGGCTCAGGCCCTGGCGGCGGCGCCTGAGGCGTCGTTGACTGCGCCGACGGCTCAGGATGCCGCCCCGCACGGCATGACCACCGAACAGCAGATCCAGAACTGGATCAGCGCGCGCACGCCGGGCGCAACCTTCGACGAAACCGCAGAGCCGGGTGCCCCGGCCGAGCGCAAGATGCATGGCATGGTCGAGGCCGGGATCGGCACCGGCGGCAATCGCAGCTATGGCGCGGCCGTTTCCTTGCCGGTCGGCGAGAACGGTCGCCTGGATCTGGCCTACCGTGAAGGCCGCAACGAACCTTGGGGATACGGCTACGGCGGCTATGGTCTGCGCGGACCGGGCTTCTATTCACCTTATGGCGGCTGGCGCGGCCGAGGCTATGGGGCCGACACCACGACCAAGTCGATGTCGATGGGGTTCAGCTGGAGCAAGGATAGCGATGCGGATGATCGCGATCGCTATCGCTGGGGCCTGTACGGCTACGACTGAAGGCTTGTCCGTCCGATCTGGAAAATCAAAAAGGCCCGGCGAAAGCCGGGCCTTTTCAAGTCTCAGATGGTGCCGCCGGGGGGAATCGAACCCACGACCTCAGCCTTACCAAGGATGGTTGCATTGACGCTCTAAGCCTTTCTCTGCTTGGGTTTGACGGGGCGTGCGCGGGTTTGGTCCCCGGATTTTCCCCAGATTGCGTTGATGGTGCCCGCCAGTTCCGAAGTGTTCACGTGGGCGTATCGCATCACCATTTGGACCGACTTCCAGCCCCCCAGCTTCATCAGGGCTGTCAGGTCGCGGTTGGCTTGATAGTGCCAGGTCGCCCAGGTGTGGCGGCAGTCGTGGGGGCTGAAATCCTCGATTTCGGCGCGCTTGAGCATTCCTGCCCAGGCGGTCTTGATTTGACCACCGCCACCCTCGCGCACCTCGTAGGCATCGCCCAGCGGCGTCAGCTTACCCCCTGCCGTCAGACGGGGGAGGGAGCGCCGGAACACGGCTCCGGTGCGATGGGGGAGGGCAGACAGCGCAGCGACGGCGCGCGGGTGCAGGGGAACGCCCCGCGGCTCGCCATTCTTCGTCTCAGGGAACACGACGTGGGCCCGATCAAGATCCACGTCGCGCCAGTCCAGATAGAGGGCTTCCGCGATCCGCGCGCCGGTCGAGAATAGGAAGATCACAAGCGGGCGAATGTGAGGGGCGGCGGCCTCCACCAAGCGATCAGCCTCGTCATGCGTCACCCAGCGAATACGACCTGCTGACTGCTTGGGACGCGCCAGGACGGGCTTTTCGCACCACTTCTTGCGAGCGGCGTGGTGCAGCACGGCGGCGACGGGCGTGTAGATGTGGCGGTTGATCGTGGCTCCCGATGCGCCGGGTTTCAGCTTGCGGGCTAGGGTTTCGATCTCGGCCTGACCGATGGCGGCCAGCGGCTTGCGTCCGATGGCGTTCAGGATCGGCGTCAGGTGCGACCGTTCACCACCGGCTTCCATATAGCTCAGGGCCGCCTCCGCGAATGTGCGGACAGCGGAATCACCGTGGACCGATCGCTTGAGCAGTTCGGCTTCCCTGACCGCCCTGATTTCCTCGGCGGCTTTGCGGTCGCGAGTGCCAGTGCTTTCGTCAACGCTGATGCGCCGGACGGTCCCGCGCAGATACCAGTTTGGCGAGCCGTGTCGTCGTTGGATGGTGAGGGGCATGGGAGGCGCTCCAGAAGGGTTTCCATGTCGGCAGGCGTGAAGACGTAGGTGCGACCGTGCTTGCGGCCCACGCTATAGGCGCGGGCCATTCCAACAAGCGCCCGCTCGCTGAACGGGACAAGCCCCTCAGCTACAAGCTGGCGTGCAGTCTTCATCACCGGCCATCCCGCCATCAGACGTCCCACCTCCGATAGCGGTTGGCGAGCGTCAGGGACGCGGGGGGCTGGTCCTCGCTGTGCCGGGTGTCGAAAAGGCGGGCGACATGGATCAGGGCGGCCGTGCGGACGCTCTCGGGGATCACGTCTCCCGGCGCCAAGCCGTCAGCATGGGCGAGCGCGGTTTCAGAGGCCGTCAAGATCAGTTGAGCGATCAGGGCGTCTTCGTCGTCGTAGTCGAAGCGCAGGAACGCCTTGGCCTCGTCCAGGGTGATGATCGGATCAGCCATTGGCGGCCTCCGGTGCAGACCCCAGGGCTACCCAGTTGGCGGGCTGGTGATAAACGTCCCCCCCGGCGATGGGCGATTCGTTTTCCCGGCGTCGAATGTCGTTCGGGGACAGGGCACCGATCTCACGGCCGATGCGATACGCCTCGAAGCGGGCCTGAACGTCGCCCTTAGCCGGGAAGGCAGGGCCGCCCTGCTTGATGGCCACGACGTGATCGACGTGTTCGGCCACGACCTTGCGGCCACGGCGTTCGCACGTCTCGCAGAGAGGGGCCTCCGACAGCTTGGCCTTGCGGAGCCTTTGCCACCGTGCGGTCGTGTAGGGCCAGTCAGCCACGGCCGATCCTCCCGGCCAGACGACGCAGTTCCCTCTCTATCTCGCTCTTGTCTTCATGGAAGCGTTCAGGGTCGCGGTGAGAGGGCGACAACCGACGCAGGCGATCAGCGAGATTGGTCAGGGTGTGGGGGGCGCTAACATCGCTAACACCCCTCACATCGGGGATAGCTCCGTTCACGCTTCGTCCTCCGAAGTGTTAGGGGTGTTAGGAGTGTTAGGGGGGGATATATCGGGATGAAGATATTTGCCGTATCCGACCTTCTGAACCTCGCCCGCCTTGGCCATCTTGTGCAGCAGATAGCGCACACCACCGACCGGCTGACCGCTAACACCTGCAATGGCGTTTGGACCTTGAGGGGTAGTTTCTCCCTCCAGCGCCTCCAGGATCAGCTTGCGTTCGTCGGTCACACGGACTTCGCGCGCATCCCCCAGCACGCGCCACCGGCACGTGTCCTTGTCGAACTCCATCGCCGTCTCAAACTCGGCAATATCTCGGCCCCGGCCGGATAGGGTGACGCCTTCGCCGTCGCGGTCGAGAATGATCGTGGTGTCAGCAGCGCCGGTCAGGCCGTTAGTGCCGCTCACCTTCTCCAGCTTGTCGCCAGCCTCGGCCTTGCGGGTGTGGTGCACCACGATGATGGCGATCCCGAACTCGTCGGCCAGTTCCTTGAGCGGGGTGACGCTTCGGTAGTCGTAGGCGTAGGGCGCCTCGCTCTTGCCTTGGCTCGACCGCACCTTATTCAGCACGTCGATCACGATCAGTCGTGGGTTAGCGGCGGCAAGTATCCATTGACGCAGATCGTCCAGGCCGCCGGCGTCCAGCATCCGCATTTCGGTCCAGATGGTCAGGGCGGATGTGGGCTTGCGGGCGCAGACCCGGTGCAGACGATCTTTCAGGCGGCGCGGATTGTCCTCCAGCGCTGCGTAGAGCGCAGAGCCTTGAACACAATGACGGTCACCTAGGACAAACCCGCCCTCGGCCACAGCCCGCGCCACATCCAGCGAAAGCCACGATTTGCCCAGCTTGGGAGCGCCGACCAGCAGCGTCAGGCCGGCGGCGATATAGTCGGGCACAACCCACGCAACGGGCGGAAAACTCATGTCCCATAGCTCGCTCGCGGTGAACGAGGTGCGCTTGGCCTTAGCGTTGTCGTTGGCCTTGCGCGGCGCGGTGTAGGGCGCCGCCGCCTTACACAGGTCGATCAGTCCGGCCGTGCCGTTGGCCTCGATGAAATCGGACACGTCGCCTTTGTCGGGCAGGCCCGGCAGTCGGACGATCCGAACCTCGGCCGCCACGCCGTGCAGGTTGGCCGCCACGAGGGCCGCGTGATCCTCGCCCGCCTTGTCATTGTCGGGCAGCAGATAGACGGTCTTTCCCTCAAACCATTGGTTCAGATCGGGCGACCACTTGCCGGCGCCCTCGCTGGCGGTCGTCGCCACAAACCCGCGAGCGGTCAGGGTGTCGGCGTCCTTCTCCCCTTCGCAGATCAGCACCGTGTCATGAACGGCGGCCAGCAGCTCGGGCAGGCGGTAGGGGATGGCCGGGCCGCGAGGCTTGCCGGCCTCCCAGGCCGACCCGCTCCACCGTTGTTGATAGAAGCCCTTGGGCTCCTTTCGGCAGACGCGCAGCCACGGCTCGCCGTTGGCGTCCCGATAGTCATAGGTGGCCACCACGCGCCCGCGAGCGGCGATCTTCTCGACAGGTGAAGGGCCGCGCTCAGTCGGTCGCCATTCCGGCAGGCCGCCCTTGCTCCGAACGTAATCCCGGCAGGCCATGGGGTCGTCGCCGGCGAAGCTGTGAACCACAAAGCCCTCGGGGGCGCCGGGGTCGAGCCGGACGGCCAGCGATTTGTCGCCCTTGGAATGGTTCGGGCCGGGCGCGAGCACCTGGCCGCCTGAAACCTCCCCGCCCAGATCGCGGGCGAGTCGGTGCAGGTCGAAGGCAGCGGCGCTCATGACAGCACCGCCGGGATGGTGTAGGCTTCCGACCGTTCATGCCGCCAAGCTGAACCCTTATGGACCCCGGTGCGCCCTGCCAGGCCGCCGGGGTTTTTCGTTCCGGTGCGGGGCAGGGGAGAACATGACGCGAACAGGCTCCCCGGATTTTCCCCGGATTTGAGCCGGGTGTTCTCCAGCCGTTCACGTTCGCGATGTTGGGGAGAAGGATGCGGGCGGGCTGTAAAAAGCCCGCCACACAAGGTCTCAGATGGTGCCGCCGGGGGGAATCGAACCCACGACCTCAGCCTTACCAAGGATGCGCTCTACCACTGAGCTACGGCGGCCCCGACTGAGGAAGCGGCCGTATAGCCAAACCCTTCCGGGGAGGGAAGCGGCTTTTTGACGATCTGAAAGAAAGTTTGGACATGGCCCGTGATCACGGCATCATCGCGCCATGACTCGCACGCCGAATGACGCCGATACGCCCTCCGCCGCCGCGCAGGCGACGCCGATCGTCGAATCAGGGCCTGATTTCGAGAAAGCGCGGGCGAAGGCGGAAAAGGCCATGCGGCTGGCCTCGGCGCTCCGGGCCAATCTGCGGCGGCGCAAGGCGCCGGCGCGGACGCCGGCCGCGCCACGCGACAGCAACTGAAAGTCATCGGCTCGCGATCACGCAGCCCTTTGGCAAGCGCCCGCCGGCTTGCTAGAGAACCTTCCCCCCGAGGCGTTGGCATCGGGCGCGCTTAAGGACGTCATGGACAGCATCGCCATTCAGGGCGGCGCACAGCTTTTCGGGGACATTCCCGTCAGCGGCGCCAAGAACTCCGCCATCAAGCTGATGGCCGCCTCGATCCTGACGGATCAGCCCTTGCTGCTGACCAATATGCCGCGCCTGGCGGACACCCGGTTCCTGGGTCAGTTGCTGCGCCAGTTCGGCATCGAAGTGACCGAGCGTGACGGGGCGGACGGGCAGGAGAGCCTGTTTCATGCCAAGGACCTGACCTCGACCTTCGCCCCCTATGATCTGGTTCGCCAGATGCGGGCCTCGTTCAATGTGCTGGGGCCTTTGCTGGCGCGCACCGGCGAGGCCAAGGTCTCGCTGCCGGGCGGCTGCACCATCGGCGCGCGTCCGGTCGATCTGCACCTGCAGGCGCTGACGGCGCTGGGCGCCGAGATCGAGCTGGACGAAGGCTATGTCACCGCCCGCGCGCCCAGGGGTCTGAAGGGCGCCGAGATCGAGTTTCCCTTCGTTTCGGTCGGCGCCACCGAACACGCGCTTCTGGCCGCCGTGCTGGCTGAGGGCACGACCGTCCTGCGTCGTGCGGCGCGCGAACCCGAGATCGGCGATCTGGCCCACTGTCTGACGGCCATGGGCGCCAGGATCGAGGGAATCGACACCGACGTCCTGACCATCACCGGCGTCTCGTCGTTGAACGGGACGACCTGGTCGGTGATTCCCGACCGAATCGAGATGGGCTCCTACGCGGTCGCCGCCGCCATGGCCGGCGGCGAAGTGCGCCTGACCAAGGCGCGGGCCGAACTGATCGGTTCGCTGACCGACAAGATGGTCGAGGCGGGCGTCGAGGTGTCGCCGACCGCCGACGGCGTGCTGATCAAGCGCGACCCGAAGCAACGCCTGAAGGCCGTGGATGTCGAGACGGCCATCTATCCGGGCTTCGCCACCGATCTTCAGGCCCAGTTCATGGCGCTGATGACGACGGCGGAGGGCGTCAGCACGATTCGCGAGACGATCTTCGAAAACCGCTTCATGCACGTGCCGGAGTTGGCGCGACTGGGCGCCGACATTTCGGTCCACGCCGGAGAGGCGCACGTCACCGGCGTCGAGGTTCTGCACGGCGCCCAGGTGATGGCCACAGATCTTCGGGCCTCGATGTGCCTGGTCATCGCAGGCCTCGTCGCCGAGGGCGAAACGACGGTCGGACGCGTCTATCATCTGGATCGCGGTTTCGAGCGTTTGGAAGAAAAGCTCGGCGCGTGCGGAGCCGACATCCGCCGCATAAAGGGAACAGGTGATGAGCACTGAGATCGACGGCGTCATCCCCGAAGCCAAGGCGCCGGTCGAACCGCTGCGTCTGCTGGCCGAGGACGCCGACGATCTTCAGATCATCTCCGCCGCGCTTCAGGACGCGATCCTGCGCCCCGTCGACATCGTCTGGGAAAAGGCCGCCCGAACCCTGACCATCGCCTTCAGCCGCTTCTGCTGGGAGTGCGGCGGGACGCGCGTGATGTGCGCCATGCAGTTCGGCGACGTTCTGGCGGTCAAGAGCCGTCGCTTGTCGCGCAGTCCCGACGCCTCGCTCGAACTGCTCGCGCTCGAATTCATTCCGACCGAGGACCTGAGCGGGCGCGTCATCCTGATGTTCGCCGGCGGCGGTGATCTGCGAATCGACGTGGAATGTCTGGACGCCGTGGTCACGGACATTTCCGACCGCTGGCCCGCACGGATCGCGCCGACCCATCTGGACACGCCCGAACTGGACGAAGGGACTGCGGCATGAGCGCCGATCATAAGCTGGCCTCGGTCGAACTGGACGCCGCGACCCTGCCGGCGGCGACGGCCGAGATCGAGCACGAGCGTCGCGTCGCCATTTTTGATCTGGTCGAGAAGAACAGCTTCGAGCCTGTCGCCGCCGAGGGCGGACCCTACAGGCTGAAGCTGTCGCTCCAGGACAATCGTCTGGTGTTCGATATCGACGGCGAAAACTTCACGCGCACCTACGCCATCAGCCTGACGCCGCTGAAGGGCGTGATCAAAGACTATCTGATGATCTGCGACAGCTACTACGAGGCGCTGCGCGGATCCTCGGCCAGCCAGATCGAATCGGTCGATATGGGCCGGCGCGGCCTTCACAACGAAGGGGCCGAGCAGCTGAAGACGCGGCTGGACGGCAAGATCGTGGTCGATCATGAGACGTCACGACGCCTGTTCACATTGCTCTGCGCCCTCTACCGTCGCGGCTGACCTCGACTATCTCTGTGTTTTCGGGCATTAGGCCCGTCCATTCCGCCCCTCGCGCCCGCCCGGCGTGGGGTCGAACGCATATTCAACGGGCGTGAGAGGCCGCATGGCTAAGGAAGAACTGCTCGAGTTTCCCGGCACCGTCAGCGAACTGCTGCCGAACGCCACCTTCCGCGTGACGCTCGAGAACGACCACGAGATCATCGCCCACACCGCCGGCAAGATGCGCAAGAACCGCATCCGCGTCCTGGCCGGCGACAAGGTGCTGGTCGAAATGACCCCCTACGACCTGACCAAGGGTCGCATCACCTATCGCTTCAAGTAAGTGGCTGCGGGTCGCCCCGAACTGGTGCTGGCTTCGGCCAGCCCGCGCCGCATCGAACTGCTGGCGCAGGTCGGGATCACGCCCGACCATATCGATCCCGCCGACATCGACGAGACGCCTCTGAAGGGCGAGACCCCGCCGCGTCTGGCCAAACGGCTCGCCACCTCGAAGGCGCAGGTCGTCGCAGAGCGCCGCCCCGACGCGGTCGTCATCGCCGCCGATACGGTTGTCGCTGTCGGGCGTCGTTTTCTGGAGAAGGCGGCGGACGAGGCCGAGGCGACGCGTTTTCTGAAACTGCTGTCCGGCCGCAATCACCGCGTCTTCACCGGCGTCGCCGTGTGGCGCGACGGAAAACTATCGTCGCGCGTCAACGAAACCCGCGTGACCTTCAAACCCCTGTCCGACCACGAGATCGCATCCTACGTCGCCACGGGCGACTGGCGCGGCAAGGCCGGCGGCTATGGCATTCAGGGCCCAGCGGCCGCCTTCATCCAGCGCATCGTCGGCAGCCATCCTTCCGTGATGGGCCTGCCCGTCTATGAGGCCGTCCAGCTCTTGCACGGCGTCGGCTGGCGTTCATGAGCGGCGCAGTCGAGGTCTTCCTCGACGAGACGCCTGGCGAGACGCGTGGCGCGATCATGCGCGACGGCCGCTATACTCATCTTCTGATCCACCGCGAGGATGATGCGGCGCAGACCCAGCTCGGCGCCCGCTCGGTGGGGCGTGTCATCGAGGTGAACCCCGGCTTGCGCGGCGCCTTCGTTGATATCGCCGCACAGACCGCCGCCTTTCTGCCGTTCCCGAGAAATGACCGAATCACCCAAGGCCAACGGCTGGAAGTCGTCGTTGCCGCCGAACCTCGTGCCGGGAAAGGGGCGGCAGTTCGGTATCTAGGACCGGGGGAGGGGACGCCCCGCCTGATTCAGCCCGCACCCAGCATCGCCGAACAGTTGCGCGAGCTCGCGCCCGGCGAGGAATCAGTCACCGGCATCGCCGCCATCGACGCCGTGGTCGAGGCGGAGGAGGAGGCTTTGGCTCAATCGATCGGTTTCGCCTCGCATGGAATCGATCTCGCCGTCGAACGCACGCGCGCCTTGGTGGCTGTGGACATCGACTTCACCTCCACCCCCGGTCGTGATCCGAAACAGGCAAGGGCGGTTGCGAATCGCGAGGGGTTGAAACAGGCGGCGCGGCTGATCGGCTTGCGTAACTGGGGTGGTTTAGTCGTCATCGACATGGTCGGGGACGGTCAGGACGCCGAGGCGCAGTCCAAGGTCGTGCGGGCCGCGTTCGGTCATGAACCCCAGGCCGTCTTCGGACCCGTCAGTCGATTCGGCCTGTTGCAGATGTCGCTTCCCTGGCGCCGCACGCCGATCGAGGAGGTCTTGCTCGACGCCGGCCGACGCCCCTCGGTCCAGACGCGGGCTATATCTGTCGTGCGCGCTTTGCGACGGCAACTGCTGGCGGATACCTTGTCGCCACGCATCATCGGGCGCTGCGCACTGGACGAAGCCCTGATCGCTTATCCGCTGGCGGCGCGTCTGGGACCGCGAGCGGTGATCCAGGCCGATGCCGCGATCCCGCCAGGGCGCGGACGAATAGAAGAGGGTTGAGCCGTGGCTTCCTGTCCCATCTGCCGCAAGGCCGACGCCGATCCCAAGTACAAGCCCTTCTGCTCACGCCGCTGTTCCGACGTCGATCTGCAGCGCTGGTTCACAGGCGGCTACGCCATTCCGGTCGCCTTGGACGAGGGCGCGGAAGATGATGACGAAAAGGACGGATTGGGCGCTGGACAGGCGGAAAAGCCTCCCCTATAGACCCGCCTCTCGCGACGCCGCGTCGGCGCCTGGATAGCTCAGCTGGTAGAGCAGCGGATTGAAAATCCGCGTGTCGGTGGTTCGAACCCGCCTCCAGGCACCATCTTTTCCCACACCGTGAAAATCGATTGTTTTGAGCGCATGATCCTGCGCTGCGGCCTTCGCGCCGCCCTCGGGATTCAGCTGGCTTGCAGCGATCAGCCCTACAACTCGCCATATCGGGAAATGATCGCGCTCAGGATGGCCGTTTTGAACAAACTTGCTCCATCTGACGTCGGATCATCATCAAAATGTCGCGCGGCTGCACTCTAATGCACCGGTTGGTGGAACTTTTCTCCATGTCTCTCGACGGGTTAAAAGCCCCTCTTGTCCCTTGACGCTCCGGTAAGGGTTCGTCAAAGGGTTGAGGCGCCTTCGCAAGAAGACGTTAATGCGGATCGCCGGAGACGTGTCTCCGAAGGTTCGACCAGCGGAGACGAGGCGGGCGACCGGTTCGATCTCCACCGAAGATTTCAGCGGGCTCTGATCCTCGAAAGGACGGGCGCGTTGAAGGAAACATTTCAGGTTGGGGGGCGGTCGCTGACTATGGCCGCACCTTTGGTTCCACGAGTCAGACCAAGCAGGAACTGGCGAATTATGCTGAACAGCAAAAAGACGAATATCCTTCTCGCCATGGCCGGCGCCGCCGCGCTGATGGCGAGCTCGCCGGTCCTGGCCCAGGCCCCGGCCGAGCCCACCCCGGCCGCCTCGACTGCGGCTCCCGCAGCCGCCGCTCCGGCTGCCGGCGAAGCTGACCCCGCAACGGTGAACGACGCCGTCGGCGGCGGTCACGGCGACATCACCCCGATCTCCATGTTCATGGAAGCCACGGTCGTCGTTAAGGTCGTCATGGCCGGCCTGCTGCTGGCCTCGATCCTGTCGTGGACCCTGCTGCTCATCAAGCTGTTCGAGTTCGGCGCTCTGAACCGCAAGACCGACAACTTCCTTGAGAACTTCCGCGGCGCCCGCACCATCGCTGACATGCGCGCCATCTCGACTCAGGAAGAGTTCGACGGCAACCCGCTGGCCGACATGGCCGCCGCCGCCACCGAGGAAATCGAACTGTCGCGTCAATCGGGTCTGTCGGTCACCGGCGATCACCTCGACTCGGCCATGGCCCGCGCTCAGTCGGCTGTCGCCGCCGTGCAATCCGGTCTGGCCCTGCGCCTGTCGGGCGGCCAGCAGTTCCTGGCGTCGGTCGGCTCGATCGGTCCGTTCGTCGGTCTGTTCGGCACCGTTTACGGCATCATGAACTCCTTCATCGGCATCGCCCAGTCGAACACGACCAACCTGGCCGTCGTGGCTCCGGGTATCGCTGAGGCTCTGCTGGCCACCGGCATCGGTCTGTTCGCCGCTATCCCGGCCGTTGTGTTCTACAACTACTTCAACACTCGCATCGCTGCTTACGGCACGCGCGCCGACGGCTTCGCCGCTGAGCTGCTGAACGGCATCTCGCGTCAGCTCGACAAGGGGGCGTAAGACGGATGGCCGCCAAGATTAAATCGGGCGGCGCTGGCAACCTGCCTCAGGCCAACAGTGATATCAACGTTACGCCTTTCGTTGATATCATGCTGGTCCTGCTCATCATCTTCATGGTGGCGGCTCCGCTAGCCTCCGTGTCGGTGCCTGTTGAGTTGCCAATCGCCGTCGCCAAGGCGGCCCCGAACCCGCCCAAGCCGGTCTATATTTCGATCCAGAATGACGGCGACGTCTATGTGGGCGATTTCCGGACCGACGTCGGAGCCCTGGGTGAAGATCTGAAAAAACAGATCGGATCCCGGAACCCGGCCGATGAGCGGATCTTCATTCGGGGCGACCAGAACACCCGTTACGGCGACTTCATGCAGGTGATGAATGCGCTGCAGGATAACGGCTTCTATAGCGTTGCGCTGGTCGGCGAAGACCAGGCGACGAGTTAGGATGCGGAGATAGTATGACAGACGTCGAATATCATCGCAGTCGCTACGACGTACCCAAGAAGAAGGGCTTCATGGGGGTGTCCTACCCCGTGCTGATCGTCTGCCTGATGGTGGTCAGCATCTTGTTTGCGTTGCTGATTTTCTTTGTTCAGCAGTCCAAGTTCAAGCTGAAGGAGTTCAACTACGTCGACGAGTCCGTCGAGGTCGAGTTGGTCGAGCCGGTTCCGCCGCCTCCGCCGCCTCCGCCCCCGCCGCCTCCGCCGACGGATACGCCTCCGCCGCCGAAGCTTCAGGTGCGCGTGCCGGCTCCGGTCCCGAACATCGTTCCCCCTCCGCCGGTCAACATCACGCCGACGAAGAAGGAAGATCGGGTTGAATACACGGGTCCGCCCGTCAATATTCCTGGACCGCCGCCTCCGCCCGCACCGCCGGCTCCGCCGCGTCCGTCGACGATCACGAACGTTCAGTGGTCGCGCCAACCGCGTCCGACGGCTGATGACTTCCCGGCGCGTGCGCTGGAGCGTGAAATCAGCGGTTCGGCTACGGTCGAGTGCACGGCGCGCTCCAACGGATCTCCGGCGAACTGCCGCGTGGTGTCCGAAGAGCCTGCCGGAATGGGCTTCGGCCGCGCCGCCATTCGGGTGGTTCAGCGTGGACAACTGTCTCCGCGGACCGTCGACGGCGCCGCTCAAGACGCGACCTTCCGCGTCCGGGTGCCCTTCACCCTCGGGTGATCGTCACGGCAACAGACAAGACGCCTCGGAGAGCAATCTCCGGGGCGTTTTTGTTTGGGCGGTCACCCGCGAAATCTCCTGACGAAATATGAGGAAGGCGCTTGATCGCCTGCCGCAGGCCCGGTAGAGAACGCGCCTCGCGATGCGCGGGCCGCCTTAGCTCAGTTGGTTAGAGCGCCGGTTTGTGGAACCGGAGGTCCTCAGTTCAAGCCTGAGAGGCGGTACCATCGCAAAGCACGGCCGGGCTTGCAGCCCGCCGTCGCCGCGACCATCTCCTGATCGTCGGCCGTCCTATCTGTTTTTAGGCCGATCCCCACATCGACAGGAGAAGGCCCCATGAAGACGCGTAAGCTGGGTGCGAACGGCCCCGAGGTTTCGGCCATTGGCCTGGGCTGCATGGGGATGAGCGCCTTCTACGGCGGCGCCGACGAGGCCCAGTCCATTTCCGTCATTCATCGCGCGCTCGATCTGGGCATCACCCTGTTCGACACCGCAGAGATGTACGGCCCCCACACCAACGAGGTGCTGGTCGGCAAGGCGCTGAAGGACCGGCGCGATCAGGCCTTCATCGCCACCAAATTCGGCATCAACTACAATGCCGACCGCACAAAACTGATGACCGACGGCAGCCCGGCCAATGTGCGGCGCGCCATCGAGGGCAGCCTGAAACGCTTGGGCGTCGATCACGTCGATCTCTACTATCTGCACCGCGTCGATCCGGACACGCCGATCGAGGACACGGTCGGGGCGATGGCGGAACTGGTGAAGGAGGGCAAGGTCCGCTTCCTGGGCCTGTCCGAGGCCGCGCCCGACACCCTGCGCAAGGCGCATGCGACCCATCCGATCACGGCGCTGCAGACGGAATACTCGCTGTGGAGCCGCGAACCGGAGGACGAACTGTTCTCGGTCGTGCGCGAACTGGGAATTGGTTTCGTGCCTTACAGCCCGCTGGGCCGCGGCTTCCTGTCGGGCGACATCACCTCGATCGATGACCTGGACGCAGACGACTTCCGCCGCACCAATCCGCGCTTCATGGGCGAGAACTTCCAGAAGAACCTGGATCTGGTCGAGGCCGTGAAAGCCATTGCGTCGGATAAGGGCATAACCGCCGCGCAACTGGCGCTGGCCTGGGTGCTGGCGCAAGGCGAGGATCTGATCCCGATCCCCGGCACGCGCCGCATCGCGACCCTGGAGCAGAATGCGGCGGCCGTGGACGTCGTTCTGACGTCTGAGGATCTCGCCCGGATCGAGGACGTCTTCCCCAAGGGCGCGGCGACGGGGCATCGCTACGCCGAGGCGGCGCGGGCGGCGCTGAACCGTTAAACTAGGGCAGACATGAGAAAGGCCCGGTCGGATCACTCCGGCCGGGCCTTTCGTATGTGGGGGGTCCTGATCCTACTGGATGCGGGTCCAGGTCTGGGTCTTGCAGAGCGGAGCCACGATGCAGCCGCGCAGACGCAGGCTGTTGTCGTTTGTCATGGTAATGGTGCCGCGATAGGTGCCGCCGTCGGCCGGGTTATAGACCGAGCCGTTGCGCCATTCCGTCGGACCGCCGGTGAAGCCGGTCAGCATGGGCAGATTGCGCAGGGTGCGGTTCCGCAGCGAGGCGTCGCGATTGTTCGCGTCGCGCGCATTCGCGTCGCGGCGAATGTGGTCCGAGGTCACCAGCGTGCCGCACAGCGCCTGTCCGCAGCGCGCGATCCGCACCTGACCGCCATTGGTCGGCGTCTGCCACAGGCCCGTCGGGTCGCCCGCCAGGGCCGGAGAGGCGAGGGCGCCCGCCAGGGTCGCTGCGGCCAGCATGATCTTGTTCTTCATAGTCGTTCCCTTTCGTCGGGTCGGTCGCGCCGCCCGTTGAAGCGGACGTTGATCGCGGTTTCGGTTGAAAACAAGGCCAAAACCCCAGCGATCACCAACGAAAACCGACCCTTAGGTCAACTTCAGCCGCCGATCAGGGCCAGCCATTCGTCCTCGGTCAGCACCTGGACGCCATGTTTTTCGGCGTCCTTGAGCTTGGAGCCGGCGCCGGGGCCGGCGACAAGGTAGTCGGTCTTTTTCGACACCGAACCCGACACCTTGGCGCCCAGGCTTTCGGCGCGGGCCTTGGCCTCGTCGCGGGTGAAGCGCTCCAGGGCGCCGGTGAAGACGACGGTCTTGCCGGCGACCGGGGTGTCGGACTTGGGGCGTTCGGCGTCGAGGATCTGGGTCAGTTCGGCTTCCAGAGCCTCCACGACCCTTAGATTGTGCGGCTCGTGGAAGAAGTGGGCCAGGGCTTCAGCGGCGACGGGGCCGACGCCGGTGACGCCGGCGATCTGGTTCAGGATTTCGGACGGGCCGTCCTCGCGCGCGACTCGGGCCAGTTCGACCAGGCCGGACCAGTCGTGAACCATCGTCGCCAACGACCGGCGGGCGGGGGCGGCCATACCCGGAAAGGCCTGGCTGATCTTCATGTCCATCGTGGCCTCGGGCCAGGGATCAACGGCGGGCTGCTTCGCCTCGGCCATCAGGGTCAGGACGCGGGGCGATATGGCGTGGGCGGCGGCCAGAGCGGTCCAGGCGTCGGACGGCACACCCGAAGCGGCCTGGAGGCAGGCGGCCTTCAGCGCGGACCAGCTCTCGAAGGCGCGGGCCAGGACGATGGAGGTCTGTTCGCCGATGTCGCGGATGCCCAGGCCGAACAGGAACCGGTCCAGCGAAATGATGCGACGAGCGTCGATGCCGGCGACCAGGTTGCGGATGCTGGTCTCGCCATAACCATCGTCTCGCTCCAGTTCCTTCAGCCGCGTCTCGTCGCGCGCCAGTCGGAAGATGTCGGCCGGCTCCTTGATCCAGCCGCGCGCATGGAAGGCGACCAGCTGCTTTTCGCCCAATCCTTCGATGTCAAAGGCGCGGCGGCCCACGAAATGTTTCAGCCGTTCGACGATCTGGGCGTCGCAGATGAGGCCGCCGGTGCAGCGGCGCTTGACTTCGCCGCCTTCGCGCACGGCTTCCGAGCCGCAGACGGGGCAGTGTTCAGGGAAGACATAGGGCAAGGCGTCGGCGGGACGTAGCTCGGCGACCACGCCCAGGATCTGCGGGATGACGTCGCCGGCGCGTTGCAGGCGGACGGTGTCGCCGATGCGGACATCCAGACGTTCGATCTCGTCTTCATTGTGCAGGGTGGCGTTGCGCACCACGACACCGCCGACGGTGACCGGATGCAACCGGGCGACGGGGGTCAGGGAGCCGGTGCGGCCGACCTGGATGTCGATGCCCTCCAGCACAGTGGTGGCCTGCTGGGCCGGAAATTTGTGAGCGATGGCCCACCGGGGGCTGCGGGCGACGAAGCCCAGCCGGCGTTGCCAGTCGATGCGATCCACCTTGTAGACCACGCCGTCGATGTCATAGCCCAGGGTCGCGCGGTCACGTTCCAGTTCGCGATAGGCGGCGATCAGGCCTTCGGCGCCCTCGACCCGGCGCGAGCGGGCGTTCACGGGGAACCCCCAGGCCTTGAGCTTTTGCAGGGCGTCCCACTGGGTCTCGGCGAAGTCGCTGGAGTGTTCGCCCCAGGCGTAGGCGAAGAAGTTGAGCGGACGTTTGGCGGTGATCCGGGCGTCCTTCTGGCGCAGGGAGCCGGCGGCGAAGTTGCGAGGGTTGGCGTAGGTCCGGCGCCCTTCGGCCTCGGCGGCTGCGTTGAAGGCAGCGAAGGCGTCGTTGGGCGCATAGACTTCGCCACGCACCTCGATCCGGTCGGGCCAGTCGTCGCCGGCCAAAGTCTGTTGCACATCGGCGATCGTGTTCAGATTGGCGGTGACGTCCTCGCCTGCGCGGCCATCGCCCCGCGTGGCGCCGATCGTCAGTCTTCCATCGACATAGAGCAGATTGGCGGACAGGCCGTCGATCTTGGGCTCGGCGACAAAGGCGATCGGTTCGTCGGCGGGCAGTTTCAGGAAGCGGGCGATCCGGGCGACGAAGTCGCGCACCTCGCCCTCGTCGAAGGCGTTGTCCAGCGACAGCATGGGCACGCCGTGGCGCACCTCGGCGAACTGGGTTGAGGCGGCGGCTCCAACCTTGCTCGACGGCGAGTCGGGGCGGACCAGATCGGGAAAGGCGGTCTCGATCGCCAGGTTGCGCGCACGCAGGGCGTCGTAGTCGGCGTCGGAAATCTCGGGCGTCGCCTCGTTGTACAGCGCGTCGTGACGGGCCATTTCGGCGGCCAGCCAGGCCAGGGACTCGGCGGCTGTCTCGGCGGTGAGGTCTTCGACGGGGACTTCGAGAGGAATCGCGTTGGCCATGGCCGTCGTCATATCATCTGACGCGCCGCCCGTGCATCGCGCAAAGCCGATGATGACAGAACCGTAGGCTGACGCGCCGTCCGCTCTTCGCTAGGTTCGCGCGTCCCTATCGGAGCCTGTATGACTCGTTCGACCCTCTGCCTTTTCGTAGCTGGTGCCGCCCTGATCGTCAGCGGTTGCACCGCCGTTCCTCCGGCAGCGCCGATTGCGCCGAGCGCCGTCGCGACCGGTACGAGCCAACTGCTGGAGGACGTGCGCATCCTGTCGGCCGACGACATGCAGGGCCGCGACACGGGCTCGGAAGGCGGCGAGCGGGCGCGCGCCTATATCGTGTCGCGGCTGGAGGCTATGGGCGTCCAGGCGGCGCCGTTCGGGCGTTTGCAGCGGTTCGAGGCGCCGGGCCGCACGCGCGAGGGCGTGAAGACCTTCAGCGGCGTCAACATCGTCGGCCTGATTCCCGGAACGCGCGTCGCCGACCGCTATATCGTGGTGACTGCCCACTACGACCATGTCGGCGTCAATGACGGCCAGGTCTTCCACGGGGCCGACGACAACGCCTCGGGCGTGGCGACGATGCTGGAGTTGGCGGCGCGACTGAAGGCCCAACCGCCGGAACACAGCGTGCTGATCGTTGCGCTGGATGGCGAGGAGCGGGGGCTGTTGGGGGCTCGCGAGTTCGTCAAGGCGCCGCCGGTGCCCCTGTCGTCACTCAGCCTGAACCTGAACTTCGACATGACGGCGCGGGCGGAAACGGATGGCCATCTGTGGGTCACCGGGACCTATCAGCACCCCAATCTGCGCCCCGTGCTTGAGGCCGTGGTGCCGAACGGGGCCGTGTCCTTCGCCTTTGGCAAGGACACCCCGCAGGATACGGGCGAGAACAACTGGGTCGACGCCTCCGATCATGGCGCCTTCAACGAGGCGGGCGTGCCCTTCCTGTACATGGGCGTCGATTATCATCCCGATTACCATCGACCGAGCGACACCTTCGACCGGATCACGCCGTCGGTCTTCACTAGCGCGACCGAGATCGCCATCGCCGGGTTCCGCGCCTTGGATCAGGCGCTTGATCGATGAGATCTTCATGGGTGATCGTCGCGGTCATGGCCGTGCTGAGCTTGGCGGCATGCGAGCGGCGCGACGCCGCGACACCGACGTCGATGCCGGAAGCGACGTTCCAGCATCGTCTGAGCGGTGATATTTCGGGCGACTATCGCCCGACAGGTGAGGGGGAGATGCCGCTCGTGGCTTCCCTGTTTGTCGGTCAGGATGAGGCCTTCGCCGCCTGGGACGGCGGGGCCCGCGCTTCGCCGCCGCTGATCCTGTCGCTGACCGGCCCGCAAGGCGAGGCCAGGGTTCTGCCGGACGCCTATGTCGTCACCGACGATCGGATCCAGATGCGCGGCTCCGTACCCGGCATGGGCCCGTTGGAGTTGTCGGCGCGGATTGATCATGGCGCATTGGCGACAGCGCGGCGCAATCTCGGAGATCAGACGCCTGTCGTCACCGGGACGATTTCGGCCAACGGTCGTCGCACGCCGTTCACGCTAAGCTGGTGGGGCGGCGACTGATCTAAGCGATCTGTGCTGAAGACGCGCCAAGATTGCCAATCTCGCAATCCCAGGTCATGGTGACGCTTGGGGGCGCTGAATGTCGACATCGGAATTGGCCGGCTGCGATGTGACGTCGACACGCGGCGTCGTTGCGTCTCGACGCCGCATTCGTCTTGACCCGACCCGCGCCATGGATGTCCTCTTCGCCCTGACAGGTCTGCTTCTGACCTGGCCGCTCTTCCTTGTCATCGCTCTGGGCGTCAGGGCGCAGGACGGAGGGTCCGCGATCTTTCGCCAGCAGCGGATCGGGTGCGACGGCCGAATGTTCGACTGCCTCAAGTTTCGCTCGATGCATATAGGCGCGGAGCAAGCGCTGCCCTCAGCCTCTGATCCGGAATGGCAGGCGATGCGAAAGCTGACACACGATCCGCGCGTTACGTCGTTGGGCCGCCTGTTGCGACGGTTCAGCCTGGATGAACTGCCTCAGCTGATCAATGTGTTGAGGGGCGAGATGTCGCTGGTCGGCCCCCGACCGATCGTGATCGATGAGGCTGCACGATATGGCCGGCGACTGGCCGACTACTGCGCGGTCCGGCCGGGGCTGACGGGGCTGTGGCAGGTCTCGGGCCGAAACGCCGTGCCCTATCCGCGCCGTGTCGCGATGGATGTCTGGCTGGTCAGAAACCGCACCGTCGGCGTCTATCTGGCGATCCTGGCGCGCACGATCCCGGCGGTGCTGAGCCGACGGGGCGTGTCCTAGGGAAGACGCTCCTCAAAGCCGTCGTCCGTGCCGATGATGGCGAGGTCGGCGAGATCCAGGAACAGGCCGTGCTCCACCACGCCGGTGATCAGTTTCAGATCGTCGGCCAGACGGACCGGATCGTGGATCGCCTTGCAGACCGCGTCATAGATCAGATTGCCGCCGTCCGTGCGGACCAGGCCGCGATCCGCCTGACGCACGCGCGCCGGCTGGTTGATGTCGTGGTCGATCAGCACATCGGCGATGCGGTTGGCTGTCGTCTTGTGACCGAAGGCGACGACCTCGATCGGCAGGGGGAAGGTTCCCAGCACTGGCACCACCTTTGCCGCGTCGGCGATGACGATGCAGCGTGCCGAGGCCTCCCACACCAGCTTCTCGCGCAACAGGGCCGCTCCGCCCCCCTTGATCAGCGCCAGGCCCGGCCCGATCTCGTCGGCGCCGTCCACGGTCAGATCGATACGGGGCGTGTCCTCCAGCGTCGAGAGCGTCAGCCCGAGTTCGCGCGCGAGATCTGCGGTCTTCTCCGATGTCGGCACGCAGCGCAGGTCGGGCAGGTTGCGCGCCGCCAGCGCCTTGACGAACCAGGCGGCCGTCGAGCCGGTGCCCAACCCGACGATCATGCCCGCCTCGACGTGGGCGGCGGCGGCCTCGCCGGCGTTCTTCTTCTGGAGGTCGCTCATTTGGATTTCGCAGCCTTCCTGACCTTGGCTTCGGCACGGAAGGCCGCAGCCGCTTCGGGTTTGACAGTCTGGCGCGCGCGGCCGAAGGCCATGGCGTCGGCGGGCACGTCCTCGGTGATGACGGAGCCGGAGGCGATCAGGGCGCCGTCGCCGATGACCACCGGGGCCACCAGGCTGGAATTCGATCCGATGAAGGCGCCGGCGCCGACCTGGGTCTGAGCCTTGTTGAAGCCGTCATAGTTGCAGAAGATGGTCCCTGCGCCGACGTTGGCGCCGGCGCCGACCGATCCGTCGCCCAGATAGGCCAGATGATTGGCCTTGGCGCCTTCGGCCATCTTCACGTTCTTGACCTCGACGAAGTTGCCGACCTTGACCCCCTTCGCCAGGTCCGCGCCGGGACGCAGGCGCGCGTAAGGACCGACCTCGGCGCCGGCCGAGACCCGCGCGCCCTCGATATGGCTGAAGCTGCGAATGCGCGCGCCGGCATTGATCACCGCGCCGGGACCGAAGACCACGAAAGGTTCAATGACGGTTCCGGCGCCGATCTGGGTGTCCCAGGCGAAATGGACGGTTTCGGGCGCCGCCATCGTCACGCCGGCCGCCAGGAAGGTGTCGCGTTGCACGGTCTGAAACAGGGCCTCGGCCTGAGCCAGTTCGGCCTGGGAGTTGACGCCCATCACCGCGTCCTCTGCGGCGAAGACGGCGCGGGTCGGGTGGCCGCCCTTCCGCGCCAGAGCGACGACATCCGTCAGATAGTATTCGCCCTTGGCGTTTTCGTTCTTCACCTCGGCCAGCAGCGAGAAGAGCAGGGCCGCAGGCGCGGCCATGACGCCGGAGTTGCAGGCGGTGATGGCGAGAACGTCTGACGACGCCTCCTTGGCCTCGGTGATGGCGGTCAGGGTGTCGCCTTCGACGATCAGACGGCCATAGGCGCCCGGATCGCGAGCCTCGAACCCGATGACGGTCACGCCGTCCGCATTGAACACGGGCTCGATGTCGGCGGCTTTCAGCAAAGGGACGTCGCCATAGGTGACGACCACCTCGCCGTCGAAACCGGCCAGCGCCTGTTCGGCGGCGCGCACCGCGTGGCCGGTGCCGAGCGGCGGGTCCTGGACCGCAATGGCGGCCTCGCCCAGCCGTTTCACCACATGGGCCCGGACCTCGGGCGAGTGATTGCCGACCACGACGACGATGCGTTCGCACCCCAGGCCTTCCGCCGCATCGATGGCGTGGTCCAGCATGGCGCGGTGGGCGACGGGGTGCAGCACCTTGGGCAGCGGCGACTTCATCCGCGTGCCCTGGCCGGCGGCGAGAATGATGGCGGCGCGGGCGCGCGTCTGGCTGGTCATGAATCGTCTCGCAGTCTAGTCGTCCTGCGATCTAGCCCATCATGCGGGCCAGCGGGAGATGTGGATGAGCGATCGCGACCTGGAAGGCTGGACCATCGCCTTCGACCTTGACGGCACGCTGGTCGATTCCGCCCCGGACCTGATCGGCACGCTGAACCGGATGCTGGTCGAGGAGGGGCTGCCGCCCGTGCCGATGGAGTCCGCCTCGAGCCTGATCGGATCGGGCGCGCGGGCGCTGCTGGTGCACGGCTTCGAAGCCGCCGGCGCGCCGGTCGAGCGGGCCAAGTCCGACGAACTGTTCGAGCGGTTCCTGGTCGATTACGCCGCCCATATCGCCGACGGCTCGCAGCCTTTCGAGGGCGTAGTCGAGACGCTGGAGCGGCTCAGCGAGCGGGGCGCTATCCTGGTCGTGGCTACCAACAAGCGTTCGGACCTGTCGGAGTTGTTGTTGGGCAAACTGGACTTGACCCGACATTTCGCCGCCATCGTCGGCCCGGATCGGGTCAGCGCGCGCAAGCCCTCAGGCGCCCATTTGAAGGAGGCCGTCGTGATCGCAGGCGGCGATCCCGAACGAGCCATTATGGTGGGAGACGCTTCGCCGGACGCGGACGCCGCCAAAGACGCCAGCATGCCCTGCATTCTGACGACCTTCGGCTTTACGCCGACGCCTGTTGAAGACCTGGGCGGGGACGTGCTGATCGATGCCTTCGAAGACGTCGAAGAGGCGATCGACGGCATTCTCTCCGACTTCTACGTGCGGCGGGCGCTGAAATTCTGAAGCCAGCCGACAGGAAATCTGTTGGCTGAATGATCGCTGCTGCGGTTGCGGATCGCCATGGCGATGGACAGATTGGCGCACCCCAGTTGAAAGTGCCGTCATGCTCGCTCGCTTTTTCAAGATTCCGCTGTGGCAGCGGACCGCCGCCGGCTTCATCCTCGGCATCATCGCCGGGCTGATCCTGCGCGAGCGGGCCGAGACCTGGCTTCAGCCGATCGGCGACGTCTATCTGAACCTGATCCGCATGGTGGTGGCGCCGCTGGTGCTGTTCACCATCGCCAGTTCCATCGCCAAGCTGGGGGAAGGGGCGGGGGCTGTGCGGCTGGGGGTGCGAACCATCCTCTGGTTCGCCATCACGTCGCTGCTGGCGGTGCTGGTCGGTTTCGCCTTCGGTCACATCATCAATCCGGGCGTCGGCCTGTCCAACCTGCCGCTGGGCGAGGTTAAAGAGCGCGTAATCCCGACCCCGCTGGAAGTCTTGATCGGCGTCGTGCCGACCAATCCGTTCGCCGCCCTGGCCGAAGGCAAGGTGTTGCAGATCATCTTCTTCTCGGCCCTTGTCGGCATGGCCTTGGTGGCGCTGGGCGACCGGGCGCAGGGCGTTCGGCGTCTGGTGGATGAGGGGGCAGCCATCATTTTCCGCATCACCCGCTGGGTGATCCAGCTGACGCCCATCGGCGTGTTCGGCCTGATCGGATCGGTCGTCGGCGGCTACGGCTGGGAGGCGCTGCTGCCCCTGGTGAAGTTCATCCTGGCCATCTACGCCGCCTGCCTGTTCCACATCCTGATCGTCTATTCGGGCCTGCTGAAGGTCCATGGGCTGAAGGTGACCAGCTTCTTCCGCGGCGCCTTCGCGGCCCAACAGACTGCGTTCGCTACCTCTTCCTCGCTGGGGACTTTGCCGATCACCCTTCGCCAGACGGTCGAGCGTTTGGGCGTGCCGCAGGCCTACGCCGCCTTCGCCGTGCCCCTGGGGGCCAATGTGAAGATGGACGGGTGCGGGGCCATCTATCCGGCCATCGCCTCGATCTTCATCGCCCAGTATTTCAAGATCGATCTGACGCTGACCCAATACGTCCTCATCGGCCTGACGGCGGTGCTCGGATCACTGGGGACGGCCGGCGTGCCGGGCACCAGCATCGTCATGCTGACCCTGACCCTGTCGACCGCCGGCCTGCCGCTGGAAGGCATCGGCTATATCGTCGCCATCGACCGGATCATCGACATGATGCGCACCGCGACCAACGTCACCGGACAGATGCTGGTGCCGGTGCTGGTCGCCAAGGAAGAGGGCATCCTCAACCAAGACATCTACAACGGTCACGTCGCCTGGCTGCCGGGCGACCCGGAAGCCGATACGCCCGAAGGCGTTCGCGCCGCCGGAATCTGAAACAGGCGCTTGCGCGGGGCCGGCGACCGGGCTATGTCGCCGCCTCCGCAAGGCAAGGACGCGTAGCTCAGCGGGAGAGCACCTCGTTCACACCGAGGGGGTCACAGGTTCAATCCCTGTCGCGTCCACCATCTCCACTTCGATCTAATCCCGGCCTTGCGTGCGCCAGTCCTTGGGCCACGCGCCCGTGATGGAACGGTAGGCGAGGGCCAATGCGCCGATCAGGCCGGCGGACACGCCCGCGCTCGGCGCCGCGATGTAGGTCTGCATGTCCAGACCTTTCAGGCTGGCGTCATAGCCGCCGAGCTGTCTCACCAACGCCTGTCTGACCAGATCGTACATGTGCGGCTGCATCACGCCGCCGCCGATGATGATTCGCTCGGGCCGCAGCGTGTAGGTCAGGTTGGCGCACAGACCGGCGATATACTCCGCTGCCATCGGCCAGGCCGGATGATCGTGGGAAAACGTTTCGGCGGCCGCGCTCCAGCGCGCCTTCAGCGCCGGCCCGCTCGCCAGGCCTTCCAGGCAGTCGCCGTGGAAGGGACAAACGCCCGAGAACGTCTCGTCGCCCTTGGCGCGGGGCAGCCGGATATGACCGGCTTCGGGATGGTTCGCCCCGCCATGCGGTGCGCCGTCGATCATCACCCCGATACCCACGCCCGTGCCGACCGTGACGTAGCAGAAGCTCTCCAGTCCTTGCCCGCTGCCGAACAGGCGTTCGCCCACGGCCGCGCCGTTCACATCGGTGTCCAGCGTCATGGGAACATCGAGGCGCCGGCGCAGACGGGCCAACAGGTTGATGTCGCTCCAGCCGGGCTTGGGCGTGCTGGTGATGGCGCCGAAATCCGGCGCGTCGGGCTTCAACGACAGAGGGCCGAAACTGACGATCGCCAAAGCCGAAAGCCGGTCGTGTTTCGACTGTGCGTCGACGAAGAAGGCCGCGACCGCATCCAGCGTCTCGTCGGGCGACGTCGTCGGGATGCGGATCTGGTCGATGATCACGCCGTCGGCGGCGGCGACGCCGCAGATGAACTTGGTGCCGCCGGCTTCGACACCGCCGAGGAGGATGGATTGGGTCGACATGGGCGCCTGCCTTTCGGGTGCGACGAAGGTTCGCGGGACTGAACATCGAACAGGGCCAAGCGTTCAGAGCCCATGACCCTTCTAGCCCGTCTGTTCATCGCCTTCGACGCCGCCGCCAAGATTTTGACGCGCAAGGAAAGACTGCTGTGAGCCGATTTTGCAGAGTGCTGGATTTGGCGATTGCGTCCGGCTCCCTGCATCGCCACCTTTACCGCCAGGACACGAGATAAGACGAGGACGCCGATGGCTCGCAAACCCAACTACAGCTTCGAGCGTCAGGAACGCGAGCGCGCCGCGGCGCTGAAGGCGGCCGAGAAGGCGGCGGCCAAGGCTGAACGCAAGGCCGAAGCTGCGGCGGAAAAGTCGCCTTCTTCGGAAGACTGACATTTCGCGGCAAAATCCGCCTGTCTTTTCGTTGTTTGAATAGGCGTGAAGTCCTATTCTTGCGCGATGACACGCTGGACCCCCGAAAGCTGGAGAACAAAGACCGCCCTGCACATGCCGGCGGACTATCCGGATCCTGCCGCCCTCGCGCGGGTGGAAGACGAGTTGCGCGCCTTGCCGCCGCTGGTCTTCGCCGGCGAAGCGCGGCGCCTGACGTCGAAGCTGGCGCAGGTCGAGCGGGGCGACGCCTTCCTGCTCCAGGGCGGCGACTGCGCCGAAAGCTTCAAGGAGTTCTCGACCGACAATATCCGCGACACCTTCCGCCTGATCCTTCAAATGGCGGTCGTCCTGACCTTCGCCGGACGCAAGCCGGTGGTGAAGGTGGGACGGATCGCGGGCCAGTTCGCCAAGCCTCGCTCGTCGCCGCTGGAAGAGATCGACGGCGTCGAACTGCCCAGCTATCGCGGCGACATCATCAACGGCATGGGCTTCACGCCGGAAGAGCGCGCGCCTGATCCGCAGCGTCTGATCCGCGCCTACAACCAGTCGGCCTCGACGCTGAACCTGCTGCGCGCCTTTGCCGGCGGCGGCTATGCGGATCTGTACAACATCCATCGCTGGACCCTGGGCTTCGCGGGCGACAACGCCGCCGGCGCCCAGTACCGCGAGCTGGCCGACAAGATCACCGAGGCCCTAGCCTTCATGGAGGCGGTCGGCGTTACGCCCGAGACCCATCCGGACCTCAGCCGGGTCGAGGTCTTCACCAGCCACGAGGCCCTGCTGCTGAACGTCGAAAGCGCCCTGACGCGTCTGGACGGCGGTTCCGGCGAATGGTTCGACACCTCAGCCCATATGCTGTGGATCGGCGAGCGCACCCGTCAGCTGGACGGCGCCCACGTCGAGTTCATGAAGGGGATCAAGAATCCCATCGGCGTAAAGTGCGGGCCGACCATGACGGCCGACGATCTGCTGCCCCTGATCGACGCCCTGAACCCGGACAATGTCTCGGGTCGTCTGACGCTGATCGGACGCTTCGGTCACGACAAGGTCGGCGAGCGCCTGCCCAGGCTGATGCGCGAAGTGAAGGCCTCGGGCCGCAAGGTCATCTGGTCCATCGACCCGATGCACGGCAATACGCTGAAGGCCGGCAACGGCTACAAGACCCGGCCGTTCGACCGCATCCTTGGCGAAGTTCGGACCTTCATCGACGTGGCCGAGGCGGAAGGCGTCCACCCCGGCGGCGTCCATCTGGAAATGACCGGCCAGAACGTCACCGAATGCATCGGCGGCGCCCAGGCGGTTACAGAGGACGATCTGTCCAATCGCTACCACACCCACTGCGATCCGCGCCTAAACGCCGACCAGGCGCTGGAGCTGGCCTTCCTGGTCGCGGAGCGGCTGAAGGCCGGACGGGTGGCGCAGTCGGCGGCGGCCTAGCCGTCGTCAGCGCCCCAAATGCGGGCCGATCCGGTCATGGTGACGCCACCGAGGCAGCGCCAGATCGATCTGAGACCGAGGGAGTGATCGATGCAAGTAACGGCTCCAACTGAGGAAAAGCCCGGCCGGGTCGCCTATCAGGGCGCGCCCGGATCGTTCAGCCATGAGGCTTGTCTGGCCCTGCGTCCGTGGGACGAGGCTGTGGCGTTCGAAACCTTCGACCAGGCCCTGGATGCGCTGCGCGCCGGCGACTGCGGTTGCGCCCTGATCCCGGTCGAGAACTCCACCATCGGCGTGGTCGAGCCGGCGGCGACGCTGGTCGGTGCGCTTGGCGTGGAGCCGGTCGCTCAGGTCTGGCGGCCGATCCGTCATGCGCTGATGGCGATCGACGGCGCGCGTCTGTCCGATATCCGAACCGTCGAGAGCCATCCCATCGCCCTGGCCCAGTGCAAGGACACGCTGGCCGGTTTGAATGTCGAGGTGGTCGAGCATTTCGATACCGCAGGCGCGGCGCGCGATGTCGCCGAAGCGGGCGACCCGACACGGGCGGCCATCGCCCCAGTCGGCGCCGCCGAGGTGTACGGCCTGTCGATCCTGCGCAACGACTTGCAGGATTCCGGCGATAATCAGACGCGTTTTGTCCTGTTGAGCTTTCCAGAGGGTTGACGGCGCACGGTCTTTGCGTCCTTAAGACATCCACGGATCGCAACACGATCCGCATAAACCGGAACCGGACCATGTCCCGCCTGCGCGCTCTCTCTGTTTCTTTCGACCGTTCGCGCGCGGTTTCCGGCCTCTATTTCGGCTACGGCTTTTACGGCTTTCGATACGCCGGCTGAGGCGTCGGGCGCACTCCGTCCCTGACTGCTTCACCGGCGACCGCTCTGGATCAGAGCGGCTGTTCGCTCCTGCACATATCGAATCCCAGAATGCCGAAAGCCCTTTTCCATGCCCCATTCCAATCTTCAGCAAGTCTGGCCTGACGTGGCCGACCTGACCCCCGAACAGCAGGCGCTGGCCGCCCTTCGCGCCGAGATCGACGGCATCGACGACCAGATCCTGGCGCTCTTCGAGCAGCGCCTGGCCATCGCCGCCACCGTCGGCCGAGCCAAGGACGCGCCCACCGGCCCGCACACCAAGCTGCGTCCCGATCGCGAGCAGACCGTCCTCTCGCGCATGCTGAAGCAGGCCAAGCCTGAGAACGCCGAGGCGGTCGAACATCTGTGGCGCGAGATTGTCGGCTGGGGCTTGGCGCGCCAGGGCCGGCTTCAGGTCCAGGTCTGGGCTCCCATCGAACCGACCCGCGCCTATGACGGCGCGCGCCTTCGTTTCGGGGCCGCCGCCGACATCAAGATGGTGCGCGATCCGCAAAAGGCCCTGGCCTTCGCCGCCGAATGCCACGGGATCGCCGTGCTGGCGATCAATACAGAAGACGCCTGGTGGATGGGCCTGCGTCGCGAATGGTCGATGCTGAGCGTGTTCGACGGTTACGGCGGCGAGACGCCGACGTCCCTGGCGGTGGGCAAGATCGATCCGCCGGCTCTGCCCAAGGGCCGACGCGTGGTGGTCACCGCCGGTGGGGACGCGGGCGATGGCGGCGGCGCAAGGCGCTGGGGCCTGAACACGCATCACGGCTGGACCATCGCCCTGACCGACGCCGATCTGGCGCCTGGCGACGCAGAGGGTTGTGTGGGCGCGATCGGTTAGCTCCGTCCGCGTTTGAGGCAAAACCCGAGGTCTTGACTGGCGGCTGCTATGCAATCGCCGCCAGCCATGCATTTCGTCTGAGCGAAATCGCATCTTTTCAACGGCTTGACGGACGGTATCGGCTTTTTCCTGAGCCCGACGTCAAACGCGGTTATGATGCCGGCTCGGTCTTAGACAGCGCCATCCCTCGACGACACTCCGGCTCGTTCGACTGTAGTCCAGCTTTTAGGCCCGAACTGCACTTCGTTGCACTGTGCAATTCGGGCTCTGTTGTTTTCCTCAACGAAAACAACGATGCGCCGCGTCAGATTGCACGCCATTGCACCACTTGTCACACGTGCAATTCGCCGGCCTATGTCCAGAAACGGATGCGGCCCTTCTTTTCAGACCGCCATATTGTCGATCAGTCGCGTCTTGCCCAGCCAGGCGGCGGCCAGGATGCGGGCGGGGGCGTCGACGATGTCGTTGCGGAACGGCGTCAGGTCCTCGGCGTGGCGAATGGCGACGTAATCGACCCGATCAAACCCGGCTTTCAGCAGGGCGGCATAGGCTTCACGCTCGACACCGGGCAGGGGGCGGCCGCTCGAGGCATGGACGCCGGCCTCCGCCAGAATGCCGTTCAACCGGCGGGCGGTCTCAAGCTCAGCCTCCGACAGATAGGCGTTGCGTGACGACAGGGCCAGGCCCCAACCGTCCCGCTCCGTCGGCGCCCCGACGATCTCGACCGGCAGGTCCAGATCGCGCACGAACCGCCGTACGACCATCAGCTGCTGATAGTCCTTCTCGCCAAAGACCGCGACATCAGGCTGCACCTGGTTGAACAGCTTGGTGACGACCAGGGCGACTCCGCCGAACATCTGCGGCCGGAAGTCGCCTTCCAGACCCAGCGCCGGCCCGGCGACGGCGACGGTTGTCGCAAAGCCTTCCGGGTACATGGCGTCGGCTGAGGGCGCGAACATCAGATGGCAGCCGGCGCCGGACAGCAGACGGGCGTCTTCTTCCAGCTGGCGAGGGTATTTGCCCAGATCCTCGTGCGCCGCGAACTGGGTCGGATTGACGAAGTTGGAGGCGACGACGCGGTCGGCGCGGCGCGCGGCCTCGCGAACCAGGGTCAGGTGGCCTTCATGCAGGGCCCCCATGGTCGGAACCATGCCGACGCTCAGGCCTTGACGTTTCCAGTCCCGGACGACCGCGCGCAGATCGGCGACGGTGCGGACGACGTCCAAAGGGGTAAACGGGGGTGCGGCGTCTATCATGATGAAGCGATTAACCTTTCCGCTTAAGCCTGTTGATGCACCAGACCGCAAATTCTGGGCTCTAGGGTCGTGCTTATGACGCCCGCAGCAGCGACCCGTCCAGCTTTGATCGCCCTGGCCTTCGCCAGCAGCCTCGCCGTCGCCGGCTGCGGCGCAGTGGACAGCGATCCCCATCGATTCAGCACGATGGCCGAGAACGTCGCGGCGATCGACATTCCGCTCTCGGCGCGCGATCGCGAGACCCGGGATGCCGTTGCTGAAAAGGCCGGACTGCGGCCCGTGCGCTTCACGCCGGTCAAGGTGGCGGTCATGGATCCGCACGCCATGTGGGACGCCCGAGACGTCCAGGCAGGCCTTCGCCCCGTCGGTGAAGATGCAGGCCTGCGGGACGCGGTTGTCCGGGCTGCCTCGCCCGCGGTTGTCAAAGCCGTGGCGGATGAGGCGATCTCGCGGGTGCAGGCCCCCGTCTTGCGTCCCGCCAGTCTCACGGCGGCGCCGGAAACCGGGCGAACGATCCAACTGGGCGCCTATTCCAGTGCTGCCGGCGCGCGTCAGGCCTGGGATCGGATGAAGGCCACGTCAGACCTGTCGGGATTATCGCCGATCTATCAGGAGGTCGAGGTGGGCGGCCGTCGGCTGACGCGGCTGAAGGTCGGGCCGGTCTCCACCGAAACCTCCGCTGCGGTCTGCCGCTCCGCCGCTGTCGGCGACGCCTGGTGCGCGCGTAACAGCTGACCGACCCCGGTTCGCCGTCCACAGGTCTGCATTAAGGTTCCGTTGACGTTTGGCGCTTTGAGGCCGAGTCTCTGTGGACCTAGGACCGCGCAGCCTGAGTCGCGCGGTCGGCACAGAGGATTCCCTCGAATGACGCAGCCGCATGTGATCGTCCTCGGCAACGAAAAGGGCGGGGCGGGCAAGTCCACCCTGGCCATCCACATCGTGACCGGCCTGCTGCACGCGGGGCGCTCGGTGGCGATCATCGATCTGGACCTGCGCCAGCGCTCGATGCAGCGCTTCTTCCAGAACCGCGCCGCCTGGCTGGCCGCGAACGGTCACGAGCTTCCCCAACCCTTCGTGCCCGATATGGGCGACGGCAAGGCCCTGGCCAAGGCGGACGTGGCCGAACAGATCGCCACCTTCGAGCGCGCCTTCGATGAGGCGGCGGCGCGGGGCGTCGATTGCATCCTGATCGACACGCCCGGGGGGGACACGGCCGTTTCGAGCGCCGCCCACGCCCGCGCCGATCAGATCGTGACGCCGATGAACGACAGCTTCGTCGATTTCGACCTGCTGGGCGACGTCGATCCGGTCACCCTGGAGCTACTGAAGCCCTCCATCTATTCCGAGAGCGTCTGGGAGGCGCGCAAGCAGCGCGCCATCGCCCAGGGGCGTCACGCGACGATCGACTGGCTGGTGGTCACCAATCGCCTCGCCGTCGCGGAGGCGCGCAACCGCAAACGTCTGGAAGAACGGATGACCAAGCTGGCCAAACGCGTCGGCTTCCGCGTCGGCCCGGGCCTGCGCGACCGGGTCATCTATCGCGAGCTGTTCCCGTTCGGCCTGACGGTGGCGGACCTGTCGAACGACATCCGGCCGGTCGCGGTGTCACTGGCCCACGTCGCTGCGCGCCAGGAGATGCGCAATCTGATGATGGCCATGGGTCTGGAGCAGGTCCTCAGCCCTTTGGACGTGGCGGCCTGATCGCCTGATGGGTTTGATCTGGCTGGCCCTGGCGGCGATCGCCGTCTGGGCGCTGGTGCGGCTGGGCCGACAGACCGAGCGACGTGGGCGCGCTCACTGGCGCGTGACGGCGACCCTGCTGGGTGCGGTTCTGTTGGCCGGCGGTGCGCTGGCGGCGTTTCGGGGATCATGGCTGACGGCGGCGGCTCTGGCCGGGTCAGGGCTCTATCTGGCCTGGTCGTCCCGGCAGCGACCGATCATCCGATCCGAACCCATCAGCGAAGCGGACGCCCGCGCCGTGCTGGGTGTCGGGCCAGCCGCGACCCAGGCCGAAATCCGCGCAGCCTGGAAACGCGCCATGGCCCGCGCCCACCCCGATCAGGGCGGCACGGAGGGGCTGGCGACGCGCGTCAACGCCGCGCGCGATCGACTGCTGGGGAAATCCGGGCGCCGCTAGGCGCTCTCATCGCAGCATGCCTGCGGTCGTGGAGTTGGTCCGACGCACAGCACCCACCACCTCCGCTTGCCCTCGGGTAAGTCTGGGCTTACGGGTCGGCGCTCTTGATCAATGATTCAGGGAGCGGTCGATGACCCTCGCACTTCTGTTTCCGGGACAGGGCAGCCAGGCCGTCGGCATGGGCGCGCAACTGGCCGACGCCTTCCAATCCGCCCGCGACGTCTTCGCCGAGGTGGACGAGGCGCTGGGCCAGAAACTGTCGGTGCTGATGCGCGATGGCCCCGAGGACCAGCTGACCCTGACCGAGAACGCCCAGCCCGCGCTCATGGCGGTTTCCGTGGCGGCGATCCGGGCGTTGAAGGCCGAGTTCGGCTTTGATGTGGCGAGCGCGGCCTATGTGGCCGGTCACTCGCTGGGCGAATATTCGGCGCTGGCGGCGGCGGGCGCGATCTCGCTGTCGGATACGGCGCGGCTGCTGAAGCTGCGCGGCCAAGCCATGCAGCGCGCCGTGCCGGTGGGGCAGGGGGCGATGGCCTCGCTGATCGGACCCAAGACGGATCTCGCGCTGGCGGAAGCGGCTGCAGCGGCCGGTTCGGAAGTCGGCGTCTGCGTGGTCGCCAATGACAACAACAACGGCAACATCGTCATCTCGGGCGAGAAGGCCGCTGTGGACCGGGCCATCGAGAAGGCCAAGGAACTGGGCGCGCGAGCGATTCCGCTGAACGTCTCGGCGCCCTTCCACTGTCCGCTGATGCAGCCGGCCGCCGACGAGATGGCCGCCGCCCTGGCCGAGGCGAAGATCGTCGCGCCGGTCGTGCCGGTGGTGGCGAACGTCCTAGCGCGGCCGGAGAGCGATCCAGAGGTCATCCGCCGCCTGCTGGTCGAGCAACTCACCGGCCGGGTGCGCTGGCGTGAGAGCATGGAGTGGATGTCGACCGAAGGCGGCGTGACCCGCTTCGTCGAGATCGGCTCAGGCAAGGTGCTGACCGGCATGGCCAAGCGGATCGCGCCGGACGCCGAGGCCCTGCCGCTAAATACGCCGGAAGAGCTCGAAGCCTTCGCCAGGGGGTGACGCGGGGCGCGTGGCGACGGCTTCGTCACGCGACTTTGCTTTTCCTCGTCACTCGACACTCATCACTCGCCACTTCGGAGAGACACAAATGTTCAATCTTGCAGGCAAGACCGCGCTGGTGACCGGCGCGACGGGCGGGATCGGCGGGGCGGTGGCGCGGGCGCTGCATGCTCAGGGCGCGACCGTGGTGTTGTCAGGCACGCGCGAGGCGGTGCTGGCGGATCTGGCCAAGGAACTGGGAGAGCGGGCGCATTTCGCCACGGCGAACCTGTCGGATCCCGAGTCGGTCGACAATCTGGTCGCTGCCGCCGAGACGGCGGCGGGCGCGCCGTTGGACATCCTGGTCGCCAACGCCGGTATCACCAAGGACGGCCTGCTGATGCGGATGAAGGACGAGGACTTTCAGTCCGTCCTGACCGTCAATCTGGAAAGCTATTTCCGCCTGACCCGCGCGGCGGTGAAAGGCATGATGAAGCGCCGTTCGGGCCGAATCATCGGCGTCACCTCGGTCGTCGGCGTGACCGGCAATCCGGGCCAGACCAACTATTCGGCGTCCAAGGCCGGGATGATCGGCTTTTCCAAGTCGCTGGCCCAGGAGGTCGGCTCGCGCGGCATCACCGTCAACTGCATCGCGCCGGGCTTCATCGCCTCGCCCATGACCGACGTGCTGAACGATCAGCAGCGCGAGACCATTCTGACGAAGATTCCGGCGGGCCGGCTGGGCACGGGCGACGAGATCGCCGCCGCCGCCGTCTATCTGTCGTCCGACGAAGCCGCCTATGTGACGGGCCAGACCCTGCACGTGAACGGCGGCATGGCGATGATCTGATCGTCATCACGTCACGCAACAGACTATTTCCTGCCCGAAAGGCTGTGCTAAAGGGCAGGGATGCATTGTCGATCACAGCCTTCGGGCTTGCGTCGCCAACGCTGCCGTGAGACGGCGATTTCTGAGCTACCCCCGCCTCTACGGCGATTTCAAACAGGCAGAGAGACACTCATGTCCGACACCCTCGAGCGCGTTCGCAAGATCGTCATCGACCATCTGGACGCCGATCCGGACAAGGTCACCGAAAAGGCCAGCTTCATCGACGACCTAGGCGCCGACTCGCTCGACAACGTCGAGCTGGTGATGGCCTTCGAAGAAGAATTCGACATCGAGATCCCGGATGACGCCGCCGAGCACATCCAGACGGTCGGCGATGCGGTCAAGTTCATCGACGAAAAGTCGGCCGGCTGATCTCAGTCGCCGATATCGGCCGAACAGGCTGACGGTTCACAGGGCCGCCCGGCGCTCCTAGCGGAGACGCCCGGCGGCCTTTACTGTTTCTGACCCGCGCGAATCCGCGATGATTCCGAAGGGTCGGGCTGGAGATAAGGGAGCACGCACCATGCGCCGCGTCGTCGTTACGGGCATCGGTCTGCTGACCCCCCTGGGTTGGGGCGTCGAGAAGAGCTGGAAAGGCATTGTCGAGGGACGGTCGGGCATCGGTCCGATCACGGCCTTCGACACCGAGGGCTATGGCTGCACCATCGCCGGCGAAGTGCCGAGCGTGGATGGACGCGGCGGCGGCGGCGAGGGCGACTTCGACCCCGACAAGATCATGTCCGCCAAGGACAGGAAGCGTGTCGACGACTTCATCCTGTACGCCATCGCGGCGGCGGACGAGGCTCTTGCGGATGCGAACTGGAAGCCCGAAACGGACGAGGACAAGGAGCGCACCGGCGTGATGGTCGGCTCCGGCATCGGCGGCCTGGGCCCCATCGCTGACACGGCTATCGTGCTGAAGGAACAGGGCGTGCGTCGCGTCAGCCCCTTCTTCATCCCCAGCGCCCTGATCAATCTGGCCGGCGGGCAGATTTCGATCCGCCATGGCCTGAAGGGGCCGAACCATGCGGCGGTGACCGCCTGCGCCACCGGCGCCCACGCCATCGGCGATGCGGCGCGGATGATCGCGCTGGATGACGCGGACGTTATGGTGGCGGGCGGGGCCGAAAGCTCGATCGTGCCGATCGGTATCGCGGGCTTCCTGGCCTGCAAGGCCCTGTGCACCGCCTATAACGACACGCCTGAAAAGGCGTCGCGGCCCTATGACCGGGGCCATGCGGGCTTCGTCATGGGCGAGGGCGCCGGCATCCTGGTGCTGGAAGAATACGAGCACGCCAAGGCGCGCGGGGCCAAGATGTATGCCGAGGTCGTGGGCTACGGCATGAGCGGCGACGCCTATCACATCACCGCCCCGTCAGAGGACGGCGAGGGCGGGGTGCGGGCTATGAAGGCGGCGCTGAAGCGGGCCGGTCTGCAGCCGTCGGACCTGGACTATGTCAACGCCCACGGCACCTCGACCATGGCCGACTGGATCGAGTTGAAGGGGATCGAGGGGCTGGTCGGAGATCATGCGCAGAACCTGACGGTCAGCTCGACCAAGTCGATGACGGGCCACCTGCTGGGCGCCGCAGGCGCCATCGAGGCGGCCTTCTGCGTGCTGGCGATCCGCGATCAGATCGCGCCGCCGACGATCAATCTGGACGACCCCGAGATGGAAACGCCCATCGACCTGGTCCCCAACACCGCCAAGCCGATGAAGATCGATGTGGCCATGTCCAACAGCTTCGGCTTCGGGGGCACCAACGCCTCGGTGATCTTCAAGAAGGTCGACTGAGATGTTCGGGCGCGGGCGGGTCGAGAAATCCAGCGGGCGGTCGGGCTTTACGGTCTCGTTGCTGACCGCGTCTGCGACCTTCGGCCTGTTCTTGCTGGTGGCGCTGATCGCCGTCTGGGCGGTCTATTATGCGCCGGGACCGTCCGCGCGGCAGGGTCGGACGACGGTCGTCACCCTGCCCACCGGATCGGGCGTCTCGGCCATCGCCGCGCGGATGAAGGCGGCGGGGGTGATCCGTTCGACGGACCTGTTCCGTGCGGCGGCGACCTTGACGGGCGCGGATCGGCGGCTGAGGGCCGGCGAATATGAGGTGCCGTCCGGCACGTCGCTGGCCGGGGTGCTAAACCTGCTGGTCGAGGGGCGGGTGGTGCGCCATTTCGTGACCCTGCCTGAGGGCTGGTCGTCATTGCAGGCGGTGGACATCCTGAACAAGGAGGCCGTTCTAACCGGGACGGTCGCCGAAACGCCTGAGGAAGGCAGCCTGTGGCCTGATACCTATGAGGTTTCGCGCGGGGACACCCGCCAGTCGGTGATAGACCGGATGCAGCGCGCGGCGACCGAGAACCTACGTCTGCTGTGGAGCCAGAGGTCGCCCGCGACCGTGGCGCGCACGCCGGAAGAGGCGGTGATCCTGGCCTCTATCGTGGAGAAGGAGACCGCGCTGGCGGCGGAACGGCCCCGAGTCGCTGCGGTGTTCTCGAACCGTCTGCGGGCGGGGATGCGGTTGGAGAGTGATCCGACCATCGTCTACGGCGTGACCAAGGGTCGGCCGTTGGGACGGGGCATCCGGCGCTCGGAGCTGCTGGCCCCGACGCCGTGGAACACCTACCAGATCAACGGGCTCCCGCCGACGCCCATCGCCAATCCGGGCAAGGAGGCCGTCAAGGCGGTGTTGAACCCGCCGGCCGATCCGGCCCTGTTCTTCGTGGCCGATGGGTCCGGCGGACACGCCTTCGCCCTGACCTATGACGAGCATCTGCAAAACGTCGCGCGGTGGCGTCAGATCGAGCGCCAGAAGGCGGGCCTGCCGCCGGAAGCGACGCCGCCCGCCACGCCGGGAACCAGTGCGGCGCCGATGACGAGCGAGCCGGCCGCCACGTCGGTCGAGAACGGTCAGGCGACGATCACCCTTCCGGCCGGCGCGACGCAGGGGCCCCAATGAGCACCCTATCTGGCATGACCGGCTTTGGCCGGGCAGATGGGGCCGGCGAAGGCTGGGCCTGGTCGGTCGAGGCGCGTTCGGTCAACGGGCGCAATCTGGAGATCCGATTTCGCGGGCCGAACGGTTTCGACGGGCTGGAGCGCGCGGCCAAGGCCGCCGGCCAGGCGCGGTTCGCGCGGGGCCAGGTCACCATCGGCGTTCAGGCCAAGCGAGCCGAAGCCGGCGAGGCGGCGGTCACGATCAACGCCGCCGTGTTGGCGCGCTATCTGACGCTCGCGAACGAACTGGCCGAGGACGGCGCAACGCCGCCGTCCGCCGACGGCCTGCTGGCCCTGCGCGGCGTGATCGAGGCCCCCGAAGAGACGGACGATCCCGAGGCGCGGGCGGCGGTCGAGGGGGCCATGATCCGCACAGTCGAAGAGGCGCTGGATGCGCTGAAGGCGTCACGCCAGAATGAGGGCGCGCAGCTGACGCCGGTGCTGGACGAATTCATCGCTCGGATCGAGGCGCTGGTCGTCCAGGCGGAAGGCGAGGCGGCTGCGCAGGTCGAGGCCATCCGTGATCGCTTCACCCGCCGAATCTCCGAACTGGCGCCCGATGCGCCGGGGCTTGAGGATCGAATTTTCCTGGAAGCCGCCGCTCTGGCGACAAAGGCCGACGTGCGCGAGGAGCTGGATCGGCTGACCGCTCATGTCGCCTCGGCGCGTCAGCTTGTGGCCTCGGCGCCCGCCGGGCGGAAACTCGACTTTCGGATGCAAGAATTCATGCGTGAGGCCAACACGCTGTGCTCGAAATCCGCTACGACCGCGCTCACCGGAATCGGCCTGGAGCTCAAGGCCGTCATCGAACAGTTGCGTGAGCAGGTCCAGAATGTCGAATGAACGCAGCCCCCGCCGGGGCGTCCTCCTGATCGTCGCCAGTCCTTCGGGTGCCGGCAAGACCTCGCTTTGCCGCCGGTTGATGGCCGATCATGGCGGGCTGGAGCTGTCCGTCTCCATGACCACGCGCGGCATCCGGCCGGGCGAGGTGCATGGGCGCGACTACAACTTCGTCGGCCATGACGAGTTTCAGCGCCTGATCGACGAGGACGCCTTCCTGGAATGGGCGGACGTCCACGGCAATCGCTATGGCAGCCCGCGCGGCCCGGTGGACAAGGCGCTGGCCGAGGGACGCGACGTGCTGTTCGACATCGACTGGCAGGGCGCACGCGATGTCGCCGAGAAATGCCCGGAGGACGCCGTGCGCGTCTTCATCCTGCCGCCCAGCCTGGAAGAACTGCGTCGTCGTCTCGTCACCCGCTCACAGGATGCCGACGACGTGATCGAGCGCCGCGTGGCCAACGCCAAGGGCGAGATCGAACACTGCGACGCGTTCGACTATGTGCTGGTCAACGAGGATTTCGACCGATCCTACGCCGAACTGGCCCACATCTATCACGCCGAGCGTTCGCGCCGGTTCAGGAACCTGTGGGTCGGCGACTACAAGGCCGCCCTGCTGAACGAAGCCGTCTGAAAAAAACAGCGCCACAGGCCGTGGGGACCTGCGGCGCTGTGGGGTACTCAACGCTACGCAACTGACGCTGTTTTGCCGCCCAGAAGATTTCGGACGGTAAACGCGGCCATAGGGAATGTTCCGTAGCGGCGCGGTATCGCAGGTTTACGACCTGTTCGCCCTCTTGACCTAACGTCAGGCGGTGAACGGGGGTATCATGGGCTTTCTTCATTCGATCGCGCCTCTTCTGGCCAGCAGCGCCAAGGAGAGGGTCAAGCAGGTCCCGGTCAGGCTGCTGCTTGCCGCCCTGGTCGGTTGGGCGATGACCGAAGCCGGGATGCTGCGATGGGTCCCGCTGTGGCTGGCGGCTGCGGTTCTGGTTCAGGCGTTCGAACTGTGGGCGATGGCGCCGTTCAGACGCGCCGAGCCGCCAAAAAGCCCGCTGTCCGTGTTCGTCGCCCTGGCGTCCACCACCTTGATGGCGACGACCTATGCCGTCATGGCCTTGGTGATTTGGTCCACCAATCACCCAGCGCTTGTGACGCTTGCCGCCCTGACGATGGCGGGCGGTCTGTTGACCAACGTCGCATCCGGCATCGCTTCACGAACGATTTTCTTCATCGGCGGCAGTCCCTATCTGGCGGCGCTGGCCCTGATGCCGGCGATCAAGGTGATCCAGGGCGATACCCGCGGGGTCGTGGTCATGACCCTGTCCGCCATCCTGTTCGTCGGCATGGTGTTGAACATCTACTGGCGGGTGCACGGATCGCGCGAAGCCGAGGTAAAATCGCGGGCGGAGGCGGAAACACGCTTGGAACAGGCGCAGGCGGCCATGGCCGACCGCGCGGCGATGGCGGCGATCGTCAGTCACGAACTACGCACGCCCGTCAGCGCCATCCTGGCCGGCGCCCATGTCATCCGAGATGGAAAGTCGCGGGAACATCGCGAGGAAACCGCCGATCTGATCATCGATGCCGGACGATTGATGACCGGCATGCTGAACGACCTGCTGGATCATTCGAAGATGGAAGCGGGCGCGATGACGATGGAAAGCCGCGACTTCGAGATGGGCGATCTGATGCGCGACACGGTGCGGTTCTGGACCGCGCCAGCGGCGGACAAGGGACTGACGCTGGACATGTCGGGCGTGGACAGCGAGGCGGTGTGGCTGCGCGGAGACCCCTATCGTCTGCGCCAGATCATCAACAACCTTGTATCCAACGCGATCAAGTTCACGCCGACGGGCGCGATCCGGCTCGAAGCCTCGGCGCCGCGTAGCGTTGGAAAACATTGTCTTACCCTCACCGTCACTGACCAGGGCGCGGGCATCGCGCCGGAGGCCATGAGTCGGCTGTTCACACCTTTCGCCCAAGGGTCCGCCGAGGTGGCGCGCACCTATGGCGGGACAGGCCTGGGCCTGACCGTCAGTCGGGAACTGGCGCGGTTGATGGGTGGCGATCTGACAGTCGAGAGCACGCCGGGGCAGGGCGCCGCCTTCACCCTGTGCGTCGATCTGCCGTCGGGTCAGCCGACACAGGCTTTGGACGGGCAGGAAACGGCGGCGCCCGTTCTGGCCCGACGGCTTCGCGTCCTGGCCGTGGACGATCATGAGATCAATCGCCGCACGATCTCGCTTGTGCTTCAGCCGCTGGATGTCGATCTGACCACGGCCTCGGACGGCCATCTGGCGCTGGCGCTGTTGTCGGAGAAGGCGTTCGACGTGGTGCTGATGGATGTGAATATGCCCGGAATCGACGGCAATGAGACGACACGCCGCTTGCGCGCATCGGACGGGCCCAGTGCGGACGCCCCGGTGATCGGGTTCAGCGCGGGCACGGAGGCCGAACAGGTGCAGGCCTCCTATGCGGCCGGCATGACGGACTGGCTGGCCAAGCCGCTGGAGCCGAAGAAACTCTACGACGCCTTGCACCGGGCGACATCGGCTGCGGCGCGGGCCAAGGCGGCTTAGGCCAGGGCTGCGAACCAGGGCCGCAGGCGGCTCAAGGCGTCTTCGATCTCGGGGGTAGAGACGGCGAAGCTGAAGCGGATGAAGCGGCGGCCTTCGACGGGGTCGAAGTCTACGCCGGGCGCGGTGGCGACGCCGGTGTCGCGCAGCAGCTGTTCGCAGAAGGCCACGCTGTCGTTCGTCAGATGGCCGATGTCCGCCCAGATGTAGAAGGCGCCGTCGGGGGGCGCGATCTTGCGCAGACCCAGCGCGGGCAACGCCTCCAGCATCAGCTGGCGGTTGCGGGCGTAGGTCTGGATATGCCCTTCCAGCTCATCGATCGCGTCCATGGCGACCAGACCGGCATGCTGGCTGAGGCTGGGCGGGGTCAGGAACATGTTGCCGATATAGGCGCGGGCGGCGTCGATCCGGTCCTCCGGGACCAGCAGCCAGCCGAGGCGCCAGCCCGCCATGCTCCAGTATTTGGAGAAGCTGTTGATGACCACGGCGTCGGGCGCAAACTGCAGCATCGATGGCGTCGGGCCGACGTAGCTTAGGCCGTGGTAAATCTCGTCCGAGACGATGGCGATGTTGCGCGCGCGGCAGACCTCGGCGATGGCGGCCAGCTCGGCGTCCGGGATGATTGTGCCGGTCGGATTGGCGGGGCTGGCGATGATGACGCCGGCAGGGGCGGGATCCAGCGCCTGGAGTTGTGCGGCGGTGAGCTGGAACCGGGTGTCGGGACCGCAGGCGATCTCCACCGGCTCAAGATGCAGGGCGCGCAGAGTGTTGCGATAGGCGACATAGCCCGGCCGGGCAAGGGCGATCCGGTCGCCCGGCTTGAACAGGGTGCTGAGCGCCAGAACCAGGGCAGGAGAGGCTCCGCAGGTCAGCAGGATGCGATTGGGATCGACGGCGACGCCGTACCGCTCGTCGTACAGGCGCGCGATACGGCCGCGTAGGTCGGGACTTTCCCAATAGCCCATCGCGTCGGCGTCCAGCACCTGATGCGCTCGCGCAATCGCGGCGGCGGGCGCGCCGGTCGAGGGCTGGCCGAACTCCATATGGATGATCGACCGGCCTTCGCTCTTGAGCTGATGCGCCAGGCGGCTGACGGAGATGGCGCGGAACGGTTCGACGGTCATTGAAGGGCATCCGCCAGTCGCAGAAAGCCCGCGACATCGATGGTTTCGGCGCGGGCGTCGGGCTCAATGCCGGCGGCCTCGCACAGGGCGGCGCCGCCCAGCTGTTTCAGACTGGACCGCAGCATCTTGCGGCGCTGGCCGAAGGCAGCGGCGGTGACGCGTTCCAGCTTCTTCAGGCGTTCCGGCGACGGCCGCTCATCCAGCGGGACCAGATGGACGACGGCCGAGGCCACCTTGGGCGGCGGGGTGAAGGCGGCGGCAGGCAGATGCATGACGATGCGGGCGGTGCAGACGGCCTGGGCGATGACCGCCAGACGGCCGTAGGCGTCCTCGCCCGGCCCTGCGGCGACGCGCTCGGCGACCTCCTTCTGGAACATCAGGGTCAGGCTGTGCGGCAGCCACGGGCCGGTCAGCCATTTGATCAGCAGGGCGGTGCCGACGTTATAGGGCAGGTTGGATACCAGATGGGTCGGACCGGAGACCAGATCGGCCTCCTTCACCTTCAGCGCATCGGCTTGGACGATCGTCAGGCGGCCGGAGCCGTCGTCCAGTTCGGTCAGCAAGGGAATGAAGCGCGGATCCTTTTCCACCAGGACCACGGCGCCGGCGTCGGATTCCAGCAGGGCGCGCGTCAGGCCGCCGGGGCCGGGGCCGACCTCGATCACCGCGCGACCGTCGAACGGACCGGCCAGACGCACGATCTTGCGGGTGACGTTCAGGTCCAGCAGGAAATGCTGGCCGAAGCTCTTCTTGGCCGAAAGGCCGTGGGCGTCGAGGGTTTCGCGGAGAGAGGGAAGGTCGGTCACACGCCCTGTTAGCGCGCGGCGCGGGCCGCCGCCATCTCCGATGCCAGGCGAATGGCGGCGATCAGGCTGTCGGGACGCGCGACGCCCTTGCCGGCGATGTCGAAGCCGGTGCCGTGATCGGGCGAGGTGCGGATGATGGGCAGGCCCAGGGAGACGTTGACCCCGCCCCAGAAGTCCAGCGTCTTGACCGGGATCAGGGCCTGGTCGTGATACATGCAGATGGCGGCGTCATAGGTCGCGCGGGCTTCGTCATGGAACAGGGTGTCGGCCGGTCGGGGGTCGGTGATGTCGATCCCCTCGGCGCGAAGCTGTTCGGCGACGGGAATCAGGATGTCGCGTTCCTGCAGACCCAGGGCGCCGCCTTCACCCGCGTGGGGATTGAGGGCCGCCATGGCCAGATGAGGTCGGGCGATGGCGAAGTCGCGTTTCAGGCTTTCGTGGACGACGCGGGCGGTGCGGGCGACGCGCTCGGCCGTGACCAGTTCCGGCACCTGGTCCAGGGCGACGTGAATGGTGACGAGGCAGGCGCGCAGGTCTTGGGCCGTCAGCATCATCACCGGCCCGCGCGTGCCGGCATAGGGCGCATCGGCGGTCAGTTCGGCGATGAACTCGGTATGGCCGGGAAAGCGAAAACCAGAGGCGTACATCGGCGCCTTGGCGATCGGGGCGGTGACGACGCCGGATGCCTCGCCGGACAGGGCAAAGCTCACGGCCTCCTCGATCCCGTCCGCGACGGCCGAGGCATTGGTCGGATCGGGCGATCCGACCAGGACCGGCGCGAGCAGGGGGCGATGAAGGACGGGAAGGGCGGAGCCGAACAGATCGCGAGCGTCACCGGGAGTGCCGACCTCGGCCACGGGGACGCCTTGTCCGCGCAGCAACGCGGCGTCGCCGATAACGGCGAAGGCCCTCTGGTCGGCGCGCAACGCTTTCCAGGCGGCGGCCACGATCTCCGGCCCGACGCCGGCGGGTTCGCCCAGCGTCAGAACCAAAGGCGCGACCGCTGGGGTCATTTGAACTCGATCAGGGCGTCGCTGCGCAGATCGCGCAGATACCGGCGCTCCAGCACGGCCAGGTTCTGGGCGCGCAGGCGGTTTTCGACCTGCTGACGGTTCGGCGCTTCCGGCCCGCCGACGCGACGACCGCAGACGGCGACCAGGTGCAGACCCAGCGGGGTGCGGATCGGCGTCGAGACCGAACCGATTTCGCCGGTGCGCGCGAACTGCTGGAACTGGGGCGCCAGGTTGGCGACGTCGGATTCGCCGAGATCTGCGCCCAGGACGCCCTGAGTCGCGCGCGCCTGAGAGATGATGTTGTCGCACGTCAGGCCGTTACGCAGACCTTCCAGCTTGGCGGTCGCAGCGGCCACGTCAGCTTCCGACGCCGTCTCAGGCAGTTCGACCATGACCTGCTTCAGCGATACCAGGCTGGTGGAGGCGCCGTCACGCTTGTCGCGCAGGTAGAGGATGTAGACGCCGCCATCGACGACGATGGGATTCGACAGCTGTCCCGGTTGGAGCTGTTCCAGGACCGATTGCACCGCCGGCTGAAGCGAATCCTTGACGACCCAGCCTGCATCGCCCGGCACGCGGGCGCTGGCCGAGGGGGCGGCGGAGAACTGCTGGGCGACGGCCTGGAACGGCGCGCCCTGGATGATCTGCTGCACCAACTGACGGGCGCCGTTCAGGGCCGCCTGCGCGCCGCCAACGCGCGCGGCGTCGATGTAGATTTCACCGAGCAGGAACTGGGGCTTGGAGGCCGCCTCGTTCAGACGACGGACTTCCTGATCAACCTGAAGAGTGCTGGCGCGGGCGCGGCTGTTGAAGCGGCCCGGGATCAGCTGGCTCCAGCCGATCTGGGTGCGCAGGTTGTCGCGGAAGGCGGCGGGCTGGATGCCGCCCTGCTGCAGGAACTGCATATAGGCCTGCGGCGTCGTGCCGGCGGCGCGGGCCATTTCGGCGATCTCGCCGTCGACTTCCTCGTCCGTGACCTTCAGGCTCTCGAACTTGGCCATCTCCTGATCCTTGAGGCGATCCTCGATCAGGGCGTTCAGGGCGGCCTGCTGGATGGCGGGCAGGTTCTGCTCGGTCGGCTGAACCTGGGATGAGGCGATCAGCATCAGCATGCGCTGACGCAGATCAAAGCCGGTGATGATCTTGTCATTGACCGTGGCGACGATGCCGTCGGCCATTTCGAACTGAGGCTCGGTGCGCGCCGTAGTCGGCGCCTCTTCAGCCGCAGGATTCGGGGCGCCGGCCGCAGGGCCCTGCGCGGGCGTGGGGGTCTGTGCCGGAGCGGGCGCCGTCTGGGCATAGGCCGAACCGGCGAGGAGGACTGCCGCGAGCGCAGCCCCCGTCGAATAACGCATCAAACCCATTGGTCGTCCTGATTCCTCACAGCGGTCCGCCAGCCAGGCCGGCAGGCGGTCGCGCCCCGTAAAGCGTCATGCTCAACGCATATCGCCCTGTCCATAACCTGAACCTCCGAAAGTGGCGAGGTTTAGGCGCACATAGATGCCTTCCGACGGGCCGCCGGGCCGGGCGCGGGTGTTGTCGCGCCTATAACCCAGTTCGAACCGCAGGCAGTCGTCGTCGAACAGCACGCCGACTTCGGATCGCGTGATCTCGTTCTGGTCCAGATCAGCAATGCCGGCGACGGTGAAGCCCCAGTTCTGGAAGACAAACTGCTGGCCCGCCAGCTGGACGAACTCGTAGTTGCGGTTCAGCGGCCCGTCGACGGGGTTCGACTGATCCAGAATGTAGCTGACGGTCGCCAGGTTGCGGCGACCCCAGCGACCGTCCAGCGCCGCCTCGGCGCGGCGCACCTCGCCCGAACCGTCAACGGTGGCATGGAACCAACTGCGGATGCGATCCGACGGCGAGAAGTCGCCCTGCACGACCCAGTCGGAGGTTTCCGAGGCCAGACCCGTCGGATCATACAAACGCGCGGGATCATCGGGAATCGACGTTTTGAAGTCGTCCTGCTGGTCGAAACGATAGCTGCGTCCCACAAACAGGCTGGCCTTGCGCCCTTCAGCCCAGCGGATCGTGGCGCGACCGCCCGCCGTCACGCGCGCGCCGCCTTCCAGCAGATCGTAGCCGGAGAAGCGATCCATGCGGAACAGCGACGACTCGTCCAGTTCCAGAACCTGGGAGTCCTCGATGGGAATGCGGCGGTCCAGGCTGACCTTGTTGGAAACCGAGACCTGACCCACCGGCTCCAGGATGATGTCGGCGTTTGCGATGCGCTTGATCAACGGATAGGTGACGTCCACGCCCGCGCTGAATCTGGACCGACTGACCGTCTCGTCGCTGTCGATGCCCATCATCGGCGGCAGGTCGGACATGGAATAGAGATCGACCCGCGTGTCGACGAACGGCTCCACGCGCATGCCGACCGGCAGGATGATCGCCCGTCGCCATTCCACCTGACCCGTGATGCGGCGGCTGTCGACGCCGGCCAGACCGGTCGTGACGGGCGGAACGATCTCAGGGTTCAGGATCGGCGCGCCGACGAAAGCGTCGCGATAAAGAGACACGGCCGAGCCTTTCAGGCGCAGCCGGCCGCCGAAGACCAATTCTCGCGACTCCCAGCGGGCGTCGACCAGCGGAGCGACCAAGGGCAGGGTGTCGTCGTCCTCGAACACCTTGAAGCCGTTGGCGTCGCGGAAGTCCGTCGCGGCGAAGGCCGGGTTCAGGCGCAGGCTCTGGATCGAGAAGGCCGCGATCGAAACATAGGACCGATCGGTCTGATGTTCGGCGTAGATCTGGCTGATCAGACGACGGCGGTCGCCGTAATAGAGGCCGTTGTCCTGATACGGAGAGCGCACGTCATAGCGGTCGAACAGCGTCTTGTCCGAGGTGCGCTCGGCCGTGAAGCCGAACCGCCAGGGGCCATCCGGATCGAACTCGCCGTGCGACAACAGATAGCTGCGGTGTTCGCGATCGCCGAACTTGACGTTGCTTTCAAAGTCGCCGTCGCCGTCCCGATCGAAGTCGCCGAACTCGCGCTCGTAGGTATAGCCGCCGCGCGCCACGATCATGCCGTTGGCGAACCGTCGACGCCATTGTAGATTCAGCAGCGGCGCGACCCTGGTGTTGATCTGCGGGCTGATCAGCCAGTCCTCGGACGGCGATACGACTTGCAGATAGGGAATCTCGACGGAGACGCCGCGACCCTCGTCATAGTTGACGATGGGCACCAGGAAGCCCGACGCGCGCTCGACCGAGGGATCGGGGTGGGCGAAGAAGGGCGTGTAGAAGACGGGCACCGGCCCGACGTAGAAGACGGCGTTGCGATAAAGGATCGCGCGCAACTGCTCGTCCTGCGTCACCTTTTCCGCCTGGATCGAGATGGTCGGCGTCTTCGGACCGCCGTCGTCGCAGATGGGGCAGGGGGTGAAGCGGGCGTAGTTCAGTTCGCTGACGTTCTCGCTGCGGCGCACAGCCGTTGCGGCCATCAGACTGGCGCCGTTGGCCAGACGCGTGGCGAAATCCACGGCGACGCCGGTCTCCAGGTTTTTATCCAGCTCGAGACGGCTGGCGTAGACGACGGTGCCGTCGGGCGCGATGGCCTCGACGCGGCCTTCGGCCGTCGCCGAACCGGCGTTCAGATCATAGGACAGGTTCTCGCCGCGCAGCACATGGCCGCGCGTGCGGACATAGGCGCGGTTCTCGGGCGTGCCGCTGACGATGATGTTGTCGCCTTCGCGACGCGCATTGTCGGCATCGACATAGACCGCTTCGGGCGGCAGGCCGTCGGAAGGCGCGGCTGCGGCTGGCGGGGCCGTTTGCGCCCATGCAGGCGTCGCCAAGGGCGCGCAGGCGACCAGGGCCGCACCGGCGAGAAGCCTTGCTTTGAAAGCGTCGAAGCGCCGATCACCCTGCATAGGCCATCCGTAGTCTGAGAAGCGAGCGCCCGATTAGCCGTCTTCGGTATAGAACAGCAAGGTCAAGGCTGCGAGCGCCGTAAGAACAGGCGGCAGCCAGGCGGCGACGAAGGGCGCCACGACCTCGGCCGATCCCATCGCCGACGAAAACTGGTTCAGGAAGAAGAAGGCGAAGCCCAGCACCACGGCCGCCACGCTCATGCGCGCCAGGTCGCCCAATCGCATTAGCCGCAGCGAGAAGGCGGCGGCTAGGATGGACATGGCGGCGAACACCAGCGGCGTGGCCAGAAGTTGCTGGAAGCGCAGGCGATAGGCGGTCGATGTGAAGCCGGCGTTCTCGATTCGGCTGATCTGGTTCGGCAGCGACCAGAAGGGCGTGGCCTGCGGCCGGGCGAAACGATCGAAGGCCTCGTCGTCGGCCAGGCTGGAGACCAGGGTCAGGCTGGAATAGGTGACGGCGCGCTGGCCGATCTGGGCGCCGACGGCGTCGGTCAGGCGCCAGCTGCCGGCGTTCAGCGACGCCGACTTGGCGTCGATCCGCTCGGAGAAGGTGCGACCGCCGCCGGGCGCGGTCGTATAGATGAAGAAGCTAACGTTCAGCAGGCGCGCGTTGGCGCGGTCCTGCTGGCCGGCGCGGATGATCATCTGGCGCTGATCGTCGCCCTCGCGCAGCCAGATCGCCTCCTTGGGGTCGCCGCCGGGCGCCGTACCGGAAATCCGTGCGCGCTCGCGTTGCCACAGACCGTCGCCGGCCGAGGCCATCGGACCCAAGACCGTGACGGTGAGCACGCCCAGCACGAAGGCCATGCCAGCCGCCGGCAGGACGAAACGCCAGGCGGAGACGCCCGCCGCGCGCATGGCGATCAGTTCGCTGCGGCGGTTCAGGCTGATGAAGGCCGACAGGGTGCCGAACAGGAAAACGAACGGCATCAACTGCACGATGACCGAGGGCGACTTCAGCAGCACCAGGCCGAAGATGCGGACGGCCGACAAATCCTGAGCCGAGCCGACGCCGCGCGAGACCTCGACGAAGTCGATCAGCATGACGAGGGCCGAGATCACGGCCAGGGCCACGCCTAGCGACTTCAACTGCTGGACCAGCACATAGCGTTCGATGCCGCCGAGACGGGGGATATGTGGCGAGCGACGGGCGGAGGCGGCGGTCATGCGAACTTGGCCTTCAGATCGCGCAGGGCGGCGGTGGTCCGGCTGCGACGCGGCTTCAGTGCGCGGAACAGAACCCGAAGGGCGACGACGATGGCCACGATCGGCACGACGTACTGGAGCACGTTCATCCAGCCGTTCCAGGCGCTGGCGGCGACAAGGCCGTAGCCGATGACGCGCAGGACCAGGAACAGGCCCGCCGCTTTGGCGATGCGCAAGGTATAGCCGGTGCGGCTGAAGGCGCCGCCCAGGATGGCCGAAAGCGCCAGCGCCATGGCGACCATGGCGTAGAGGGGCGAGGCCAGCCGCGAATGCGCCTCGGCTAATAGCTCGCCGCGCGAGCCGGCGACCTCAAGCACCTTGGCCGTCGGGTTCATCAGCTGGCGCAGATAGAGGTCGGTCGGCTTGTAGCGAATGGTGTCGGTCACCCCGACGAAGGGCGCGAGAGAGAAATCGTATCGCCCAAACGACAGCGTCTCGAGCACGCCGCCCGACGAATAGCGCTGGGCCGAGCCGTCGATCATGGTCAGGATCGGAATGCCGCCGGCGTCGCGGCTGAAGCGCGCCTCGGAAGCGTTCCAGGTCGTGACCTTGTCCTTGTCGTCCAGATAGACGAACAGGTTCTTCAACAGACCGTTCTGTTCGATCTGCTGCACATAGACGGTCAGGCCGTCAGGCCCCTGAACGAACTGGCCTTCCTCGACCAGAAGGGCGGCGAGGTCGGTGCGGATGTCAAATGCCTGACGCCGCGCCTCCTGCTGCGCCCAGGGCAGAATGAAGACATTGACCAGCAGAGTGACCAGGGCGACCAGCACGGCGATACGGGCGGCCGGCGATATGACCTGCCACCGGGTCATGCCGCCCGCGAAGGCCGCCGTGAGCTCCTGCTCGCGTTGCAGACGGGTCAGGGCGATCAGGGCGCCGACGAAAAGGCCGATCGGCAGAATCACCGAAAGCAGTTGCGGCAGGGCGAGCAGGGTCAGCTTGACCATGATCCACACGCTCTGGCCCCGCTCCACGATGACCTGGAGTTGGTCGAGGCTCTGGCTCAGAATCCCGATTCCCGCCAGCGCTGCGCACGCGGCGATCACAGGGAACAGGATCTGGCGAAAAAGGTATCTTTGAATCAGGGTCATGGGCGGATGGACTTCGCCCGGTTGCAGGCGGCGACATTGAGGCGCATCTAGTAGCACATCAGGGCGCGTCCGCGACAAGCAGACGCGCCGTTGTCATTTTGCTGTTTGCAGACGCCGGGTGGGGCCTGGCTGGAGTTGATTGAATGAAGATCGAATTCGTCGCCGCCGTGGACGCCGCCGAAATCCTGGCCGTTCCGGTTTTTGAAGATCGCACCTTCACCGCCGCCGGGACCGCGCTGGACGGCAAGGCCAACGGCGCCCTGACCAAGGCGGCGGGCAAGGGGCGTTTCACGGGCAAGGCCGGCCAGAGCCTGAGCATCGCCGCGCCAGCGGGCGTTGAGGCGGACGCCGTGTTGCTGGTCGGCGCGGGCGCCAAGGACAAGCTGGACGATCTGGCGGTCGAGGCCTTCGGCGGCAACGCCTATGCGGCGGTCAAGCTGTCGGGCGCCGAGGTGCTGACGATCGACGCTTCGGACCTGTCGCCTGAGCAGGCCGCCCGCGTCGGTTTCGCTGCGCGTCTGGCCGCCTATCGCTTCGACAAGTATCGCACGACGCAAAAGGCCGACAAGATTCCGTCGATCACCACCATCCGCGTGGTCACGACCGACCTGCGGGGCGCCGAAGCCGCGCTGGAACCGCTGTCGGCGGTGGCCGACGGCGTGATTTTCGCGCGCGATCTGGTGTCCGAGCCCGCCAACGTCCTGTATCCGGCCGAGTTCGCCAAGCGGGTGAAGGCGCTGGAGAGCCTGGGCCTTGAAGTCGAAATCCTCGGCGAGGCCGAGATGGAGAAGTTGGGCATGCGCACCCTGTTGGGCGTGGGCCAGGGCAGCCGTCGCGAGAGCCAGCTGGCGATCATGAAGTGGAACGGCGGCGAAGCCGGCGCTCAGCCCCTGGCCTTCGTCGGCAAAGGCGTCTGCTTCGACACCGGCGGCATCTCGATCAAGCCGGCCGAAGGCATGGAAGACATGAAGTGGGACATGGGCGGCGCGGCCGCCGTGACCGGCGCCATGATCGCCCTGGCCAGCCGCAAGGCCAAGGTCAACGTCGTCGGCGTGCTGGGCCTGGTCGAAAACATGCCGGACGGCAACGCCCAGCGTCCGGGCGACGTGGTCGTGTCCATGTCGGGTCAGACGGTGGAGGTCATCAACACCGACGCCGAAGGTCGCCTCGTTCTGGCCGACGCCCTCTGGTACACTCAGGAGCGTTTCAAGCCGAAGTTCATGATCGACCTGGCCACCCTGACGGGCGCCATGATCGTGGCCCTTGGCTTGGATTACGCGGGCGTCTTCTCGAACTCCGACGATGTCGCCGATCCGATCCTGGCAGCGGCCAAGAAGGTCGGCGAGAACTTCTGGCGCATGCCGATCCCGGCCATCTACGAGCAGCACATCGATTCCAAGATCGCCGATGTGAAGAACACCGGCAACGGCCGCGCCGGCGGTTCGATCACCGCCGCCCTGTTCCTGCAACGCTTCACCAACGGCGTGCCGTGGGCGCACCTGGACATCGCCCCGACGGCCTGGGCCAACAAGAGCCCCAGCCCCACCGTGCCGGAAGGCGGCGTCGGCTTCGCTGTGCGGACGCTGGACCGGATGGTCGCGGATTCCTACGAAGGCTGATCGGTCGGGAGGTAGAGCCGGGTGAGCGAGAAGCCCGAAATCTGGTTCTATCACCTGGAGCGTTCATCGCTGGATCAGGTGCTGCCAACCCTGCTCGAAAAGACGATCGAGCGGGGTTGGCGGGCCATGATCAAATCGTCGCATTCGCATCGACTGGACGAGGTCGACGAGACGCTGTGGACGTTTCGCGATGACAGCTTCCTGCCGCACGGCCGGGCCGACCAGCCCCACGCCGAGCGCCAGCCTGTGCTGTTGAGCGAGACGGGCGAGAACCTGAACGGCGCTCAGGCGCTGTTCATAGTCGACGACGCAGAACTGGGCGGGACGGAAGGGTTCGAACGATGCTTCATTATTTTCGACGGTCGCGACGAGCCGGCTTTGCAACACGCGCGGGGACGTTGGAAGGCGCTGAAGGGGCAGGGCGCGAACCTGGCCTATTGGCGTCAAACGGACGAAGGGCGCTGGGAAAAGGCGGCCTGATCGGATTGGTTCTGCTGGCCGGCTGTTCGACGCCGGTCTCCGAGGCGCCCGCGCCGCGTGCGGTCGAGCAGGCTCAACTCAACCCGCCCGTCGGCAGCCGGATGCCGACCGCCCAGACCGAGGACGTCTGCAAGGCCGGCGAGATGCAGTATCTGGTCGGCAAGTCCCGGACGGAAATCCCGGTGCCGGTGGACGTCGTCAATCGGCGCGTGACCTGCACCACCTGCCCGGTGACGCAGGACTTCTCCGCCTATCGTCTGAACATCTTCTACAACGAACAAACCGGCATCATCGAACAGGTCCGCTGCGGCTGAGCCCGACGCAAGGAGACGACCATGAAGATCATCGTGAGCACCCTGTTGGCCGCCAGCGCATTGGCCGTGTCGGCCTGTGCGCCGGTCCAGACCGTCGAGCCTTCGCCCGGATCGGACACCGCCTTCAAGGCGTGCAAGGTTTCGGACTATCAGAGCTATGTCGGCCGCAACCGTTCGGCCATCCCGACCGCGCCTGCCGGCCAGACCTTCCGTGTGCTTTGCACCACCTGCGCCGCGACCATGGACTATCGCGAGAACCGGGTGAACTTCGTCTATGACGAGGCGACCGACATCGTGCGCGAAGTGAAGTGCGGCTGAAGGTTAGCGCCCCACCGTATCGCCCGGCCACAGCGGTCCGCTGAACTTCGCCGCCAGATAGTCCATGAAAGCCGTAACCCTGGCCGGGCGCGGTCCGCCGCTGGGCGCCACCAGATGCAGGGCGATGGGCGGCAGCCGCCAGTCGGTCATCACCGTTTCGAGATGGCCGTCGGCGACGTCCTTCCAGTAGATGAAGTCCGGCTGGGGAAAGAGCCCCAGACCCGCGCACAACGACGCCGTCAGGGCGTCGGAGTTGTTGGCCCGCAGCGGCCCGCGTGGATGCACGACCACTTCTTCGCCCGCCGCATTGCTGAACCGCCAGGTGTCCGGGCTGGGCATGTAGGCGTAGCCGAGGCAGGCGTGACGGGCCAGATCGTCGGGATGGTTGGGGCGACCCCGCTGATCCAGATAGGACGGCGAGGCCACCAGGGCGCGGGCCACAGGCCGCAGCTTGCGCGCCGTCAGCGAGGAATCGGCCAGGGCGGCGATCCTCAGCGCGCAATCGAAGCCGCCGCCGACCAGATCGATGACCTCATCCGACAGGTGCAAATCGACCGACACATCCGGGTGCGTGGCGAGGAACTCGGGCAGGGCCGGGGCCACATAGGCCATGCCGAACGACATGGGCGCCGCCAGTCGCACCAGGCCGCGCGGCGTAACGGACATATCCAACGCCTCCGACACCGCGCCCTCGGCCTCGGCCAGCATGTGGGCGGCGCGGGCGGCCAGGGTTCGGCCTGCATCGGTAAGGGCGAAGCGCCGCGACGTGCGGTGGAGCAGTGTGGTCTTCAGCTGTTGTTCCAGACGCGTGACCGCCTTGGACACGGTCGCTTTGGACAGGCCCAGCGTCTCGGCCGCGCCGGAGAAGGACTGGCTGTCGGCGACCTTGGCGAAGATGGCCAGGGCTTCCAGATCGGGCAGGCGGGACATGGGCGGCGTTGCGTCCTGAAACGATGAGTTTCGGTTGTTTCTATTTCTGATCGGTCGCCGATCTCTATCTTGCCGTCAAGCAAAGGCGTCGGACGGTTCCGACGCGAAAGGACGAGTGCGATGATCGAGCGCAGACCATTTGAATCCCTCGGCGGCGCCAACCACGGCTGGCTGAACGCCAAACACCATTTCTCCTTCGCCAACTACTATGATCCCAAGCGGATGAGCTGGGGCAATCTGCGGGTCTGGAACGACGACGAGATCGCCGCCGGCACCGGTTTCCCGCCGCATCCGCACGCCGACATGGAGATCATCACCTATGTCCGCGACGGGGCCATCACCCATGAGGACAGTCTGGGCAACAAGGGCCGCACCGTCGCGGGCGATGTCCAGGTGATGAGCGCCGGAACCGGCATCCGGCACGCCGAATACAACGCCGAGCCGGACCTGACGCGGATCTTCCAGATCTGGATCGAGCCGACCCGTCGCGGCGACGCGCCGAGTTGGGGCACCAAGCCCTTCCCCAAGGGCGAGCGGTCAGGTCAGTTCGTGGTCCTGGCGTCGGGCTTTGAGGGCGATACGCTTGAAAGCGGTGGGGACGCCCTGCCGATTCGCACCGATGCGCGGATCGTGGCGGCGACGCTGAAGGCAGGCGACAGCGCCGACTATCCGTTAGGCGGCGCGCGGCGGGCCTATCTGGTCCCGGCGAAGGGCGAGGTCGAGGTCAATGGCGTCCGACTGAACGCCCGTGACGGCGCGGCCATTGCTCAGGAGGATGTCGTGACGGTCAAGGCGCTGTCGGACGCCGAGGTCGTGCTGGTGGACGCCGCCTGATTTTCGGAACAAGCTTCACGGTCGGACCCGATCCGACCGTGAACAACCGCATCAAAAAGGCGAGGAAAGAGAATGTTCAATCAAGCGAATGGCTGGTCTTCCCGCGCCCTGGCGGCGCTCAGGATCGTCGCCGGTCTGTTGTTCCTGGCGCATGGCGTCATCAAGGTCTTCGGCTTTCCGGCCGGGGCCGAACCCGGTCAGCAGGAGTTGCTGTCGCTGTTCGGCATCGGCGGGGTGATCGAGCTGATCACGGGCTTGTTGCTGATTCTTGGCCTGTTCACGCGTCCGGCCGCCTTCATCGCCTCGGGCCAGATGGCGGTCGCCTACTGGATGTTCCACTCCCCCAGCAGCCCGTATCCGGCGGTGAACGGCGGCGACGCGGCCATCCTGTACTGCTTCATCTTCCTGTACATCTTCACCGCCGGTCCGGGCGCGTGGAGCATGGACAATCGAACCGCAAAGCGGTTCTGATCTGTGGAAATGGAAAGGCCGCCGCGCTGTCCTGCGCGGCGGTTTTTTCATGCCCGAAGGCTTGCGGCCCAGTCGGCGGCGCGGACCAGGCTATCGACGATGCCGGGTTCCGACGAGGCGTGGCCGGCGTCGCCGACGATGTCCAGATGGGCCTCGGGCCAGGCGCGGTGCAACGCCCAGGCGCCTGAAATCGGCGTCACCACATCGAACCGGCCCTGCGCGATCCAGCAAGGGATATGCCGCATCCGGTCAACATTCTTCAGCAGCCAGCCGTCCTCCTCGAAAAAGCCGGCGTTGGTGAAGAACCAGTTTTCGATCCGGGCGAAGGCGACGGCGAAGTCGGGCTCGGCGAACTTGTCCGGCCGGGCGTTGGGGCCCTCGACGCTGACGGTTTCGCCCTCCCAGCTGGACCAAGCGACGGCGCAGAGCTCGCGCTCGGCGACATCATCGCCGATCAGCCGCTTGTAATAGGCGGCCATCAGGTCGCCGCGCTCGGCCTCGGGGATGGGGGCCACGAACCGCTCCCAGGCGTCGGGGAAGATCATCGAGGCGCCGTCCTGATAGAACCAGTGCAACTCCTTCTTCGTCAGCAGGAAGATGCCGCGCAGCAGCAGGGCCAGAACCCGATCCGGATGGGTGATGGCGTAGGCCATCGACAGGGTCGAACCCCAGGACCCGCCGAACACCACCCATTTGTCGACGCCGCACAGGACGCGCAGACGCTCGATATCGTCGATCAGGGTCCAGGTCGTGTTGTTTTCCAGCGAGGCGTGGGGCCGCGACTGACCACAGCCGCGCTGGTCGAACATGATGATGCGATAGACGGCCGGGTCGAAGAAGCGGCGCATGCCCGGATTGACCGCGCCGCCTGGTCCCCCGTGTAGAACCAGGACCGGCAGGCCGTGCGGATTGCCGGATTCCTCGTAATAGATTTCATGCACGCCTTCGGTCGGCATCCAACCCGAGGCGTAGGCCTCGATCTCGGGGTGGAGCACACGACGCGGCTCGGCGGGCGTGGGGAAGGCCATGGATGCTGGGTCTTTCTACGAGGAAATCAGGGGCGAGAGCGCAAGGCCGCAAAGGCCAGGCAGAGCCAGCCGGCGATCATCAGTAGGCCGCCGATCGGGGCCACGGCGCCGAACGCCGGCACGCCGAGAAACGCGATCGCCGCCAGGGCGAGGCAGAAGATCAGGCCGCCGATCGATCCGAGCCAGCCCGCAAGGCGCGCTAGCCCGCCGCCCCCTGTCCATCGGGCGCAGGCGAAGGCGAAGACGGCGTGGACGATCTGATACTGGGCGCCGGTGGTCAGCAGGGTCTTGATCTGCGGCCCGGCGCCATGCGCGGCGAAGGCGCCCAGCGCCACGGCCAGGGCGCCATTCAGGGCGGCGAATACGATCAGGTTGCGACTCACTGTCATTTCAAAACCCTAGACCGCCAGTTCGACGATGTCTGCGACCCAGGAAGGTTAACCGACACGCGGCAGCGGCGTCAGGTGGCTGGCCATTGCCGAGGCGGCGGCCTTGACGCCCTTTCGCACGGCCGCCTCATTGGCTGGGGCGGGCGCGCGCAGCAGGCCGATCGACGGCGTCAGAGGGCCGTCCGGCAAATCCGAGAGCACGCGGTAGAGAATATAGGAGCCGGCGTCTTCCTCGATGTCGGACGAGGCGTCGGCCTGCAGCCCGGCGGCGGTCAGGGCGCGAACCATGTCGGCGACGGGCGCCGTGGTGCGGGCCACGCCCGGCCCGGTGCTGGACAGGCGGTGCTTGTAGTCGAGAGTGCGGTTCTCGGCGCGCATCTGGACCCGGAAGCCAGCGCCCTTTTGCGTGCGTCCGACCAGGAGGACAGCCCGGCACTCTCCGCTCCCGAGACGGGCGGCCAGGGTGGAGGCGAGTTCGTCGGGATCGGCGGCGGCGATGGGCACGGCGCGGGCCCCGCTGGGACTCCAGATTTCGCCCGACAGATCCTCGACCAGATCCCACCCGTCATCGTCGCCGTCATAGGCGCATATGATGATGCCAGGGCGGCGATCGCCGCTCGTCCGACTGTCGATTTCGTTCATCGTGCCAGTCATAGCCCCATCCATGACAGTTCGGTGACGTGCAAGTGGCTGTAACTTCCCGACGCCGTCAAGTCTGCAAAAGTCTTAGCCCAGGTCGCCGACCGCCGCATCCAGCAACATGAAGGCGCGACCGCTGTCGGACGCCAGGCTGGACTGCACCGCCGCGCTGTCTCCGGCGCGAGCCGAAGCGTTCAGCATGACCGCGAAGTTGCGGACATAGCGTTCGGCGTCAGCCCGCAGTTCAGCGTCGCTGAGGACACGGCGAGACACGCTGCGGACGGCGGCCGGGGCGACGCGACGCACGATCTGACGCGCGGCGTCGGGGTCGCCGTTGCTGAAGGCGCGGGCGGCTTCTTCGACTCGCGAGCGGGGCAGGAGGGCGTTGGGATCGACCCCCATGCGCCGGATGGCGGCGGCGACCCGGTCGGACAGGGCTTCGGCCTCGGCAGGCGAAGGGGAGGGCGTGTCCAGCTCCAGCGGGGCCTCGTTGTCGTCGTCGCCGTCGATCAGATCGCTCCAGTCCAGGCCCTTGTCCGTGGACGGCGGCGGCGTCTCTGCGGGCTCGAGGCGCAGGCGGCTGCGCAGACCGAACCGGCGCTCTTCGGCAGGCGGCGAGGCGGGGGGCGTGGGGCGATCGATCCAGCGCTCGGGACGAGGTTCGGGCCGGGCTTCGATCTCTGCGGCCGGCTCGCGACGCCGCACCGGGGTCGTATCGCCCGACACCACGCCCATCAGACGCACGGCCTCGGTCAGCATGTCGTAGTTCCGGCGCACGCGATCCTGGAAGCCGACATCCAACGCCTCGGTGTCCTCGGCCGCCTTGCGCGACGCGGCCGAAAGGGAGGCCAGGCCTTCCTCGACCGTGGCGCGCACGGCGTCGGCGCGGGCGCGGGCTTCCTGAGGCAGGCGCGCGGCGCGTTCGTCGATGTCGGCGACGGCGGTGTCGATTTCCGACAAGGCGCTGTTGAGACGAGCGACCAGGGTTTCCAGCCGGCTGACCATCCGCTCGCCGGTCTCTTCGACCAGGCCGGATGTTTCGGTGACGATGCGGCGGGCGTCGGCGATGCGAGCGTCGGCGGCCGTGTCGGCCTTTTGGGCGGCTTCGAACAGGGATTCACCCAGTCGGTCGGTGCGGAGACGGGCCTGTTCTGCGGCGTCGGCTGCGGCGGCGCGGGAATCTTCGGCTGTGGCGCGCATCTGTTCCAGGGCGCGGCGCGTCTCTTCCATCAGAGCGTCGCGCGCCTCGGCGGCCAGCGCTTCGAAGCGATCCAGGGCGAGCTTGGTGGCGGAATCGAAGCCGTCGGCCTCGCGTTGCGACATGTCGACGAGAGCGCGGAACTGGTCGGTGGCGGCCTCGACCAGATCGCGCATGGACTCGACCGAGGTCTGGGTGGTGCGATCCAGATCGCCCGCGGCGCTGCGCGTGGCGGACAGGTGTTCGATCAGCTGGGCGCGCTGGCTTTCGACCTGGGCGGAGAAGTCCTCCTGATCCGTGCGCAGGGCGTAGGCGGCGGTGACCAAGGCGGCGCGCTGCTGACTGAGGCCTTCCTCGACGGACTGGATCTGCTCGGCGACGCCCGAACCGGCGTTCTCCAGTCGAATGGTCTGGCGCGCCAGATCGTCGGAGGCCACGCGGGCGGCGTCTTGGGCTTCGCCTGCGGCGGCGGCGAGGTCGGCGGAGCGCGCAGCAAGGGCGGCCTCGGCTTCACGGAGTTGCGCCTGAGCCAGATCGGAGGCGTCCGCGACCATGCGCGACTGACGCTCGACCGCGTCGATGACGCCCGACGCCTGGGTATCCAGGTGGATGCCCAGGGTCTGCATCTGGTCACGCTCGCGGCCCAGATTTTCGGTGAGACGTCGTGCGGTGCGGCCGGCGTTCTCGGCCGCCTCGTTCAGGCGCGCTGTCTCCTGGGCCAACGCCTCTCGGAGCAGGGCCATGTCGTTGCGTGCGCGTTCCGCCGCCAGGGTGGCGTGATCGATGTCGGAACGCAGCGTCTGAAGCACCTCGCCGGTTTGCTGGGCGGCCAGGGCGGTCGGGGCCACCAGGGCCTCGGCCAGTTGCCGGGCGCGACGCGTCTCCGCGGCCAGACCGGCGCCCTGTCGGACGGCATGGGCCAACATGATGGCCAAACCCGCAGGGGCCAGGGCGATCAGGGCGTAGATGGCGATCCGGAGCGGGTCCAGTTCGGCCCCGCCGGCGCCGAACTCGTAAGCGGCCCAGGAGGCGACACCGCCGATCCACAGGGCGGAGGCGACGCCTGCGATCACATAGGCGTGTCGGCCGGACGGCTCGCCCTGGGCCTTGGCTTGAACAGTTTTCACAGCCGGCGGTTTGGACAGCTCGAACGGCGCGGGCGGCTGACCGGCGGTGACCGCCATATCGACAGGCGTCTTTGTCGTCGCTTCCGCATTGACAGGGGCGGCGCCCCTTTCGGCGGCAAGGGCGCGTTCTTCGGCCTGCCGCTGCTCTTCCAGCAGGCGACGGCGGCGGCGCTCCGACATCGGCGGCTCGAACGTCGGCTGCACGATCTCGAAGTCAGGCTCGGGAATCGGATCGAGCGACGGTGTCGCCTCCTGGACCGACATTTCATCGGAGGCCGAAAGATCGACCGGCGCGGCGGCCTCGTCGTCGGTCAGCTTCAGCGGCGGCCGTTTGGGAGACTTCATAAGCTCAAAAACTCGATCTCTACGCGGGCGTCCGACAGCGCCGAGGAAACCCTAGAGCATGATCGATGCGGACGAAACCGACTCAAGTCCGCAACCTGTCGATGAACCGCGTCATGCAGCGCGCAAAGCGCCGCAGCGTTCAGCAGTCGCGCTTGGATTCGGACAGCAGCGTGGCGTTGGAGCCGGTGTCACGGCACTCCACCACACGGCGCACTTCGCGGTCGCCGTGGTTGGGGTTGTGGGTGTCGACGCCGAACTGCGTCAGGACGGCGGCGGCCAGCAGGGCGATGAAGCCAGCGATCAGTTCGACAAGCGCCTGCATTCTACCCTCCCTCGCAGCCTGTATGGCTACGCTCCTTATGCGCCAAATCGGCGAACGTCACAATCCCGCCCTGAAAGATTGACCGAAGGACACGCGCGTGGAACGGAGGATGCAGGCGCTTCGACACCATGTCACGCGAATCAGACAGATAGGTCGCATGACTTTAGCCGGCGACAGTTACGAAGGCAGTCTGCTGGAGCAGGGGCCAGCCCTGTGGACGTCCGCCGTCGCGCACCGCTTTTCGGTGTTGATGGAAAACGAGGCCTATTTCGACGCCCTGTCGTCCGCGATTCACAAGGCCCAACGCTCCATCGTGCTGCTGGGATGGCAGTTCGATCCACGCACCCATCTGGATCCGGAAACGCGGCCCGGCGACAAGTCGGCGGAAATCGGTCGCCAGCTGCGGATGCTGGTCAAGAAAAAGCCGGACCTGGATGTGCGACTGCTCATCTGGAAATCGCCGCTGCTGATCGCCGCGTCGCAGGGCTTCTATCCGCACAAGGCGCAGCGCTGGTTCCGTAAGCGGATGGTGGAGTTCCGGCTCGATTCCCCCGGTCCTATCGGCGCCTGTCATCACCAGAAGGTGGTGGTCATCGACGACAAGGTGGCCTTCTGCGGCGGTGGCGACATCTCGACCGATCGCTGGGATTCCGACGAACATCTGGACGGCGACCCGCGCCGCGCCCTGCCTAGCGGCCTGATCTGCAAGGCGCGTCACGAGGTGATGAGCGTGATGGACGGCCCTGCGGCGCGAGCCCTGGGCGATCTGGCGCGCGAACGCTGGTTCAAGGCGACGTGGGAGCGCACTATCCCGGATGAGGTCGAGGACGATCCCTGGCCCGACGGCGTGCCGGTGCAGATGACCGACGTGCCCGTCGGCATCGCCCGCACAGAGCCGAAATGGTCGGGGCGTCACGAGGTGCGCGAGAGCGAGGCCTTGCACCTGGAATCCATCCGGCGCGCCAAGCGGCTGATCTATATCGAAAACCAGTATTTCACCTCGCCGGTCATCGCCGCCGCGCTGGCCGAACGACTAGCCGAGGTGGAGGGGCCGCAGGTCATCGTCATCTCGACCGCCAAGAGCCCGAGCTGGTTCGACAGCATGACCATGGACACGGCCCGGGCCGAGGTGCTTCATCGGCTGGAGCAGGCGGACAAATACAACCGCTTCTTCGCCTTCGCCCCGCTGACCGCCGACGGCGACCGGATCATCGTCCACGCCAAGGTGACCATCATTGATGATCGGTTGCTCAGGATCGGGTCCACGAATCTGAACAACCGGTCGATGGGCTTGGATACCGAATGCGACATCGCCGCCGAGCCTGTCGATGCGGCGGGTCGGGCCTTCATTACGGCGTACCGTCACCGGACGATCGCCCATTGGCTGGGCGTCGCGACGGAGGACTATGCCGCGGTCGAGGGCGTCTTCGGCTCAATGGGACAGGCGATCTGCAACTTCGAAACCGATCGACTGAAGCCGTTGGGTTCAGAGCCCCCGACGCGTATCCAGCGGATGTTTGCGGAATGGCAGTTGGGCGACCCCACGTCGTCCAGCGACGCCTGGCGCCCGTGGAAGCGTCTGAACCGTTCGCAGCGCACCCGCCCCGCGTCCGAGGGCGGTCACGCGCCGGGTTGAACGACCTCGAAATCGACGATCAGCGGCAGGTGGTCCGAGGCCACGCGCGCCAGGGGCGAGAAGGCGGATTGCACTGCGCGGATGCGGATATGCGGGCTGACGAAACAGTGGTCGATGCGGATAGCGGGGAAGGCGGACGGGAAGGTCTTCACGCTGGGCTTCTGGCCCAACTGACGCTGGCAGTCCTGTAGGCTGCGGCACAGGGTCTGATAGGGGCGAGTGATGGAGGTGGCGTTGAAATCGCCGGCCAACAGGATCGGTCCCTCGCATGCGCCGACCCAGCCGGACCCGGCCAGAGCGGCGGCCTGAAGCCGCTGCTCGCGTGGGACTAGGCCCAGGTGGGTATTCATGACGTTGACGGCCGTGCCGTCGATCTCGATTTCCGACCAGATCGCCCCGCGCGGTTCCAGGCCCGGAATGCCGCTCACGGTCGGCAGGGCGCCGGCGCGGATCAGCCGTTCGGGATGCGGGGTCAGGATAGCGTCGCCGTACTGTTCGGCCTCGACCCGCATCGCCGGGTGAAAGCGTGAGGTCATGGCCAGACCGTCGGCGATCGCCTCGGCCTGATCGACTCCGCCCGTGCGCGCGCGGCCGACATCCAGTTCCTGCAGGCAGACGATATCCGGCTCGAACTCGGCGATGACGGCGACGATCCGGCCGACATCCAGGCGCCGATCCGTGCCGACGCAGCGGTGGACGTTGTAGGTGAGAAGGCGAGGCATGAACTGGCGATTGGTTGAACGTTGACCTTGGGCTAGGCCTTCTGGCGCGCGAATGCGACCCCGATGCGACGATCAGAGCAGGATCAGATGATCGGGCAACTCGTTGCGATTGTCCGCGCGCGGCGGAAAGTGGCGGGCCAGAACCTCGCCGCACAGACCGATGGCGGCGGTAAAGCCATCGACGGGGCGGTCGGCGCGCAGCTCGCGGGTCACGACGGCGACGGCCTGAGCCCAGGCGTCCTCATCGACCTTTTCGTAGATGCCCTCATCGGCGATCAGTTCGACCTGATGTTCGTCCAGGGCGGCGAAGATCAGGACGCCCGTGCGTTCCCGCGTGACATGGACGCCTTGGGCCAGGAACTGCTGCAAGGCCGCCTCCCTGACGCGGCCGCGCCTGACGCCGGCGGGCGTCACGAGACGGCGCACGGCCGGGATACGGGTCATCAGAAAAACGCCGACGAAGACGACGGCCTGCGACAGGGCGTAAAGGCCCAAAGCCTGCGCCGTCGTGGCGTCCTGCGCGGCCTGGTGGGCCGCCTCCCAGCCGTCGCTGGGCCAGCGAAGATCCAGCACGAACGGAACGAAGGCGATCGGAGCCAAAAGCGCCATCGCCGCCGCCCAGGCCAGGCTGACGTCCACATAGGTCGAGACCCGACGCGCCACGACGCAGAAGATTTCACCCGACGTCTGAGCCTCGGCCGCCTCTATGGCCTCGGCGATGCGGGCGCGGTCGTTGTCCGTGATCTGCATCACCATCCCCCCGAGGCGCCGCCGCCGCCGAAACTGCCGCCTCCGCCGCCGAACCCGCCACCGCCGAAGCCGCCGCCGCCGCCCCAACCGCCGCCGCCTCTGCCGGAGTTCCGCAGCGCCTCTGACGCCGCCCACAGAAGGACCGAGCTGACATTGCTGCGTCGTCCGCGTCCAGACCGCATGGCGATCAAGAAGATGATGAGGAAAAGTCCGGCGATGATGACCAGCGGAATGATCGAGTCGCCCTTGGTGTCGGCTTGCTCGGCCGCGGCGGCCTGGGCGCGCGCTTGCGCCTCCGCCGGGTCGAGCGACAACTGGGCGATCAGGGCGTTCACGCCCATTATTACGCCCGCCTGGTAATCGCCGTCGCGAAAGGACGGCAGGATGTCGTCGCGAATGACCTGGGACGAGAAGGCGTCGGTCAGGATAGGCTCCAGCCCATAGCCGACCTCGATACGCACCTTGCGTTCATTCGGCGCGACGATCAGCAGGGCGCCGTTGTCGTTCTCCTTCTGGCCGATGCCCCAGGCGCGACCCAGCTGATAGCTGTAGTCCTCGATCTCCTGATCCTGAAGACTGTTGACCGTCACGACGACCAACTGGTCGGTCGAACTGGCTTCAAGCGCCGCGAGCTTCTCCGTCAGGGCCTGTTCCGTCGCCGGATCGAGCAGATTGGCCTGATCGACCACGCGGCCGGTCAGGGGCGGGAAGTCGATCTTGCTCTGCGCCGCCGCCGGCAGGACCAGCAGCAAGGCGATGACAAGGCTGAAAAGGAGGGCGGCGACGCCCGGCGAACGCCGCGCCGCCGCTTGAAGGTTTGTCACTGGGCGGGCGGGGTCGCGCCCGGCGCCACGGCCGGAGCGCCGCCGCCGGGCGCCGAGGCGTTGGCGGGCGGGGCGTTCAGATTGAAGTTGACCTGGGGCGCCGACTGGGCGGCGGCGGTGGCGGTGAACAACTGCATCGGCTGCGACCCGCCATGCAGGGTCTTGGCCCAGATCACCTGCGGGAAGGTGCGAAGCGTCGTGTTGTAGTCGCGAACGGCCTCATTGTAGTCGCGGCGCGCGATCTGGATGCGATTTTCGGTGCCTTCCAGTTGGGACTGCAGGGTCAGGAAGTTCTGGTTGGCCTGAAGCTGCGGATAGGCCTCGACCGTGACCAGCAGGCGCGACAGGGCGCCGGACAGCTGGCCCTGGGCTTCCTGATACTGCTGGAAGGCCTGCGGATTATCGAGGTCGTCGGCCGAGACGTTGACCGAGGTGGCGCGGGCGCGGGCGTTGATGACGTCCGTCAGGGTCGTGCGTTCCTGGATCGCGGCGCCTTGAACGGTCGCGACCAGATTGGGAATAAGGTCGGCGCGGCGCTGATACTGGCTCTGCACATCGGCCCAGGCCGCCTCGGCGCGTTCCTGCTTGGTTGGAATGGTGTTGTAGCCGCAGCCCGCCACGGCGGGGACGATCATCAGAGCGCCGGTCATAGCGACGGCGCGAGCGTTGAAGCGGACCATGACATCTCCCGTTCGGCGATAGCGCCGTTCAGCGGGACTATTCACCGCCCCAATGAATGCATCAAGCGTCCAATGGCTCCGGTTGGAGATTGTTGAGGCGGCAGGCGGCCGAATAGGTGTTGGCCAGCAGACAGGCGATGGTCATCGGCCCGACGCCCCCCGGCACCGGGGTGATGCGACCTGCGACCTCGACCGCCTCCTTGAAAGCGACATCGCCGACGACGCGGGTCTTGCCCTCTGCGGCCTTGACGGCATCGGCCGAGGGCACGCGGTTGATGCCCACGTCAATGACGGTCGCGCCCGGCTTGATCCAGTCGCCCTTGATCATCTCGGGCCGACCGACGGCGGCGACCAGAATGTCGGCCCGGCGGCAGACCTCGGGCAGGTCCCGCGTGCGCGAATGGGCGATGGTGACCGTGCAGCTTTCGCCCAGCAGCAGTTGCGCCATCGGTTTGCCGACGATGTTGGAGCGGCCGATGATGACGGCGTTCAGGCCCGACAGATCGCCGAGCTGATCCTTCAAAAGCATCAGACAGCCCAAGGGGGTGCAGGGGACCAGGCCCGGCAGGCCGACGGCCAGACGACCGGCGTTCACGACGTGAAAGCCGTCCACATCCTTGTCCGGCGAAATAGCGTCCAGAACCACCGTCGCATCGATGTGGGCGGGCAGGGGCAGTTGCACCAGGATGCCGTGGATGTCGGCATCCGCATTCAACTGGGCGATCAGGGCCAGCAGTTCATCCTGGCGCGTCGATTCGGCCAGACGGTGGGTGTCGGAGCGCATGCCGGCGCGCAGCGTCGTCTCGCCCTTGTTGCGCACATAAATCTGACTGGCGGGATCCTCGCCGACGATGACGACGGCCAGGCCGGGTTTGACGCCGTGTGCCGCCTCCAGCCGGGCGACGGCCGCCCCGACGCGCTCCACCAGGGCGACCGAAAAGGCCTTGCCGTCGATCAGGGTCGCAGGCGTGGATTGGGCCGACATGGCAGCTCCGTCTGGCGGGAAATCAGGATGGCGGCGATTTACAGCCGTCACGGTTCGGCGTCTATGATCCGCAGCCTATGCTGGAGGAATTTATGAACCGTCCGTCGCTCGCCGCCGCTGTCAGCACCCTGGCCCTCTTGTGGGCGGTCGCGCCGGCCGTGGCCCAGGACGCGCAGCCGCTGCGCATCGGGGCCAATGCGAACGGCGCCCTGACGGACGGCGACGCCAAGGCGGCGGATGACGAATATCGCTATCACGACTTTCGGTTCGAGGCGCGGGCGGGGCAGCGGCTGGAAGCCACGCTGAGCTCGGATGCTTTCGACGCCTATCTGGAAGTCTATGCCGACGGCGCGGCAGGCGAGCCGCTGGCGTTCGACGACGACGGACTGGGGGATGGCACGAATGCGCGGCTGCGTTTCACGCCGGAGCAGGCGGGGACCTATGTTCTGAGAGCCCGGACGCTGAGCGGACTGGACGGCGGCGACTATCGTCTGTCGTTGCAGGAACGCCCGGCGCCGCCGCGTGCGCCACGACCCGGCGGCATTCGTGTCGGGGCGACCCAGAGCGGCGAACTGACGGCCCGCGATCCCGAGCAGGAAGACGGCGGCCGCTATGACGCCTATGCCTTCCGCGCCAATGCCGGCGATCGGTTTGTCGTGACGCTGGATTCCGAGGCCTTCGATCCCCTGGTGCGGGTGGGACGAATGAACGGTCCCGATTTCGTCGAGATCAATTCCAACGACGATGCCCCCGGCGGCGGGCTGAATTCGCGGCTGACCTTCACGGCGCCGACGGCCGGCGAATATGTGATTCGGGCCACGTCGCTGGAAGACGGGCTGGGTCGCTACGACCTGGGCCTGGCCGAGGCGCCGCCCGCGCCGCCGTCGAAACCCATCGCGATCGGTGACGAGATCAAGGGTGAACTGGGCTCGGACAGCGCCATGAACGACGGCGGCCAGCGCGCGGAGACCTATCGCTTCACCGGAACGAACGGCCAGCGCGTCGCCATCGAGATGAAGTCGAGCGACTTCGACGCCTATCTGACGCTTCGCCGCGCTTCGGACGATACCGTTCTGGCGGAGGACGACGACGGCGCCGGCTCGGGCACCGACGCCCGCATTGCGCGCACCTTGGACGCCGACGGCGACTACATCATCGAGGCGCGCGGGTTCAGCGACGAGGCCGAGGGCGACTATACGCTGAAGCTGACCGAAACCGCACCGCCGCCGCCGCCGACCACGGCGACCCTGGGTCAAACCGTGCAAGGCGAGATCACCGACGAGGATCCCCAGGGCGACGACGCCAAACGCTACGACGCCTATGCCTTTGCCGGAACGGAAGGTCAGCGTGTCCAGGCGATCCTGCGGTCCGGCGACTTCGACGCCTATCTGGAGATCGGCAAGGCCGACGGTGAGTTCGAGGCCCTGGCCAGCGATGACGACGGCCTGGCCGAGGGCACGGACTCAAGGCTGAACTTCACCCTGCCGTCGGCCGGCAACTATGTGGTCCGCGCCATGCCGCTGGATGCGGAGGGCAAGGGCCTCTATTCGCTGGAGCTGCTGGATCGGGGGCCAGAGCCCAAGCCCGGCAGCCTGCTGATCGGGTCGACCGTGCGTGGTACCCTGTCGAACAGCGCCGCGCTCAGCGACGAAGGCGCCTTTTTCGACGCTTACCGCTTCCAGGCCAAGAAGGACGAGAAGCTGCGTCTGACGATGGTGTCGAACGCCTTCGACTCCTTCATCGACCTGGGCAAGGAAGACGAGGACGGCGATTTCACCAGCCTGGCCACAGATGACGACAGCCTGTCTGACGCGCACGCCAAGCTGGATTGGACCGCGCCGGACGACGGCTGGTACGTCGTGCGCGCCCGCGCCTATGGACCCAATCAGATGGGCGCCTACGCCCTGACGGTCGAGCGCCAACCGGCCGGCGCATCGACCTCGGCCCGCGATGATGCGCCCGTCGTCATGGCGCCCAAGTCGGGCGGCTGATCGACCTGTGAGGTTGCCAAGCGCGGGAGGCGGCGTGTAGAGAGCCGCCTCCTGTTGGGGAGTAGCTTCCGGCGTTCGTCGTCGGGATCGCGTCAACATACTCGCGCTTTGGCGCGTGGCGCGATCAGCGGAACCACCGCCTAGCGAGACCAGCGTGTCCTGACGCCGCGACCGGCCGGTGCAGGACCGCTGTCACGCGTCCGGTCGAGTGCTGTTTCATGACCCCAGGCGCCATCGCCATTCTCTCGCTCAGCATGTCCACGGACGCCTTTGCGGCCGCCGTCGGACGCGGGGCGTCGCATCGACCCGCCGTCAAGGACGCCGTCAGGGCCGGCCTGGTCTTCGGCATCATCGAGGCGATCACGCCCCTGATCGGCTGGGGATTGGGCATCATCGCCGCCGGCCTGGTCGAAAAGGTGGATCACTGGATCGCCTTCACCCTGCTGCTGATCGTCGGCGGCAAGATGATCTGGGAAGGCGTCCAGCCGCGGGGCGCGGACGAGGATGAGGCGCCGCGCCGGTCCGGCCCCTGGGCGCTTGTGGCGACGGCGGTCGGCACCAGCATCGACGCTGCGGCCGTCGGCGTGGGGCTGGCCTTCATCGGGGCCAATATCTGGGTGATCGCCGCCTCGATCGGCTTCACCACCTTTATCCTGACTACGATCGGCATGCTGATCGGCAAGGCCGTGGGCACGCGCTTCGGCAAGACGGCCGAGATCATCGGCGGCATCGCCCTGATCGGTCTGGGCACGGCCATCCTGCTGGAACACCTGGGCGTTCTTGGCGGCTGAGCCGGATCAGGCCGAGGGCAGCAGGTCCGCCGCGAAGGTTCGGTAGCGGCCGGCGCGCACGGCGTCGGTCGCGCGAGCGATGTCCGGGGCGAAATAGTGGTCGTTGGCGTAGGGGGCGGCGGCCTCGCGGACGATGGCGAAGACCCGTTCCAGCGCCGGCGAGCTGGTGAGCGGCCGATGGAATTCCAATCCCTGCGCCGCCGCCAGAAGCTCGATGCCGACCACCGTCGCCGTATTCTCGGCCATATCCAGCAGGCGGCGCGCGCCGTGGGTGGCCATGCTGACGTGATCTTCCTGATTGGCGCTGGTCGGCACGGTGTCGACGCTGCACGGATGAGCGACCATGCGGTTCTCGGCGATCAGGGCGGCCGCCGTCACCTGGGCGATCATAAAGCCGGAGTTCAGCCCGCTTTCCTTGACTAGGAAGGCCGGCAGTTCGCTCATCTTGGGATCCACCAGGATCGAGGTGCGGCGTTCCGAAATATTGCCGATCTCGCACAGAGCCATGGCAATCTGATCGGCAGCAAAAGCAACGGGTTCGGCGTGGAAGTTGCCGCCCGAAATGACGTCGCCATCCTCGATGAAGACCAGCGGATTATCGGTCACGGCGTTGGCCTCGCGCGCCAGCGCAGCGGCGGCGTTGGTCAGCACATCGAGGATCGCACCCATGACCTGGGGCTGGCAGCGCAGGGAGTAGGGATCCTGGACCTTGGAGCAGTCGTCGCGGTGACTGTCGCGGATGGCGGAGCCCGCCATCAGTTCGCGCAGGCGCGCGGCGACGGCGATCTGGCCGGGCTGACCGCGCAGGGCGTGGATGCGATGATCGAACGGCGCGTCGGACCCCTTCAAGGCATCGACCGACAGAGCCCCGGCGGCGATGCCGGCGGCGAACGCCGCCTCTGCCGCGAACAGACCTGCCAAGGCCAGCGCCGTCGAACACTGGGTGCCGTTCAGCAGAGCCAGACCTTCCTTCGGGCCCAGCGTGAGCGGCGTCAGGCCGACCTTCGCCAAAGCCGCTTCGGCCTCTAAGGTCTCGCCGTTCAGCCGCGCCTCGCCCACGCCGATAAGGACGCAGGACATATGGGCCAGCGGCGCCAGGTCGCCCGAGGCGCCGACCGATCCCTTGGATGGAATGCAGGGCAGGACGTCCGCGTTGACCAGGGCAATCAGGGCCTCCAGCGTCTCGCGCCGAATGCCCGAGGCGCCGCGCGACAGACTGGCGATCTTCAGCACCATCAAAAGACGCGTCACCGAATCCGGCAGCAGCGGCCCGACGCCACAGGCGTGGCTGAGAACCAGATTACGCTGCAGCGTCTCCAGGTCTTCAGGCGCGATGGACGTGTTGGCCAGCAGGCCGAAGCCGGTGTTGACGCCATAGACGGTGCGCCCCTCGGCGACGATGGCGGCGATGGTCGCTGCGCCCTTGTCCACATCGGCCCAGGCGGCCGGCGTTAGTGAAACGGTAGCGGGGCCCTCCAGCACCGCACGAAGCTCCGCCAGGGTGAGAGGCGATTGGCCGAGGGTGATCGCGGTCATGGTTCAGGCCTTCAGGCTCGGAAGGTTCAGTTCGTGCTCGCGCGCGGCCGCACGGGCGATGTCGTAGCCAGCGTCGGCGTGACGCATGACGCCCGTGGCGGGGTCGTTCCACAGCACCCGCTCAAGCCGTTGGGCGGCCTCCGGGGTCCCGTCCGCGACGATGACGACGCCCGAGTGCTGGGAATAGCCCATGCCGACGCCGCCGCCGTGGTGCAGCGACACCCAGCTGGCGCCCGAGGCCGTGTTCAGAAGGGCGTTCAGCAGAGGCCAGTCGGAAACGGCGTCCGATCCGTCCATCATGGCCTCGGTCTCGCGGTTCGGGCTGGCGACCGAACCGCTGTCCAGGTGATCGCGGCCGATGACGATGGGGCCGGACAGTTCGCCCGACGCCACCATGTTGTTGAACATCAGGCCGGCGCGGTGGCGGTCACCCAATCCGATCCAGCAGATACGGGCGGGAAGGCCTTGAAAGGCAATGCGCTCGCCCGCCATGTCGAGCCAGCGATGCAAACCCGCGTTGTCGGGGAACAGGCGCTTCATCGCCGCGTCTGTCTTTCTGATATCTTCCGGATCGCCGGTCAGCGCCGCCCAGCGGAACGGACCGATCCCCCGACAGAACAGCGGGCGGATGTAGGCGGGCACGAAGCCGGGGAAGTCGAAAGCATTCGTCACGCCCGCGTCGAAGGCGACCTGACGGATGTTGTTGCCGTAGTCGGTGGTCGGCACGCCCATCGCCTGGAAGTCCAGCATGGCCTTCACATGCGCGACGATGGAGGTGCGCGCGGCGGCGGCGACGCTGTTTGGATCGCTGACGCGCTTGTCTTCCCACTCCGCGACGGTCCAGCCCGAGGGGAGATAGCCGTTGATCAGATCGTGCGCGCTGGTCTGGTCGGTGACCAGATCGGGCCGGATGCCGCGCCGGACCATTTCAGGCAACAGATCGGCTGCATTGCCCAACAGGCCGATCGACAAGGGTTTCTTGTCGCGGAACGATTGCTCCAGCAGCGCCAGGGCCTCGTCCAGGCTTTCGGCCATGACGTCGACGTAGCGCGTGCGCAGACGGAACTCGATGCGGCTGCGTTGGCATTCGATCGTGATGCAGGATGCGCCCGCCATGGTCGCGGCCAGGGGCTGGGCCCCGCCCATGCCGCCAAGACCTGCGGTCAGGATCCATTTGCCGGACCAGTCGCCGCCGTAGCGTTGGCGGCCGGCCTCCATGAAGGTCTCGTAGGTGCCTTGGACGATGCCCTGGGTGCCGATGTAGATCCACGAGCCGGCGGTCATCTGGCCATACATGGCCAGGCCCTTGCGATCGAGCTCGTTGAAATGCTCCCAGGTCGCCCATTTCGGCACCAGATTGGAGTTGGCGATCAGCACGCGCGGGGCGTCGGCATGGGTGCGGAAGACGCCGACCGGCTTACCGGATTGAACCAGCAGGGTCTCGTCGACCTCCAGCGCCTGCAGGGTCTCGACGATTCTGTCGAAGGCCGCCCAATCCCGCGCCGCCTTGCCAATGCCGCCATAGACGACGAGGTCCTGGGGCCGCTCGGCCACCTCGGGATCCAAGTTGTTCATCAGCATGCGCATGGCCGCCTCGGCGGCCCAGGTCTTGGCGGTCTTTTCTGGGCCGCGCGGGCTGCGGACGATCCGGGCGTTGGGCGTGTTCATAGTCAGCTCTCGGCGAAGGCGATGCAGGCGGTCAGGACGCGGCGCAGATGGCCGCGCATCGGCGCGGCGCGGTCGGGCTCATAGGGGCTAGGCCAGTTGTCGGGCGACACCGGGCCGGCGGGATCGAGGATGTAGCCCCGGTCCGCCAGTTCCATTTGAATGGCGTGGACGCCGATTTCCGGACGGCCATAATGGCGCGTGGTCCAGCCACCCTTGAAGCGGCCGTTGACGACGACGCTGTTGCCGCTGACGGCACAGGCTTCTTCGACAGCCTGCGTCAGCTCGCTGGCGCAGGTGGCGCCGTCGTTGTCGCCGATGTTGAACTTCGGCAGTTCGCCCTCGAACAGGCGCGGCACGACAGACCGGATCGAATGGGCGTCGTAGAGGACGACCGGACCTCGGCTGCGCAGTCGCTCCAACTGGCCCTGCAGGGCGGCGTGGTAGGGATCGAACCAAGTCGCACGTCGCTCCTCCGTTTCGGCCGCGTCGGGCTCCTGACCTGCCTGATACAGCGGTTCTCCGTCGAAGGTTTCTGTCGGGCACAGGCCGGTCGTGGTCATGCCGGGATAGAGGGAGACGCCCGACGGATCGCGATTCACATCGATGACGCTGCGAGACACGCCCGTTCGCACCAGGGTGGCCCCCATATCGATCGCGAAGTCGTACAGCCGATCCACCCACCAGTCCGCATCCTTGCGGGCCAGCCAGGGCGAGGCCATCCGCGCCTCGATGGCAGCCGGAATATCCGTTCCGGTGTGCGGCAGGCCGATCACCAGCGGCGCCGAACCTTCGTGGACGGTCAGCCAGTCCTGCATCCGTTCGGCCTCCCTCGCCAAATCGATCCATCGTGGTATGTCTAGACATATTGATCGCAACGACACGGACCTGTCCAGTGACCCTTCAGCCGCAGCCTGTGGATCGCACCCTCTGGTTCGAGGCGGCTCTCTTGCCGAACGGCTGGGCGCGCGATGTCCGCATCGGTGTGGCGGGCGGGCGGATCGCCAGTCTGGAAACCGGCGTGGCGCGCAGCCCTGCGGACGAGGGGGGCGGTGTCGCCCTGCCGGGCGTTGCCAATGTCCACAGCCACGCCTTTCAGCGCGCCATGGCGGGCCTGACCGAAGCGCGCGGGCCTTCGGACGACGACTTCTGGACGTGGCGCGAGTTGATGTACCGCTTCCTGGATGGGGGCGGGCCGGAAGAGATCGAGGCCATCACCGCCCTGGCCTTCGTGGAAATGCTGGAAGGCGGATTCACCCGCGTCGCCGAGTTCCATTATCTGCACAACGACCCGTCGGGCGCGGCCTATTCGGACCGGGCCGAGGTCGCCGCGCGGATCGTGGCGGCGGCGCAGGCGACGGGCATTGCCCTGACCTTGCTGCCGGTCTTCTACGCCCATGCCGGGTTCGGCGGACAGCCGCCGGCGCATGGACAGCGGCGCTTCATCAACGATCTGGACGGTTTCGCCGATCTGGTCGCGCGATGCCGGACCCTGACCGCCGATCTGCCCGACGCCGTGGTCGGGGTGGCGCCGCACAGCCTGCGCGCCGTTAGCCCGGATGAGGTGACGGCTATGCCCGCGCTGGCGGGCGACGGTCCGATCCATATCCATGTCGCCGAACAGACCAAGGAGGTTGCGGACTGCATGGCCTGGTCTGGCGCGCGGCCGGTCGAATGGCTGCTTGCCAACACGCCGGTCGATTCGGGCTGGTGCCTGATCCACTCCACCCATGTGACTGAGACCGAATGGCGCGGCGTCGTCGCGCGCGGCGCCGTCGTCGGCCTGTGCCCGATTACGGAGGCCAATCTGGGCGACGGCGTCTTCCCGGCGGTCGATTTCACGCGTGCCGGCGGGCGGTTTGGCATCGGGACGGATTCCAACGTGCAGATCGGCGTCGCAGAGGAACTCCGGATGCTGGAGTACAGCCAGCGGCTGGCGCGGCGCAGTCGCGCCGTCATGGCTGACCCTGAACGGTCGACGGGCCGCGCCTTGTTCGATCGCGCGCTGGCGGGCGGCGTCCAGGCGACAGGCACGGCATCGGGGCTGAGCGTCGGGGCGTCGGCGGACATCATATCGCTGGACACGAGCGGCGCCGCCTTTGCGGGACGGTCGGGCGATGCGGTGCTCGACAGCTGGATCTTTGGCGCGCCGACGGGCTCGATCCGTTCGGTGTGGCGCGCGGGGCGGGAGGTCGTGAAAGACGGCCGCCACATCGCGCGGGACGGCATCGAGGCGCGTTATCGCAAGGCCTTGTCGGCGGTGTTGGGGTGAGCCTTCATCGCCGCATCTACGCCGATCTGGAGGGGCTCATCCTGTCCGGCGAGCTATCGCCCGGCGACCGCATTCCGTTCGAGCATGAGTTGACTGAACGCTACAACTGTTCGCGCATGACGGTGTCCAAGGCCATCTCGGAACTGGCGGGGCGGGGGCTGGTGACGCGCCGACGCAGAGCCGGTACCTTCGTCGCCCAGCCCAAGGCCCACGCTGCCGTCCTGGCTATTCCCGACCTGCGGGCCGAGGTGATCGAGCGCGGGCAGGCTTACGGCTACGTCCTGATGGAGCGGATCGAACGCGAGCCAAATGGTGAGGACGAAATCGAACTGGCGTCGGGTGGTCTTCTGCTGGATCTGACCTGTCTGCACAGCGCCGACGGCGCGCCCCTGGCTTTGGAACACAGGCTCATCGCGCTCGGCGCGGCGCCTAAAGCCATAGATGTCGATTTTCATACGGTTCCGCCGGGAAGCTGGCTGCTGGACTCGGCGCCCTGGACTGAGGCTGAGAACCGCATCTCAGCGATCGCGGCGGACGCCCGCGCTGTCCGCCTGCTGGAACTCAAGCCCGGCGCCGCCTGTCTATGCGTCGAGCGGCGGACATGGCGGGACGGGCAGGGGGTGACGCGGGTGTGGCAGACCTTCCCCGGCGACCGCTACGATCTGGTGGCGCGCTTCTCGTCAGCCCGTTCACCCGTTTTGGCCAAGGAACCTCGCCGATGAAGGCCGACCGTCTGCTGATCGATTGCCACGTCGCCACCATGGTCGAGGGACGGGTTCCTTACGGCGCGATACAGGACGCCGCCGTGGTCGTCGCCGATGGCCGCATTGCCTGGGTGGGACCGCGCGCTGACCTGCCGGCCGTAGAGGCAGCTGAAACCCAGCGGCTGGACGGCCGCTGGATCACGCCTGGCCTGATCGACTGCCACACCCACCTGGTGTTCGGCGGCGACCGTTCGGCCGAGTTCGAACAGCGGCTGGGTGGCGCGCCCTATGAGGAGATCGCGCGGGCCGGCGGCGGCATCGTCTCGTCCGTGAAGGCCACGCGCGCCGAGTCGGAGGATGACCTGTTCGCCTCGGCCATGACACGTCTGGCGGGTTTGAAGGCCACAGGGGTCACCACCGTCGAGATCAAATCCGGCTATGGTCTGGACCTTGAGACGGAGCTGAAGATGCTGCGTGTTGCGCGTCGGATCGGGCGCGAGGGCGGAGTGCGTGTCCGCACCAGCTATCTGGGCCTGCATGCCGTGCCGCCTGAATATCGCGACGACCGGGCCGCCTATGTCGATCTGGCCATCGATCACATCCTGCCTGCTGCCCATGCCGAAGGTCTGGTCGATGCGGTCGACGCCTATTGCGAGCCCATCGCCTTCTCGACCGCGGAAGTGTCGCGCCTGTTCGACAAGGCGCGTGCGCTGGGCCTGCCGGTCAAGCTGCACGCCGATCAGTTGTCGAACGGCGGCGGTGCGGCGCTGGCGGCGCGTTACGAAGCCCTGTCCGCCGATCACATCGAACATGCGACCGAGGAAGGCGTCGCCGCCATGGCCGCAGCCGGCGTGGTCGCCGTCCTGTTGCCCGGCGCCTATTTGATGCTGCGCGAGACCCAGCCGCCGCCCATCGATCTCCTGCGCCGCCACGGCGTGCGGATGGCCGTCGCCACCGACTGCAACCCCGGCACCTCGCCCGTCGCTTCGATGACCACCGCGCTCAACCTCGCCTGCGTTCAGTTCCGCATGACACCCGAAGAGGCCTTAGCCGGCGCGACCCGAGAGGCGGCGCGGGCGCTGGGTCTGTCGGGTGAGATCGGCACCATCGAAAATGGCAAAGCCGCTGATTTGGCGATTTGGGACATCTCGCGGCCTGCTGAACTCTCCTATTGGTTAGGCAAGCCAACCCTTCTTGGCCAAATGTAATCACCGGTTGTGGCCGCTTAAAACACACGCGAAAGACGCATTCTTGTTCTGGGGTGCGACTTATGGATGTGGACGACTTCATCAAGATTTGGACGAACGCTTCGGCTTCAGAGCGGCAGACAGCACAGTCCATTGTTATTCAACTCTGCAGGGTTCTTGGTGTCGCCGCTCCTAATGACGAAAAGGTCGGCGACCCCGATTACGGGTTCGAACGGATCGTAAGGTTCCGTCACGACGACCTCAGCTCCCATTGGGGCTACATCGACTGCTATCGTCGCGAATGTTTCGTGCTTGAAGCGAAGCAGACAGCCAAGCGGTTGGCCAACAGTCCTGACAAGCAGCAGATGAAGTTGGTCGGGCCCGACGTTGTCGAACGAAAAATGGAGAAGGCTCGGGCCCAGGCAAAGGGCTATGCGCGAGCGCTGGACGAATGGCCGCCGTTTCTCATCATGGTCGACGTGGGGCGGAGCATTGAACTCTGGTCCGACTTCAGCCGCATGGGAAAGACCTACCTCCAGTATCCCGACCGCGAAAACTACCGGATTGCGCTTTCGGATCTACGCGATCCCAAGATCAGGGAGCGCCTGGCGGCCGTGTGGAGCGATCCCATGTCGCTGGACCCTGCAAGGCGTGTGGAGGAGACAACGACGGAAGTTGCTGTGCTTCTGGGACGCCTCGTTCAGTCCTTCCGAAAACGCTTCTCGTGCGAAGCAGCGGCAGCGAACGATCCGGTTCATCGGGCAGCATGGGAACGGCGCGTGGCCGTCTTTGTGATGCAGTGCGTTTTCGCCATGTTTGCCGATAGCGTTCAACTGATCCCGGATCGAGCCTTTGGCGAGTTCCTGAAAAGCTATCAGGGAGCTGCGCAGAACTTCAGCAAAGCGATCAGTCAGGTATTCCGCACGATGGATACGGGGGGTTACTGCCCGGTCCTTCGATGCGACATGCTCTGGTACAATGGCGGTCTGTACGCCGAAGACGCGGCGATCGCGGTTTCGGAAATTGAGCTGGATATTCTTTGTCAGGCTGCGGCCTGCGACTGGGCGAAGGTCGAGCCTGCGATCTTTGGCGCGCTGATGGAAAATGCCTTGTTCGCCGAGGAGAGGGGCGAGCTTGGAGCGCATTACACGCCAAAGGCCATGGTCGAGACGTTGGTTCAAGCGACCATCATGGATGTGCTGCAGGACGAGTGGGAAGCAACGAGCGTACAAATCGATAAGCTTGAACGGGAGGGATATCTTCGCAAGGCCTGTGAGCTGGCGAAGTCTTTTCACAACGCCTTGTGCCACATCACAGTGCTTGATCCTGCCTGCGGGACGGGCAACTTCCTTTCCATCGCCATGGACAGGATGAAGGGCCTTGAGGGCGAGGTTGTTGAGCGACTGGCGTCGCTGGGTGTTTCGCAGCGCGTGCTTGAGACAGATGGATTGTCGGTCGGCCCACGTCAGTTCATGGGCATCGAGAAGAACCCCCAAGCCGTCTGGATAGCCACCGTCGTCATGTGGATCGGCCATCTACAATGGCATTACCGGCACTCGGGCCAAGTGCTTACGTCCAATCCAGTTTTGAAGAATTACTGCGTCATCGAGCAGGGCGATGCGATCTTGCGGACAACTCAGATCCCCTGTTCATCATCGAGAGACGGCGTACGACACATTGAACCATTCGCGCCAACATGGCCAAAAGCCCACTTCATCATCGGAAATCCCCCCTTTATCGCGGGGAAGAATCTTCGCGACGAACTGGGCTCTGACTACGCCGAGGCGCTTTGGGCGTCTCGTGGAGAGCGGTTTCGGTCTGCCGATATCGTCACGGTTTGGTGGGACCGAGCGGCGGAAATTCTCATCGATGATGCCGCGAACCGAGGTCCGTTCAATGACCTCTCTGGTTCGCTTAGAACCCAGTCCATGCTTGCGCCGGCATTGCAGCGTTTCGGTTTTGTGACGACGAACTCAATCACTCAAACATTCTCACGCCGCGTAATTGAGGAGAGGCTTCATGGCGACGTGCCGATCCGATTGACGTTCGCCATTGCTGATCATCCTTGGATTAAAGGTAGGGGCGCCGCAGCCGTCAGGGTGGCGATGATGGTCGCAGAAGCTGGGCCTCCTAATGGGCGGGGGAGGCTGCTGTCTATTGCGCAGGAGAGCGCGGAAGGCGTGACCTATTCAGAAGCCAAAGGCGATATCGGCAGCGATCTCACGCTTGGGCGCGGGGTCGAACGAACCGTGCGCCTGAAGGCCAACGCAATGCTGGCTTACCGCGGCGTGCAGTTGATGGGAGACGGCTTCCTGATTGCTTCGGAGAAAGCTGCGGTATTGGCCAATCAGTCGTTTGATCGACAGACCATACCTCTCAGGTCCTACCGCAACGGCAAGGATTTGACGGACCGCTCGCGGGACCTTCAAGCCATCGATCTGTACCGATGGTCACAGGAAGAGGCCATTCGACAGCATCCCGGCTTCATGCAGCATTTGATGGAAACGGTGAAACCGGATCGGGACGCCAACAACAGAGCATCTTATCGTGAAAACTGGTGGATTTTCGGCGAGCCGAGACGAGAACTTCGTCGGGCTTTGGAAGGATCGCCGCGCTTTATTGTGACGGTAGAGACGTCAAAACATCGCTGGTTCCGGTTTCTCGACGCCTCGATATTGCCAGATAATCGGTTGGTCTGCATTGCGTCTGACGACCCGTTCGTGCTGGGCGTGCTGTCGTCCAAGGTGCATCGGGCGTGGGCGCTTGCCGTCGGTGGAAAACTTGAAGATCGCCCTGTCTATTCTAAGGGAATGTGTTTCGACCGCTTTCCATTCCCCAACGCAAGTCCATTGCTGCGTGAGGAAATCGCCACCGTTGCGGAGGGTCTGGACGATCTGAGATCCCGCGTGCTGGGTCAAAATGCGGACCTGTCGATGACGGGCCTGTACAACGTGATGCAAAAGATCCTGGGCGGCGTAGCGCTTACCGAAAATGATCGAACCATCCGGCAGGCAGGTTGCGTGGACCTGCTTTTGCATATGAGCCAGCGTTTGGATGCGTTGGTTTTGCAAGCTTATGGATGGCCCTCAGATATCGGTGACGAGGCCATGATTTCACATCTGGTGGCGCTCAATCAAAGCCGAGCAGGGGAGGAAGACGCAGGGCAGATCCGTTATCTTCGACCTGGCTACCAGACAGGCAAGTCTCCTAAATCCCGCAAATCACACCCATCGATGCAGAACGAGGCGCCCACTTCTCGCCCGGTCTTACCGTCTGACGAAATCGCGCGAATTATGACTGTGTTGGAGGTGATGCGCGGAGTAGGGCGGCCGTTGGAAATCGAACATCTCGAAACCTGTCTCGAGATTCCAAAACGGGCGAAGGCCGTCACCGAAAGCCTTCGACACACTCTGGATATTCTAACAGCGGCCGGGAGCATTTACAGAACGGACGAAGGCTGGTTCGCGCCACGGCGGATGCCGAGTTAGGGTCAGGCCTCGGCGACGCCCATGGCCTTCATAAGAGCGTCGCGGATGGCGGCTTCGGTGAAAGGCTTCTGGATCGTGGGTTGGCCGCGCCATTCGTCGGGCAAACCGCCTTCGCCGTAGCCGGTTGAAAAGACGAACGGCACGCCGCGTTCCTTCAGCGCCTCCGCCACGGGAAAGACCTGACGACCGGCGACGTTCACGTCCAACAGGGCGGCGTCGAGATTGTCCGTCTCTCGAGCCAGTTTTTGGCCGTCGTCCACATTGGAGGCGGGACCGATCGGTACGCATTCCATGTCTTCCAGAATGGTTTCCAGAAGCATGGCCACGAGGGATTCGTCCTCGACCACGAGGACACGGCGACCGGTCAGAGGTTGAGTCATTGTGCGGCCGTCCTGTCCAGTGGAACCGTCAGTTCCGCGATCAATCCATCGGCGGCGTAGACCAGATCGATCTCGCCCGCCAGATCATGTCGAATGTTTCGTTCAATCAAGCGGCTACCGAAGCCTCTTCTTTCCGGAGCCGTAACCGTCGGGCCGCCGATTTCGCGCCAGCTCAGCTTCAGTTTCCGGTCGCGCTGATCCGCCAGGCCCCAGTCGATGAGGACGCGACCGTCCGGGGTATGAAGCGCGCCATATTTGGCGGCATTCGTCGCCAGTTCATGGAAGATCATGCCCAAAGACAGGACCACGGCCGGCTCCAGCGACACCGGCGGTCCATTCAGGCTGATGCGGGTCGGCCCGTAAGCTTCAGTTTCATGTTCCAGGATGGCGCGCAGGTCGGCGCCCTCCCAATGGCTTTGCGTCAGCAGATTGTGGGTGTGCGACAGCGCCATGATCCGCGACTGGAAGGTCTCGGCGAAGCTTGCAGGGTCGGTGTTGGAGCGGGCCGTCTGGATGGCGATGGACTGCACCGTGGCCAGGGTGTTCTTCACGCGGTGGTTCAGTTCGTCGATCATCAACTTCTGACGCTGGGCGGCCAGAACGTTTTCGGTGATGTCGTGGCCCTGAACGAAGATGCCCACGACCGCGCCCGCGTCGTCGCGGATCGGTTGATAGATGAAGTTGAGATAGACGGTTTCGAGCAGCCCGTCGGGTTTGCGCTGCAGCTGGGCCGCGCTCTCGCGGCCTTCATAGGGTTCGCCTGTGGTGAAGACGCTATCGAGAAACTCGTAGTAGCCCTGGCCTTCCAGTTCCGGCAGGGCCTGCCTGACGGGTTTTCCGGCGATATCCCTGTGGCCGATAAGCTGGCTGTAGGCGTCGTTGTGCATCTGGAACCGGTGATCCGGCCCGGACAGGATGGCGACGAAGCCGGGCGCCTGCATGAACATTTCAACGAGACGATTGCGCTCGGTCTCGAGGCGACGATTGTCCTCCTGCACCGACTGAGCGCGACGCAGGACCGAGCCGCCGACGATGGCGTCCAGCGCGGTGGTCGGCTCATCTGAGCGGATGACGGGCGCGAGGTCCGTCACATCCGTGGTGTGCTGAAGCAGCATGACCACTTCGCCGTCGGCGTTCAGGATGGGCGTATGGGTGGCGCTCCAGAGACGCTCTTCGAAAACCTCGCTGCCGTCCGGCTGGGCTCGAGGCATCGAAAAGCGCACGACCGCCAGATGATCGCGTTGGCGGGTGTCGCGCGCCTTTTCCAGTGAGGCACGGACTTGTCGGACGTTCTCCGGGGCGTCCGAGCCAGGGCCCGAGTCGAAGGTCGAGAATAGGGGCTGACCGACCATGTCGCCACGCTTGGCGCCTGTCACATCTATGTAAGCTTGGTTGACCTCGGCGATGCGCAGGTCAGGCGTGAGCAGCACATATGGATTGGGTGAAGCCTCAAAGGCCGCGCCCAGATCGACGGTCAGGTCGCTTGATTTCACTCTTTCGTTCAACGCCTACCCCGCACAGTTTGGTGATAACGCGCCACATCGAAATCGGTTCTCTCGTCACGTGTCGTGAACTGTGATCGCAAGTTTATTGGCGGGCCGCCGTAATTTGCTAATCAGCGCGCATGACAATCGCCGGCGTTTTCGCCACCCTCTCGCTCATGATGGCGCCCGCAGCCGACCAGCCGACCGTCCGCATTTCGCAGGGCGTCCTGAACGGACGCGCGGATGCCGATGTGGCGGCGTTCAAGAACATTCCCTATGCCGCGCCGCCAACGGCCGAGCGACGTTGGCGACCGCCCGGTCCCGCGCCGACCTGGCAGGGCCAGCGCGACGCCTCGGCCTACGGTCCGCTGTGCATTCAGGCGCCCCCGAACGGCGACCCGGGGGTGGGGCCTTTGCCGATGAGCGAGGATTGCCTGAACCTGAACGTCTGGCGGCCCATCAGCGCGGCTCAGCCCGCCCCGGTCATGGTCTGGATTCACGGGGGCGGGCTGGTGAACGGGTCGGGAACCGCGCCGCTGTATGACGGAACGAACCTGGCCAAGCGCGGCATGGTCGTGGTGACGCTGAACTATCGACTGGGGCGGCTGGGCTTCTTCGACCATCCGGCGCTGGCGGCCGAGCGGCCGGCGGGGGAGGCGGCGGGCAACTACGGTCTGATGGACGTGACGGCCGCGCTGAAATGGGTGCGGGCCAATATCGCGGCCTTTGGCGGCGACCCCAAGAACGTGACCATCTTCGGTGAATCGGCGGGCGGGGCGATCGTCACGCGGCTGATGATCTCGCCCCCGGCGCGCGGTCTGTTCGACCGGGCGATCGTTCAATCCGGCCTGGGCCGGGAGTTGCAGACGCCACTGGACCGCAAAGGCGCCTATGGCGCGCCTTCAGCGCGGGAGCGCGGCGAGGTCTGGGCCTATGGCGCGGGATTGCGAACGGCGGCGGATTTGCGTGCGGCGCCGGCCGATCTGTTCCTGACGCCGCCGCCGGTCTTCGCCAACGGCGACCTGACGCTGATCGACGGGCGGGTCGTGCCGTCCACGGTTGAGGCGGCGTTCAAGGCGGGGCGGCAGGCCCCGGTGCCCTTCATCATCGGCAGCAACAGCGCCGAGTTCTGGTGGATGCGGCCGACGGATCGCAACGGCTATGGTCAGATCGACGACGACATGACCTGGCTCGAGCGCGCCGACGCCGTTCAGGCCTATGGCGGGCTGGAGGCGTTCGACAAGCTGGCGATCACGGATCTGGTGTTTTCAGAGCCGGCCCGGATGCTGGCGCGGCTGCATACGAAGGCGGGCCATCCGGCCTGGCTCTATCGCTTCGATATCTCGTCGCCGCAGAACCCGGAGCCGCATGGCGGCGCGACTCACGCGATCGAACGGCCCTATGTGTTCGGCACGCTGAACACCCTGCCGTATCCGGTCGAGGACCGGGACCGGAAGGCGTCGGAGGCCATGATGGGCTACTGGACCGCCTTCGCGCGCTCGGGCGATCCCAACGGCGTCGGGCGGCCCCGCTGGCCCACGACGACGCTGAGTGACACCCGGCTGATGAACTTCGTCAATTCGGGGCCGACCGTGACGCCCGTGCCATTCAGCGCCCGGCTGGACCTGCTCGAGCGGTTCCGTGAGCGGCCGAGGCCCTGAGCGCAAGCGTCAGCCGGCGGAGGTCGCGCCCGACTGCTTCTCCTTCAGCGTGACCAGCTCCTCGGCCATGGTCGGGTGGACGGCGCATGTGGCGTCCCACTGCGCCTTGGTCAGGCCGGCCTTCACGGCGATGGCGGCCAGCTGGATCATCTCGGGGCTGTCGGGGCCGACGATATGGACGCCGACCACGCGCTGGCTGTCGGCGTCGACCACCAGTTTCATCAGCACCCGCTCATCCGAGCCGGTGAAGGCGTATTTCATCGGCCGGAACCGGGTGACGTAGACATCGACGCCGTTCGAGCAGGAGCGGCGGGCTTCCGCCTCGCTGAGACCCACGACCCCGACGGGCGGCTGGCTGAAGACTGCGGTGGCCACGGCCTCGTAGTCGAAGTGCTGGGGATTGTCGCGATAGACGGTCTGATGGAAGGCGACGGCTTCGCGGATGGCGACGGGGGTCAGGTTCATCCGGTCGGTGACGTCGCCGATGGCCCAGATGTTGTCCGCCGTCGTCCTGGAATAGGGATCGACCTTGACGGCGCCCGCTTCATTCAGCTCCACGCCTGCGCTCTCCAGCCCCAGATCCTTGACGTAAGGGATGCGGCCGGTGGCGAACATGACCACGTCCGTCTCCAGCTTCATGCCGTTTTCGAGGTGGTTGATGAGGCCGGTATCAGTCTTTTCGATCTTCTCGTGCTGGCAGCCCAGAATGACCTTGATGCCGCGCTTTTCGATCTCTCCGGCCAGGTGCGCGCGCACATCGTCGTCGAAGCCGCGCAGGATGTTGGGGCCGCGATAGATCAGGGTTGTCTCGACGCCCAGGCCCGCGAAGATGCCGGCGAACTCCACCGCGATATAGCCGCCGCCCGCGATCAGGATGCGCTTGGGCAGTTCCGGAAGGTGGAAGGCTTCTTCGGACGTGATGGCGTGCTCGATCCCCGGCAGTTCGTCCGGCTTCCAGGGGCGGCCGCCCGTGGCGATCAGGATCTTCTCGGCGGTAATGGTGCGATCCTTGCCGACAATCTCGACCGTGTGGGCGTCTTTCAGGACCGCCCGCCCGTGGACCAGTTCGACCCCGGCCTTGCCCAGGTTGGCGGCGTAGATGCCGGACAGGCGCGCGATCTCGACATCCTTGGCTTCGAGGAAGGTGGGCCAGTCGAACTTGGCGTTGTCGAACGACCAGCCGTAGCCCTCGGCGATCTCGAGCGCGTGGCTGACCTCGGAGGCCATGACCATGAACTTCTTGGGCACGCAGCCACGGATGACGCAGGTGCCGCCGACCCGATATTCCTCGGCGACCGCGACCTTCTTGCCATCCAGCGCCGTCAGGCGCGCCGCCCGCACCCCGCCCGAACCGGCGCCGATGACGAAAAGGTCGTAGTCGTAGTCGGCCATAGGTCGGAGTCCGTTCAGCGGTAGGCATCGGCATTTAAGCCGCGCCGCGCGAAATCCAAGAGCTCAACGGTCTGTCCAGACCTAATCAGGTCGGTCGCATCGAGTGGTTTAGTTGATCGGCGGCGCCTTGCAGTTAGCGGCGATGAAGGCCTCGTGCGTCGGCATCCGCGCCACGCCCTGCTGGATCATCGCCTTCATCTTCTGCAACCATTGCTGGACCTGCTCCAGAGGAATGGTCTCCGTGATCGGATCATGCCGCTCGGGGATGACGCCCTGGCCAAGCAGCACGGCGATCCAGCTCGTCTCCTGAAACAGCTCGTCCTCGTAGCGGAAGATGCGGCCCCGGCTGCGGAACTGGTCCATCTTCTGCTTCAGCGTCTCGGGAATCGGCATAGCCCGCACGTGGCGCCACAGGGGCGAGTCGTCGCGCGCCGTGGCGTGATAGTGCAGAATGATGAAGTCGCGGATGCGCTCGGTCTCCAGCCGCATCATGCGGTTGTAGTTGTCGATATCGGCCTGGGCGAAGCCGGTGTCAGGGAAGTGCAGCAGCAACTTGGATATGCCCGACTGCACCAGATGGATGCTGGTCGACTCCAGCGGCTCCAGGAAGCCCGACGCCAGGCCTAGGGCCAGACAGTTCTTGTTCCAGGTCTTCTTTCGGCGACCGGTGGTGAACCGCAGGAAGTTGGGTTCCGCCATCGCCTCGCCGTCCAGGGAGGCGCGCAGCTTGGCCTGGGCCTCGTCGTCCGAGATGAAGGGGCTGCAATAGACATAGCCGTTTCCGGTGCGGTGCTGCAGCGGAATGCGCCAGCGCCACCCCGCTTCAAGGGCCGTCGACTGGGTATAGGGCGTCGGATCGCCGACCCGGGTGCAGGGCATGGCCACAGCACGGTCGGCCGGCAGCCAGTGGGTCCAATCCTCGTAGCCCGTCTTCAGCGCGCCTTCGATCAGCAGGCCGCGGAAGCCCGAACAGTCGATGAAGAAGTCCGCCTCCAGCTCGCGTCCGTCATCCAGCCGCACCGACTGGATGAAGCCGTCGCCGTCGCGCAGGCGTACGTCGGCGATCTTGCCCTCATGCCGTACGACGCCGTTCGCTTCGGCGCGTTTACGGAGGAACCTGGCGTACAGGCCGGCGTCGAAATGGAAGGCGTAGGTCATCTGCGAGGCGGCGCCGCGCGGATCGGTGTCAGGCCGGCTGAACCGGCCCATGCGCGCCGCCATCGTCGTGACGGAATAGGCGTCCAGATCGTCGTCCAGCCCCGCCTTGTTCAGCCGTAGCCAGTATTGGTGGAAGGAGGCGGCGTCGATGCGCGTGCCATAGGTTCCGAACGGATGGAAGTAACTCTGGCCCTTCTGAAACCAGTCATGGAACTGGATGCCGAGCTTGTAGGTCGCCTGGGTGGCGCGAATGAATTCGTTCTCGTCGATGCCCAGCAGTTGGTTGAATAGCAGGATCGGCGGGATGGTGGCCTCGCCGACGCCGACCGTTCCGATGACCTCGGATTCGATTAGTTCGACCTTGATGGTGCCGCGCGTAACGTGCGCCAAGGCGGCGGCCGCCATCCAGCCGGCCGTGCCGCCCCCGACGATCAGAATACGTTTGAGCGGAGCAGGGGTCATCTGGCGTAACTGGTGAAGAGGCGAAGTGATCGGGCCAGGGCGGCGCCTTGTGCGATCAGTCGCGCGAACTGGCCGAGTTGTCGATCCTCGTTTTATGAGGCCTCGAAACCCATGCTCGGGACTGCAAACTAGCCCGCCGAAATGCGTGACGGTCGAGTGCCTGTTTTTTTGAGAAGCGACGATGGTGGGTGATCACAGGTTCGAACTGTGGACCCGCTGATTAAGAGTCAGCTGCTCTACCGACTGAGCTAATCACCCACACCGATCGTCGTGTCTTCGGCCGGGCCAACGCCATCGCCGAAGGGCGCTCCTACTACCCAGCGGTTCGGGGGTTGGCAAGCGCTTTCGCAAACTTTCTGCGACGGGGTATGGTCCCTTGGAATCAGCCGCGGCAAGCGGCGGGGGAGCAAACAGCATGGCCTTCTGGAACCGGCGTCGATCGATCGACGCGATGATGGCGCCGCACGACGGACCGCGGCTGAAGCCGACGTTGAGCTGGCCGCACCTGCTGGCCCTGGGCGTTGGGGCCATCGTCGGCACCGGCATCCTGACGCTGATCGGGGTGGGGGCGGGGTTGGCTGGCCCGGCGGTGTTGATCAGCTTTGGCCTTGCGGGACTGGTCTGCGCCTGCGCGGCTTTGGCCTATGCCGAGCTGTCGACCATGATGCCGACGGCGGGCAGCGCCTACACCTATTCCTATGCCGTGCTGGGCGAGCTGATCGCCTGGATCGTGGGTTGGAGCCTGATCCTGGAATATTCGCTGGTCGTCAGCGCCGTGGCGGTGGGCTGGTCCGGCTATGCGGTCGGTTTCCTGAGCGGGCTGGGGATCGATCTGCCGACGGCGCTGATCGCCGGGCCGCATGTCGGGGGGATCATCAACCTGCCGGCCGTGGCCATCATCGGGGTGATCACGGGCTTGCTTCTGCTGGGGACCAAGGAAAGCGCGACGCTGAACGCGGTGCTGGTCCTGATCAAGATCGCGGCGCTGGTGGTGTTCGTCGCCATCGCCCTGCCGGCGTTCAAGCCCGAGCATTTCACGCCCTTCATGCCCAACGGATTCGGCGCGCCCTTCGTCCAGACCGGGGTTATGGCGGCGGCGGCGATCATCTTCTTCGCCTTTTACGGGTTCGACGCCATTTCGACGGCGGCGGAGGAGACCAAGAAGCCCGAGCGTGACCTGGCCATCGGCATCGTCGGCTCCATGCTGGTCTGCACGGCATTGTATCTGGTGGTCGCGGCCGCAGCCATCGGCGCGCGGCCGGTCGCCACCTTCGCCAGCAGCCCCGAGCCTCTGGCCCTGATTCTGCGTCAGATGGGGCAGGGGACGGCGGCCCAGTGGATCGCCGCTGCGGCGGTGATCGCGCTTCCGACCGTCCTGCTGGCCTTCCTGTTCGGCCAGAGCCGCATCTTCCTGGGCATGGCGCGCGATGGCCTGTTGCCGCGCCGCCTCGCCAAGGTGTCGAGCCGAGGCGTGCCGGCGGTGGTGACGGTGTTCACCGCCATTGTGGTGGCGATTCTGGCGGGGCTGTTGCCGCTGGACGAACTGGCGTCGCTGGCCAACGCCGGGACGCTGGCGGCCTTCTGCTCGGTCGGTGTTTGCCTGATCGTGCTGCGCATCCGCGAGCCGGGTCGCAAGCGGGTGTTCAAGGCGCCGCTGTGGCCGGTGGTCGGAGCCATCAGCGTGATCGGCTGCCTGGTCTTCTTCTTGAGCCTGAAGCCGGTCACGCAGATCGGCTTCGTCGTCTGGAACGTGGTCGGCGTGGCGATCTATCTGCTGTGGTCGTCGCGGAACTCGCGCCTGGCCAAGGGCGAGGAGACGGCGGCCTGATGGCGCTGCGCGATCTGACGGGCGCGGTCGATTTCGCTGTGCTGAACGGCATGACGGGCGGGGACGACGCCATCAACGAGGAGGTGTTGGGCCTGTTCGTCAACCAGGCCGGCCTGTGGTCCGTCATGCTGGATCCCAAGGTCGAGGGCTGGCGCGACGGGGTCCACACGATCCGAGGCGCGGCGGCGGGCATCGGCGCGCGCGACCTGGCGGCGATCTGCGCCGAGGCGGAAGCGGTGGATCAGAAGCTGGCTGCGCCGGCTGTGGAGCGGGTGCGCGATGCGCTGGAGGCTGCGCTGGCCGATGTCGCGGCCTATCGGCACGAACTGATGCTGCGCGGTCTCAAGGGCTGAGGCGAAGCGGATGAAATTGCACTGCACTCCGAAAACGCGTGCAAAGTACAAGAAAGTGCAATTTCGGCAGGCGAGGCGCGTCGCGATGTCAAAGACCGGACGCCCATTATACGGCGCCCGGAAAGAGCGGCGGGTGATTGACGCTGCTGCGACCTAATCGGTTGAAACTAGGCCGAACTTTTTTCGCGGATAGGATGACAGGCGTGCGCCGTCCTAGCTGCGAGTCCGGTCGTAGGTGGCGAACTCGTGGGCGATGCAGCGGTCGATCAGCAGGCGCCAGACGGGTTCGGCGATGTCGGGCGACAGGTTGTGGGCCTCGGCCGAGACCAGCACCTTGGCGACCACGTCGTCGATGCGGGCCTGGTCGAAGACGGCGTCGCGGTCGGGCTTGATGCGGGCGGCGGCGTCCATGTAGCGCTGGCGCTCGGCCAGCAGGGCGACCAAGGCGCGGTCCAGGGCGTCAACGCCTTGGCGGACCTCGGCCATGGACTGGCATTCGGCGGGATCGATGCGCGCATCGACGGCGACAAGAGCAGGCTTTGACATGGGCGTGGGGTTAGCGGGTCAGGCCGCCCAAGCCAAGTCGTCAGCCGACGAAGGCCCGCTCCAGCACATAGTCCGCCGGTTCGGCGTTGGAGCCTTCCTTCAGGCCATAGGTCTCCAGCAGTTCGCCGGCTTCCTTGATCATGGCCATGGAGCCGCACAGCATGGCGCGGTCGCGGGCGGGGTCGAACCCTTCGGGCAGGCCCAGGTCGCGGAAGAAGTCGCCGGACCTGATGCGGTCGGTAATGCGGCCGGGCGTCTCGAAGTCCTCACGGGTGACGGTGGGGTAGTAGGTCAGTTGCGCCTGCGCCTCTTCCCCAATCAGAGGGTCGTCGTGGATCTCGCGGGTGAAGAAGTCGCGGTAGGCGAGGTCGGCGACGCTGCGGACCGTGTGGATCACATAGACATGGCCGAAGCGGGAATAGGTCTCTGGGTCGCGCGCGACGCTGAGCCAGGGCGCCAGACCCGTGCCGGTGCCGATCAGGAACAGGCGCTCGCCGCCGGTCAGGGCGTCCAGCACCAGGGTGCCGGTCGGCTTCTTGCCCATCAGGACGGTGTCGCCGGGCTGTATCTTCTGCAGGCGCGAGGTCAGGGGGCCGTCGGCGACCTTGATGGAAAAGAACTCCAGCTCCTCGGCCCAGCAGGGGCTGGCGATGGAATAGGCGCGCAGGACAGGCTTTCCCGGTACACCGTCTTTGGCTTCGCCGGGCAGGCCGATCATCACGAACTCGCCCGAGCGGAAGCGAAAATCCTCGGGTCGTTTGACGCCGAAGCTGAACAGGCTGTCGGTCCAGTGGCGCACCCACAGAACCTCCAGCTCGTTAAACGGACTGGCTTTCACGGGGGCGGGGGAGAGGGCGGCGTCTGTCATCGTGCCGTCTCTCTAATCTGAGAACCCCTCGCAGGGAAGGACAAGCCTTTCACCGGGCGACGACATTTCCTCGTGACGGCTTGCAGAAGCACCGCTAGCGTCCCGACCCATGCGCACCCTTCTTCTCGCCTCGACCATCCTCCTGTCCGCCAGCTCGGCGCTTGCGCAGGAGACGCCCTCCAACATTCTGACGCCCGAGCGGGTGTTTTCCAGCCCCAGCCTGAACGGGCCGGTGGCCAAGGGGGTCAGCCTGTCGCCTGACGGCCAGTTGGTCGCCTTCCTGCGCTCGCGTGAGGACAATGTGGATGTGCAGGACCTGTGGGCCGCGCCGACGGGTGAGGGTGAACCCTACAAGCTGATCGACGCACGGGCGCTGGTGCCCGACGCCGGCGAACTGTCGGAGGCCGAAAAGGCCCGGCGCGAACGGATGCGGATCAGCGCGCGCGGCGTGGTCGAATATTCGTGGGACCAGCAGGGCCGCTACATCCTGGCGCCGCTGGAAGGCGACATCTTCCTGGCGAACCGGGCGGACGGCAAGGTGCGCCGCCTGACCGAGACGCCGGCTGACGAGATCGACGCCAAGGTGTCGCCGAAGGGCAGCTACGTCTCCTATGTCCGCGATCAGAATCTGGTCGTCTATGATTTGGCGAGCGGCAAGGAGACGCCGATCACCGACGACGGCGCGGGCTTGATCACCTGGGCCACGGCCGAGTTCATCGCCCAGGAGGAGATGGATCGCGACACCGGATACTGGTGGAGCCCCGACGAGCGCTACATCGCCATGACGCGGGTGGACGAGAGCCCGGTCGATATCGTGCCGCGCTTCGAGATCACCGGCGGCGGCGCGACGATGGTGGAGCAACGCTATCCGCGCGCGGGCCGGCCCAATGCGGTGGTCGAACTGTATGTGCGCGACCTGCAGGGCGGGGGACGGGTCAAGGTGGACCTGGGATCCAATACCGACATCTATCTGGCGCGGGTGAACTGGTCCGGCGACGGCAAGACCCTGTATGTCCAGCGCCAGTCGCGCGACCAGAAGACTTTAGACCTGCTGAGCGTCGATCCGACGACCGGCGCATCACGTGTGATCCTGAGCCAGAAGGCGCAGGCCTGGGTCGATCTGAACGACGATTTCCGCGTCCTGTCGGACGGCCGGTTCATCTGGTCCAATGAGGATTCGGGCTGGCGACACCTGTACCTGTATGACCGCAACGGGCGACGGCTGCGGGCCATCACGCGCGGCGACTATCCGGTCAAACATCTGGACGGCGTCAACGAACAGACCGGCGATGTCTACTTCACCGCCTCGATGCGCGACGGCAAGGAGCTGCCGATCGAGCAGCAGATGTTCCGCGCCAATCTGAACCGCACGGTCGATCCGGTTGCGGTGACGCCGGGCGGCGGCTGGTGGACGGTGTCGGTGAACGGGCCGGCGACGGCCTATGTCGGCAACTATTCCGACCCGGCGACGCCGACGCAGTCGGCGCTGTACCGCATCGACGGCACGCGCGTGCGCTGGATCGAAGAGAACAAGCTCGACGCCAGCCATCCGTTCGCCCCTTACGTCTCGCGCCTGCGCACGCCCGAGTTCGGCACGATGCAGAGCCACGGCCAGACCCTGGTGTGGCGCATGACCACGCCGCCCGACTTCGATCCGTCCAAGAAATATCCAGTGGTGATGCAGGTCTATGGCGGCCCCGGCACCGGGGCGGGCGTGCAGAAGAGCTGGCAGCCCCTGACCAACCAGCTGCTGACCGAGGCGGGCTACATCGTCTTCCGCGTCGACAATCGCGGCGAGGGCGACCGGTCGCAGGCGTTCGAGACCAGCATCTATCGCCGTCTGGGCATTCCGGCGGTCGAGGATCAGGCCCAGGCCGCGCAATGGCTGAAGAGCCTGCCTTACGTCGATGCCGACCATATCGCGGTGATGGGCTGGAGCTTCGGCGGCTTCCTCAGCCTGCTGACACTGACGGACAAGGACGCCGGCCTGGCCTCGGCCCTGGCGGGCGCGGCGCCGACGGAGTGGAGCCTGTACGACACACACTATACCGAACGGTATATGTCCACGCCCCAGGCCAATCCGGAAGGCTATGCCGCCACCGACGTCCTGCCGCGGCTGGACGACATGACAGGGCGGCTGCTGCTGCTGCACGGCATGGCCGACGACAACGTCATCTTCGGCAATGCGACGCGCGTCATCGACGCCTTGCAGGCCAAGAGCGTGCCGTTCGAGATGATGCTCTATCCCGGCCAGCGGCACGGCGTCCGCGGCGATCCGAGGCAACTGCAACAATGGCGCACCTATCTGGACTTCCTGGACCGCACGATCGGCAAGCGGGCCGAACCCAAGGCCGACTGAGTCTGGCGGCTGCGGTCGCGCTGGCCCTTGCGGGCTGCGCGACCGGGCAGGGCGCTTATCCGCCTGCGTCCGCCGTGGTCGCGGCGGGGCGGGCGAACGACAGCGCCCATTCGGTGCTGGTCTGGAGCGCGACATCACCCAGCCGGGGCGTGTCGGCGATTTCCGGCATGCCGATCCTGCTGAAGGACAATATCGAGACGGCGGACATGCCGACCACAGCCGGGTCGTTGGCGCTGGCGAACAATGCGCCGGGACGGGACGCGCCGCTGGTCGGGCGACTGCGCGCCGCCGGGGCCGTGATCGTCGGCAAGACCAACCTGTCGGAATGGGCCAATATCCGGTCGTCGGACTCGATCAGCGGCTGGAGCGCCGTCGGCGGCCAGACGCTGAATCCCTATGATCCCGCGCGTACGCCGTGCGGATCATCCTCCGGCAGCGGGGCGGCGGTGGCGCTGGGGCTGACGCCTGTCGCCATCGGAACGGAGACGGACGGGTCGATCACCTGCCCTGCGTCGGTCAACGGCGTGGTCGGGTTCAAGCCGACCGTGGGCCTGGTCTCGCGCACCCACATCGTGCCGATCAGCCATTCGCAGGACACGGCCGGGCCGATGGCGACGACCGTCAGGGATGCGGCCAGGGTGCTGACGGTCATCGCCGGGTCCGATCCGGCCGATCCGGCGACGGTCGAGGCCGATGCGCACAAGGTCGATTACGCCGCCGGGCTGGACGCCAATGCGTTGCGCGGTACGCGGATCGGGGTGATGCGGTTCCTGACAAGCTACTCGCCCGAAACCCAGGCGGTGTTCGAGCAGAACCTGAAGGCCCTGCGCGATGCCGGCGCCGTTCTGGTCGACCTGCCCGAGGGCCCGGATGGCCGGGTCATAGGCGCGGCTGAGTTCAAGGTGCTTCTCTATGAGCTGAAGCACGATCTGAACGCCTATCTGGCCTCGACTGATCCGCAGCAGGTCCGCACCCGCACCCTGGCCGACGTCATCGCCTTCAACGCCGCCGAACCGCGCGAGACGGTGCTGTTCGGTCAGGACATCTTCGAGCGCGCCCAGGCAATGGGCGATCTGACCAGCCCGGATTATCTGGAGGCGCGGGCGACGTCGCTTCGGCTGGCGGGTCCGGAAGGAATAGACCGATTGATGCGTGAAAACGCCGTCATCGCCCTGATCGCGCCCACCACGTCGCGCGCCTGGACCAACGATCCCAAGGACGACGACGACATGCAGGGATCGGCCAGCCAGCTGGCCGCCGTCGCCGGCTACCCGCACCTGACCGTGCCGATGGGCTTTGATCGGGGAATGCCCGTGGGAATCAGCTTTCTCGGCGGGAAGTGGGACGATGCGCGCATCCTTTCGCTGGGTTACGCCTTCGAACAGGTGACCCAGGCCAGACGGCCGCCGCCTGGCGTTCGACGCTGACATTCATTGGGGCGGCCGCCGAGAGTGCGGCATGTGCAGATTTAGCCTCAACGTCATGTCGACGATCGCGGCATGAGCGACCTGATCGCCAATATCGTCGGCTCAGCGGCTGCGATCTGCTCGATCACCAGCTTCGCGCCCCAGGCGGTCAAGATCTGGAAGGAGCGCGACGCGTCGTCGGTCAGCTTGAAGACCTACTCCCTGACGGTGACCTGTTTCGTGCTGTGGGTCGTCTATGGCGTCATGACGCAGGCCTGGCCCGTTACGGTCGCCAACGCCTGCGCCCTGGTGATGGCGTCGGGCGTGCTGGTGATGAAATGGCGGTTCCGAGACGGCGATCCGGAGAAGTGATCAGACCTTTCCCCGACGTGATCTTGGCGCCCCCGCCGATGCGGGCTAACCCGTAGTCCACAACGTCCAACAGGGAGACGCCACCAATGCCCGATCTCGCACAAGTCACCGAACACATCCGCGGCGCCGTCGGCGACAACTCCGGCCTCGGCAAGACCGTCAAGCTCGACCTCGGCGACGAGGGCAAGATCTTCATCGACGGCGCCTCGACGCCGAACACGGTGACGAACGAGGACAAGCCCGCCGACGCCACCGTCTCGATGAAGTGGGATGACTTTATGGCCCTGTCGGAAGGCAAGCTGGACCCGATGATGGCCTTCATGCAGGGCAAGCTGAAGATCGCCGGCGACATGATGATCGCCCAGAAGCTGGCTCCGCTGCTGAAGCGCTGATGCCGGTCTGAACGACCAGTTATGGCGGCGCGGCTCCCGAACAGGGGCCGCGCCGTTTTCGTATCGAGCGCTCGATAGAAGCGCGAACGGGAAAGAGGAAACGACATGGACTTCAAACATTCCGACCGCGCCCTGGATTGGCACGCCCGCGTCCGTCGCTTCCTGGACGAGCAGGTCATCCCGCGCGAAGCCGAATATTTCGCCCAGGTGCGCGAGGATTCGAACCGTCAGCCGCCGGTCATGGAGACGATGAAGGCGGCCGCGAAGGAAGCCGGACTGTGGAACATGTTCCTGCCGGGCGACCATGAAGGTGAGAATGGGGGGGCGGGTCTGACGAACCTGGAATACGCGCCGCTGGCCGAGATGATGGGGCGGCATCTGTGGTCGGCCGAGGTGTTCAACTGCAACGCCCCCGACACCGGCAATATGGAGGTGCTCCATATGTACGGGAACGCCGAGCAGCAGGCGCGCTGGCTGAAGCCCCTGATGGCGGGTGAAATCCGTTCGGCCTTCCTGATGACCGAGCCTGAGGTCGCCTCGTCCGACGCCACCAACATCCAGACCCGGATCGAGCGGGACGGCGATTACTATGTCATCAATGGCCGCAAATGGTGGTCGACCAATATGGGCCATCCGAATCTGGCCGTGACCATCGTCATGGGCAAGACAGACCCCGACGCCGCATCCCACGCCCAGCAGTCGCAGATCATCGTGCCGGCCGACACGCCGGGATTCCGCGTCGAGCGGATGCTGTCGGTGTTCGGGTACGACGAAAAGCCGATCGGCCATGCCGAGGTCGTGCTGGAGAACGTCCGCGTGCCGGTCGAGAACCTGATCGCGGGCGAGGGCAGGGGCTTTGAGATCGCCCAAGGGCGGCTTGGCCCGGGCCGTATTCACCACTGCATGCGCACCATCGGTGCGGCCGAGCGGGCGCTGGAGCTGATGGTGACGCGGCTGCTGAACCGAACGGCGTTCAAGAAACAGTTGGCGGAGCATTCGGTTTGGGAACAGCGCGTCGCCGAAGCCCGCACCAACATCGAGATGTGCCGCCTGCTGGTGCTGAAGGCCGCCTGGATGATGGATCAGGCGGGGGCCAAGAACGCCCGCTCCGAGATCGCCCAGATCAAGGTCGCTGCGCCGAGGATGGCCTTGCAGATCATCGACGACGCCATTCAGGCGTTCGGCGGCGCCGGTGTGTCAGGCGACACGCCCCTGGCCGAGCTTTACGCGAGTGTCCGCACCTTGCGCATCGCCGACGGCCCGGACGAGGTCCACAATCGCACCATCGCGCGGTTGGAATACGCCAAACATGGCGGCCGCCCCATGCGCTGATGTGCGGTTTCGGACACCAAGTCTCTGGGAACCTTGGCCTTGTTGGTGCGTTTCCAATCCACTGACAAGGCGCTGGGGCTGGTGTCGGACGGGACAGCTGACATGAATGCGCGCTCCGAGCCCGACCCGCGGCTTACGTCTGACGTGGCGCGGTTCAAGGCCGTGCGTTCACGCATGATCGATCTGGCTGAAGGTTTGTCTGCCGAGGATCTGTCCGCCCAGTCGATGGCGGATTGCAGCCCCGGCAAATGGCATCTGGCGCACACCAGCTGGTTTTTCGAGGCGATGATCCTGTCGTCCGATCCTGAATACCAGCCTGTCGATCCGCGATTTCAGCAGCTGTTCAACTCCTACTGTGAGGCCTTGGGCGAGCGGGTCAGGCGGGACCAGCGTGGGCTGATGACCCGGCCGTCCGTCGACGAGGTCCTCGCTTATCGACGCGAGATCGACCGCCGCATGATCGCGTGGCTGGCGCAGGGCGAGACCAGCGGCCATCAACGCTATCTTTTCGAGCTGGGCCTGCACCACGACCAGCAGCATCAGGAGCTTTTCCTGATGGATGTGCTGAACCTGATGTCGCGCTCTCCGCTCGACCCTGCCGCCTATGAGGTCGAGCCCAGAGCCGAGACGCTCCAGATCAGACGCGGTGGAACGGTGGCGTTCGACGGCGGTCTGGTGACGATCGGCCATGACCAATCGGGCTTCGCCTTCGACAATGAGGGGCCTGCGCACCGTGTCTGGCTGGAGCCGTTTGCTCTGGCTGCGGATCTGGTGACGAACGGCGAGTGGATCGCCTTTATCCAGGATGGCGGCTATTCGCGTTCCGACCTGTGGCTGTCGGACGGCTGGGCGACGGTCAAGGCTGAGGGCTGGACCGCGCCGCTCTACTGGCGTCTGGAAGATGGCGACTGGACCGTGATGGGTTTGACGGGGCGTACACCTGTCGATCCTGTCGCGCCGGTTCGCCACATCAGCTTTTACGAGGCTGACGCCTATGCCCGGTGGGCCGGCAAGCGTCTGCCGTCCGAGGCGGAATGGGAACATGCCGCCGCCTCCTCGCCTGATGCATTCTCGAACCTGGCTGGCGAAGTGTGGCAGTGGACGTCCAGCGCCTATGCGCCCTATCCCGGCTTCCAGCCAACGCCGGGCACCGCCGCCGAATACAACGGCAAGTTCATGACCAATCAGATGGTGCTGCGGGGCGGATCGTTCGCCACGCCGCCGGGCCATGACCGCATCACCTATCGCAACTTCTTCTATCCCCAACAGAGGTGGGCTTTCATGGGTTTGAGACTGGCTGAAGATCGGACCGTGGCGCGAGACGCCGCCGCGGACGACGCCCAAACCGCCGCCTTTCGAAAGGATATGATCGAAGGGCTGTCGCGCGCGCAAAAGGCTGTGCCGCCGAAGTGGTTCTATGACGCGGATGGATCGCGCCTGTTCGAAGACATCACCGAGCTGCCCGAATACTATCCGACCCGGCAGGAAATGGCGCTTTTGCGCGATCGCGCGGCGGAGTTGACGGCCGACTTCGGCCCCGACGCCGTATTGGTCGAATTCGGATCCGGCGCCAGCGAGAAGACGCGGATCTTGTTGGACGCCGCTGTCGATCTCGGCGCCTACGTCCCCCTCGACATCAGCGAGAGCGCCTTGATGGACGCCGCCATTCGCGTCCGCGCTGATTATCCAAAGCTGCGCGTGCAGCCGGTTCTGGGGGACTTCGAGCATTTGGCGCCGCTGCCCGATGACCTGCCGTCGGGGCGACGGATCGGCTTCTTCCCCGGCTCGACAATCGGCAACCTGCAACCGGACGAGGCCGTAGCATTCCTGGCCGCGGCGCGTCGTATGCTGGGCGAGGGGGCATTGTTCATTCTGGGCGTTGATCTGGTCAAGGATCCGGCGATCCTGGTCGCCGCCTATGACGACAGACAGGGCGTGACGGCGGCCTTCAATCGCAATGTTCTGATCCGCGCCAACACCGAGCTGGATGCTGATTTCGACGTGGACGCCTTTGTTCACCGCGCCGTGTGGAACCCGGACGCCTCGCGCATGGAAATGCATCTGCAAGCGATTGCGCCGACGACCGCACGTATCGGAGATCGGACATTCCGCTTCATGACCGGCGAGACGATCCACACCGAAAGCTCGCGCAAGTTCACCCCTGAATCGATCCAGACCATGGCCGCCGCCGCCGGCTGGACGGTCGTCCGCATCGACACCTCTCCTGCGCCGAGCGTGGCCTTGGCGGTCCTGCGCGCCTGAGCCGAATGCGCGGCTGATCGCGGACAAGAAAAAGGGCGGCGCATCGTTCGATGGGCCGCCCTGTTTATATCGAGTTTCGCCGACTATTGCCCGTCGGCTGCGTGAGCATCTTTCTTGGTTCCGTGCGACGCCTCGCCGCCCTTGCGGCCGGCCTGTGCGGCGAGGCTGCGGTCTTGGGAGAAGCTGCGTTTTTCGCTGGGGACGCTGGCGCCCCCTTTGCGCGCGATTTCGCGCTGACGTTCGGGATCCATGGAGGCGAAACCTCGCTTGGAAACGCCGGAGGGGCGTGTGGGTTGGCTTTCCATCGTGTTCCTTTCAGTGCTGCCGTTGCGCTTGCTGAAGTGAACCCAGTGACTCGGTGACGGTTCCGTCGGGAACTCCGTTTTACTGTCGCGATCCTCAAGCGCGCGTGAGTTTGACTTCAGCCGGCGCCGTAAGGCCGCGAATCACCTTCGCCGCCACCATCCGGTTCCATCGGCGGAACTTCGTCGGGGGTATCTGAAGGCTGTATTTCCGGCTGCTGCGCCGGCTCAGGTTGGATTTCGGGTTGCGGCGTGGTCGGAGTGGGTTCGATATAGGTCATGAGCGGCTCCTTTGCGATCAACCAACGCACCCTGGACGCCCGCGTTCAAAAAGGAACCATGGGTCGCAACGCCGGTTTGTTCAGCGAAGCACGGAGATCGACATGACCAACACCCCGATAAGCGCGACATCACCCGACGACATCGTCCTGGAGGACGATGACCTGACCCAACGTCTGGACCGACAGGCCGACGCAATTCTCGCCCAAGGCGAGGGCCGTAGCTTTGGCAAGACCACGTCGGTCCGTCAGGCCGTTAGAGAAGACGCGGGCCTGGTGCGTGAGAAGATTTCCGGACGCGTCCATCGCGTGCAGGAAGACATTCAGGACAATCCGATGAAGGCCACGCTCTACGCATTGGGCATCGGCGTCATCATCGGCATGATCCTGCGGCGCTAAGCCACACGATCAGCAGGCTCAGGCAGGCCCCGACGGCTCACGCTGGATCGGGGCCTGTCGCATTGCGGCGTCAGACACGAACGGATTCGTCCGTCGCTCTTCACCAAAGGTGGAGATCGGCCCGTGGCCCGGCACAAAGGTGACGTCGTCGCCCAGCGGCCAGAGCTTTTCGATCACCGAGCGGATTAGGGCCGGCGGATCGCTCATCGGGAAGTCGGTGCGACCGACCGAACCCTTGAACAGAACATCCCCGACCTGAGCGAATCGCGCCGCGCGATTGAAGAAGATGACGTGCCCGGGCGTATGGCCGGGGCAGTGACGCACGTCCCAGGTCGTTTCGCCCAGCGTGACGGTGTCGCCATCTTCGAGCCAGCGGTCGGGCGTGAAGGGGCGGGCGTCGGGCAGCCCGTACATCCGGCCGCTCTCCACGATTCGGTCGATCCAGAACTGGTCGGCCTTCTGAGGGCCGGTGATCTGGGCGCCGGTCTTCTCCTGCATTTCGGCTGCGCCGCCCGCGTGATCCAGATGGCCGTGGGTGATCCAGATCTGATCCAGCGTCAGGCCGCGCCGCGTGACCTCACCCAGGACTGCATCGACCGAACCGCCAGGATCGATCACGGCGGCATTGTTGGTGGCGGTGCACCAGACGGTCGTGCAGTTCTGTTGAAGCGGGGTGACGGGCGTGACGAAGACGCCGATGGGGGAGGCGGGTTGGCTCATTTGGTCAACATAGCCACGCAAAGGCCGCGAAACCACCGGCTCTGACCACGCCCGCGTTGACCTTTCGGGCCCTTCTCGACATAAGGGCGGGCTTCGAGGCGCCGCTCCACACGGGGCGGCCTTCTTGCTTTATCCATTCCGCGCCGGCCGTCTCGATGGCTCATGCGCCCCAGAGCGTCAGAATCCCGACCATGCAAGTCGTCGAAAAGTCGAACGAAGGCCTCAGCCGCGTGATCGCGGTCACCATTCCCGTCGCGGAGCTGAACGAAAAGCTCGAAGCCCGCGTCAAGGAAGTCGCCCCGCAGGTGAAGCTGAAGGGCTTCCGTCCGGGCAAGGTGCCGGTCGCCCACGTCAAGAAGACCTTCGGCCGTGAGTTCATGGGCGAGATCATCAACGCCGAGCTGAACGAAACCAGCCAAAAGGCCCTCGACGAAGCCAAGATCCGCCCGGCCGCGCCGGCCGAGATGAAGCTGACGTCGGACATGGACAAGGTCATCGCCGGTCAGGAAGACCTGGCCTATGAAATGTCGCTTGAAATCATGCCGGACTTCGAGCCGGTCGATCCCAAGACTCTGAAGCTGGAGCGCCCGACCTATGAAGCGTCGGACGCCGATCTGGACGAGGCCCTGACGGAACTGGCTGGTCAGGCCAAGACCTACGAAGACAAGAAGGGCAAGACCGTCAAGGCCGCTGAGGGCGACCAGCTGACGATCGACTTCCTGGGCAAGCTGGACGGCGAGCCCTTCGAAGGCGGCGCCGCCGAGGACGCGGACCTGGTGATCGGCTCGGGCCGCTTCATTCCCGGCTTCGAAGAGCAGCTGACGGGCGCCAAGGTCGGTGAAGAGAAGACCATCGAGGTCACCTTCCCCGAGAACTATCAAGCCGCCCATCTGGCCGGCAAGAAGGCCACCTTCGACATCAAGGTGAAGGCCATTAAGGCGGAAGCCGAATCCAAGATCGACGACGATTTCGCCACCCGCATCGGTCTGGAGTCGCTGGACAAGCTGAAGGAACTGCTGAAGTCCAATCTGGACCAGCAATACGCCGGCGCCGCCCGTTTCAAGCTGAAGCGCGCTCTGCTGGACCAACTGGATGAGGCCCACGACTTCCCGCTGCCGCCGAAGATGGTGGACGCCGAGTTCGACGGCATCTGGCAGCAGGTCGAGGCCGACAAGGCCGCCGGCCGCCTGCCGGAGGACGACGCCAAGAAGTCCGACGACGAGCTGAAGACCGAATACCGCAAGATCGCCGAGCGCCGCGTGCGCCTGGGTCTGGTGCTGGCCGAAATCGGCCGCGCCCACAACGTCCAGGTCACGGACCAGGAGTTGAACGCCGCCATCCTGCAGGAAGCCCGCAACTATCCGGGCCAGGAACAGGCCGTCCTGAACTTCTACCGCCAGAACCCGAACGCCGCCGCCCAGATGCGCGCGCCGATCTATGAAGAGAAGGTCGTCGACCTGATCGTGGGCGTCGCCGACGTGACCGACAAGCCGATCACGAAGGAAGAGCTGCTGAAGGAAGACGAGGACGAGGGCTAATTTTCCGCTCGATTACACGATCGTAACTGGCGGTTGTGGTGTCTGGATTGTAAGTGGAATGGGTCCGCAGTGCGGGCCCATTTTGCTTTTCAGGTATGTCTTCTATGTCTTTTTCCGCTGTCGCTCTGGCCGCCCTCATCACCGCAGGCGCGCAGGCGCAGGATCCGAGACAGCCGCCTCCGACAGATCTGGAGGAGATCACGGTCGAGGGGCAGTCGCCGCGGCAGGCCGCGCGCCAGTTTGTTCAGCGCGTCGCGACCGCGCCCGCCGGTGCTCGGCTTGGACGATGGAATACGCCGCTGTGCGTCAGCGTCGCCGGATTGAAGGCGCCCTACGGTCAGATGCTTGCCGATCGCATCGGCCAGATCGCGCATGACCTTGAAATTCGGGTGGGCGAGCCTGGTTGCTCGGCCAATGTGCTCATCATCGCCACAGAGGATGGTCCCAGCGTCGCATCGGCGCTGGTGGAAGGTTGGCGTCTTCGCTTCCGTCCTCCGATCGACAACACCAACATGGGTTTGGCGGCGCTGGAACGGTTCAAAACCAGTAATGCGCCGGTGCGATGGTGGCACATTTCCCTGCCAGTCTCAGCAGACACGGGTCAACTGGCGGCCCGTGTCTCCGGTGGAGAGCCCCCTTGGATTGCATCGCGCAACGTCAGCCGCATGAGGTCGCCACTGCGGTACGACCTGAACTCTGCGACCGTCGTCATCGATATGACCAAGGCCAATGGCGTGCTTTTGCCGGCTTTGATGGACTACGTCGCGATGGTCGTCCTGGCCCAGGTCGATCCCCGCGCCGACTACTCCGATCAGCCCACGGTGCTGAATCTATTTGGTGATTCCCAGAACGTGACCGGCCTCACGGACTGGGATCGCGCCTATCTGCAAGCTCTTTATGAAGCGGAGCCTGATCGCGCATCCGCCGCTGCACAGGAGGCCGCCGTGGCGGAACGGCTGCAAAAAGGCCGTCGTGCAGCGGCGAACGAGCAAGACGCGCAGTCCGAATGAGCCGGGCGTCTTGCGCAGGGTGTCATCGAACGCGATATGCACCATAACCGGCTGACGACGCTGAATCGTCGCCACTGCATCCGAGAAGGCTAAATGCGCGATCCGATCGAACTGATGAACATGAACCTGGTGCCGATGGTGGTGGAGCAATCCAGCCGCGGCGAGCGCTCCTTCGACATCTTCTCGCGTCTGCTGCGCGAGCGGATCATCTTCCTGACGGGACCGTTCGAGGACGGTATGGCGTCGCTGATCTGCGCCCAGTTGCTGTTTCTTGAATCGGAGAATCCGAAGAAGGAAATCAGCATGTATATCAACAGCCCCGGCGGTCAGGTGACCTCGGCGCTCGCGATCTACGACACCATGCAATACATCAAGAGCCCGGTTTCGACCGTGGTGATGGGCATGGCGGCCTCGGCCGGATCGCTGATTCTGACGGCCGGTGAGGCAGGCCAGCGCATCGCCCTGCCGAATGCGCGGATCATGGTGCACCAGCCGTCGGGTGGTTTCCGCGGCCAGGCGTCGGACATCGAACTGCACGCCGCCGACATCCGCTACACCAAGCGTCGTCTGAACGAGATCTACGTCCACCACACCGGCCGCACGTATGAGGAGGTCGAAAAGACGCTGGACCGCGACCACTTCATGTCGGCCGAGGAAGCCAAGGCCTGGGGCATCGTGGATCACGTGTACGATCGCCGCGAACAGGCCGACGCCGACGGCGTGAAGACGCCCGGCAACTAAGACGGCTGTCGAAAGACGAGAAGGCGCGCCCACTGCGGCGCGCCCTTTTCATTTTGTGCTATCGGAGCTGTCATGCAGTTCACACGAGATCAAAGCGGCACGGTCGATGTCGATGGCGAAAGCTACGTCTGGGAGCTTCGTCGCCAACCTCAGCCCAAGGGGGGGAATGTCTGGGAGGGCATGGCCGTTTCCCTTCGCCACGCGGACTTCAAGCGCGAAGCCATCGTCCAGTTTCCGCCACCGCTTCGGCCCAACGGCCGGCCGGACGTGGAAAAGCAGCGCGTCAATGTCGACGCCGTCCGCACAGCGGTCGCCTCGGCGATCGAGGCGGGTTGGGACCCCACGTCACGCGGCAAGGCGATGGTGTTCGACGTGGACGCCGACGGCAACTGAGCCTCAGGGCTTCTGACGGAAGACCCGAAAACCTGGCTGCTGGGCCATCGCCAGCATTTCGGTATCGCCCGAGGTGTCGCCATAGGCGGCCGTCAGGGTCATGTCTTCGCCATAGGCCGCCTTCAGCCGCCGCACCTTTTCCTGACCCCGACAATTCGGACCGGCGAAGTCGCCGGTTATCCGGTCATCGGCGTCGAAGACGAACTCGGTGCCCAGCAGGGCCTCGGCCCCCAGCTTTCGGGCGAATGGCGCGACGGTCGTCGTGGGCGACGCGGTCACGATGACGCGATGCGCGCCGCGTCGGCCCCAGTCGTTCCAAACCTCAAGCGCATCGGGGCGCATGAAGCGGGGCCAGATCGCTTCGGCGAAGGCTGCGGCTTCCGCTTCCAGCGTCTGGCGGCTCACGCCAAGCAGGAACTCCCTGACGGAGGCCGCCTTGATCCGGCCCCGGTCGCGATCCTTGGCGTAGGCGGCCAGCGCCGGAGCCAGCTTGACCAACCCCAGCGCCCAGGCGCCCGGACCAGCGCGCCAGCGCAGGAACTCGGTGAAGCTGTCGCGAATCGTCAGCGTGCCGTCGAAATCGAAGGCGACGATGACACGTCCATTTGCCGTGGACTGGCGTAAATCCTGCACAATACCCATGTCAGACATTCGCCTTGATCCCCGTCGACACTGATCCATCCACGCACTGCAACAATCCCCTGCCGCCTTCGGGGTTGTTCCGGAACGTGTGATGGGTGATTGTCATTTTTTGAAGACCTTCGCATCCAGAGTGCTGGAATCAATGTGAGGGAAGCGCGTTTCGGGCCATTTCGGTCCGCCCCGCGGGAGTGAGATAAGGGTCTATGACCAAAGCAGCCGGCACCGACGCCAAAAGCACCCTCTACTGCTCGTTCTGCGGAAAGAGCCAGCACGAGGTCCGCAAGCTCATCGCGGGCCCGACCGTCTTCATCTGCGATGAATGCGTCGAACTGTGCATGGACATCATCCGCGAAGAGCACAAGATCGGCTTCAAGAAGACGACCGACGGCGTGCCTACGCCAAAGGAAATCCGCGACGTGCTGGACGACTATGTCATCGGCCAGGCGCACGCCAAGAAGGTGCTCTCGGTCGCCGTCCACAATCACTACAAGCGCCTGAATCACGCGACGAAGAACAACGACGTCGAACTGGCCAAGTCGAACATCATGCTGATCGGGCCGACGGGCTCGGGCAAGACGCTGCTGGCTCAGACTCTGGCCCGCATCATCGACGTGCCCTTCACCATGGCCGACGCCACGACCCTGACCGAGGCCGGTTATGTGGGCGAGGATGTCGAGAACATCATCCTGAAGCTGCTTCAGGCGTCCGACTACAACGTCGAGCGGGCCCAGCGCGGCATCGTCTACATCGACGAGATCGACAAGATTTCGCGCAAGTCGGACAACCCGTCGATCACCCGCGACGTGTCGGGCGAAGGCGTGCAGCAGGCCCTGCTGAAGATCATGGAAGGCACCGTCGCTTCCGTGCCGCCGCAGGGCGGCCGCAAGCATCCGCAGCAGGAGTTCCTGCAGGTGGACACCGCCAACATTCTGTTCATCGTCGGCGGCGCCTTCGCCGGCCTGGAAAAGGTGATTTCGGCGCGTGGATCCGGCGCGTCGATCGGCTTCGGCGCCAAGGTCAAGGAGATCGACGAACGCCGCACGGGCGATATCCTGAAGGGTGTCGAGCCTGACGACCTGATGCGGTTCGGCCTGATCCCTGAGTTCATCGGCCGCCTGCCTGTTCTGGCGACGCTGGAAGACCTGGACGAGACGGCGCTCGTCACCATTCTGACCGAGCCGAAGAACGCCCTGGTCAAACAGTACAAGCGTCTGTTCGAGATGGAGAATGTCGAACTGACCTTCACCGACGACGCGCTGATCGCCGTCGCCAAGAAGGCCATCACCCGCAAGACCGGCGCGCGCGGCCTGCGCTCGATCCTGGAAGGCATCCTGCTGGAGACCATGTTCGAACTGCCGACCTTCGAAGGCGTCGAAGAGGTTGTGGTCAACGCCGAGGTCATCGACGGCAAGGCCCAGCCTCTGCTGATCTATTCGGAAGCCTCCAAGAAGAAGGCCGACGGCGCCGCCTGAACCGGCGACAGACGCTGAAATGACGAAGGCCGGAGCGATCTCGCTCCGGCCTTTTTCTTGATCTGGGGCGATCAGGCAGGTTCGGCCAGCATCAGGACATGGCCCGGATGGGCGTCGGCCTCTGCCTTGGCGCATCGGACGGCGCTTCTGGCGTCGGTGAAGACGCCTTCGAACAGGCCGTCGCTTGAGGTGATGCGCCAGCGATCGCCGACAGGCTGGATCGTCAGGACTTCGAAGGCGGGTGGCGAGGCAAGGGTCGTAATCATTGGGTTTGGCGATGTTGGTCGCGGTTCAGGCGGTCGGCCTCGGCCTGAAGTCGGGCGGCGAGACGTTCGGCCGAGATGCGATCGGGCAGGGGGCGGGTGCAGGCGTTGTTGATCGCTACGGCCCAACCGCTGGCGCGAGGCACGACACGATAGCGTCGGGGAGGGGCTGCGCGTATCACGCCGCCCTCGACATGGCCCTGCATCATCGCGCACGGCCCTTGCGGATCGGGGCGCCGAACAGGGCGCCGATGAAGATCATCGCCATCTGTAAGGTTGTCTGTGCCGGAGCGGGACGTTTCAGGGTCTCGGCCAGCAGGTGGGAACGGCTCATGGTCATCTCCTTGGAGCGGCAGAAGACGCCCGATCCCCGTAAAGCGGCCATGTCGAAAGCGCCGCCGGGCGTAATGCGGACCTAAGGCGACGCGATCGGAAGGGCTTGTGGCCACGCAGATGTGGGCCGTTCCGCGGTCACGCTTGAACCGCGGGTCTTTCAAACCACATACTCATCCGAACGCCGTCGGAATCGACGGGCCGTCATGCGCCGGTCGGGCCTCTTGCCCGGCGGACCCTGGCGGCGGGCCGGAGATGATCAATGGCCCAGGAGTACGCATCATGACTGAACCAAAAATCCTGCCCGTCCTGCCGCTGAGAGACATCGTCGTCTTCCCGCACATGGTCGTGCCGCTCTTCGTCGGACGCGAGAAGTCGGTGAAGGCGCTGGACGAGATCATGAAGGGCGAAAAGCAGATCCTGCTGGCGACCCAGAAGAACAGCGTCGACGACGATCCGTCGCCGGACGCCATCTATCCCGTCGGCGTGCTGGCCTCGGTGCTGCAACTGCTGAAACTGCCCGACGGCACGGTCAAGGTGCTGGTCGAGGGTAAGGGTCGTGCACGCCTGACCCGCTTCACCGACCGTGAGGAGTATTTCGAGGCCGAGGCCGTCGAGATCGAGGACGAAGCCGGCGATGCCTCGCAAGCCGAGGCCATGCTGCGCGCCGTGGTCGAGCAGTTCGAAAACTATGTGAAGCTGAACAAGAAGGTCCCGCCCGAGGCCCTTAGCTCCATCCCCCAAATCACCGACGCCTCCAAGCTGGCGGACTCGGTCGCCGCTCATCTGTCGGTCAAGATCGCCGACAAGCAGGGCCTGCTGGAAACCTTCGATGTGCCCAAGCGGCTGGAGAAGGTCTATGGGCTGATGGAAGGCGAGATTTCGGTCCTTCAGGTCGAGAAGAAGATCCGCTCGCGCGTGAAGCGCCAGATGGAGAAGACCCAGCGCGAGTATTATCTGAACGAGCAGATGAAGGCGATCCAGCGCGAGCTGGGCGAGACCGACGACGCGCGCGACGAGATCATGGACCTGGAGAAGCGCATTCGTAAGACGCGCCTGTCCAAGGAAGCGCGGACCAAGGCCGAGGCCGAGGTCAAAAAGCTGCGCAACATGAGCCCCATGTCGGCGGAATCGACCGTCGTGCGCAACTATCTCGACTGGCTGCTGTCCGTGCCGTGGGGCAAGGCCAAGCAGAAGCCGATCGACCTGGTCAAGGCCGAGGACATCCTGGAAGAGGATCACTTCGGTCTGGAGAAGGTCAAGGAGCGGATCATCGAGTATCTGGCGGTCCAGGCCCGCACCGGCAGCCTGAAAGGCCCGATCCTGTGCCTGGTCGGCCCTCCTGGCGTCGGCAAGACCTCGCTGGCCAAATCCATCGCCAAGGCGACGGGGCGTGAATACGTCCGCATGTCGCTGGGCGGCGTGCGCGACGAGAGCGAGATCCGCGGCCACCGCCGGACCTATATCGGCTCCATGCCCGGCAAGATCATTCAGTCGATGAAGAAGGCCAAGACGACCAACGCCTTCGTCCTGCTGGACGAGATCGACAAGCTGGGATCGGACTGGCGCGGCGATCCGTCGTCGGCCCTGCTGGAGGTGCTGGATCCGGCCCAGAACTCGACCTTTGGCGACCACTATCTGGAGGTGGACTACGACCTGTCCCAGGTGATGTTCGTGACGACCGCGAACAGCCTGAACATGCCGCAGCCGCTGATGGACCGGATGGAGATCATCCGGGTCTCGGGCTATACCGAGGATGAGAAGGTCGAGATCGCCAAGCGCCACGTCCTGCCCAAGCAGTTGGCGGACCACGGCCTGAAGGACGGCGAACTGATCGTGCCGGAAGACACGATCCGCGACCTGATCCGCTATTACACCCGCGAGGCTGGCGTGCGCTCACTGGAGCGGGCGTTGGGCGGTCTGGCGCGCAAGGCCGTGCGCGAGATGGCCAAGACGGGCGCCAAGTCGATCACGGTCGATGAGGCTAAGCTGTCCGACTATGCGGGGGTGAAGAAGTTCCGCTACGGCGAGACGGATGAGGAGGATCAGGTCGGCATCGTCACCGGTCTGGCCTGGACCGAGTTCGGCGGCGACATCCTGACCATCGAGGCGATCAAGATGCCGGGTCGCGGGCGCATGACCGTGACCGGCAATCTGAAGGACGTGATGAAGGAGTCGATCTCGGCTGCGGCGTCCTATGTGCGGTCGCGCGCCCTGGCCTTCGGCGTCAAGCCCCCGGTGTTCGAGAAGACCGACATCCACGTCCACGTGCCGGACGGCGCGACGCCCAAGGATGGCCCGTCCGCCGGCGTGGCCATGACCGTGGCGATGGTCTCGGTTCTCACCGGCATTCCGATCCGCAAGGATATCGCCATGACCGGCGAGATCACCCTGCGCGGCCGGGTCACTGCTATCGGCGGTCTGAAGGAGAAGCTGCTCGCGGCCCTGCGCTCCGGCGTCAAGACGGTGCTGATCCCGCAGGAGAACGAGAAGGATCTCGCCGACGTGCCGGACAATGTGAAGTCGGCGCTGGAGATCGTGCCGATCTCCACGGCGGACGAGGCGCTGAAGTGGGCGCTTGTCGGCACCCTGACGCCGGTGGAGTGGGACGAGGCGGCCGAACCGCTGCCGGCCCCGGTCGCGGCTCCGGAAGGACCGGCGGCGGCAGTCAGCCACTAACGCCGAGTTGAACAGCGAGCGCCGCCGGTGATCCCACCGGCGGCGTTTTCGTTTTTGACGCAACCGCCGATCTGTCCTTTAGTGATTCGTTCTGGAGGGGACGAATGACCAAGGCGGAACTGATCGGCCGGATGGCCAGCGCGGCGAACATCAGCCGCGACCAGGCGAAGACGGCGCTGGAGGCGTTTACGGACGGCGTGACCGAGTCGCTGACGCGGGGCGCGGATGTGAAGCTGATCGGTTTCGGCAGTTTCGTCGCCGTGGATCGCAAGGCCGGCGTCGCGCGCAATCCGCAGACCGGTGCGGCGGTCGCGCGCCCGGCCTCGCGCACCGCGCGCTTTCGCCCGGGCGAAGGTTTGAAAAGCGCCTTGAACGGTTGAGGCGCGACGGGCATAAGCCCGTCTCTGCCCTTGGGGGCGGCTAGCTCAGCTGGTCAGAGCATCTCGTTTACACCGAGAGGGTCGGCGGTTCGAACCCGTCGCCGCCTACCAAACAAAAAGGCCGCCGGATCGCTCCGGCGGCCTTTCGTTTGTCTGGATCGGGCTGCGATCAGAAGCGGAAGCTGGCCCGCAGCAGCAGCGAGTAGCGGACGTAGTCTTCCAGCAGCTCGGCGTCGCCGGTCAGCGACAGCATGCCCAGTTCGTTGCCGAAGTTCAGGCGGAAGCCCAGGATCGGCCCGCCGCCTTCGATGGCGTCCGGCGACAGGATGAAGTCCGGGCCGCCGCTGGCGAAGCGGGCGATGGTTTCGCCGGCGTCGACCGAGATGTTCTGACGATAGCCGACGCGCAGTTCCGGACGGATCCAGCCGTTGCGGCCGAAGCCGTAGCCGACGTTCATCGCCGCCACCGCCGAGAAGATGTGGCTGTCGCGCGAATCGATGTCGAGATCGAAGCCGTCGCCGCCGCCCTTCTCGCTGCGCGAGCCTTCCGACAGGCTGAAATACTCGCCGTAGATTTCGGGGCGGATGTTCAGACGGCCGAAGTTGCGCTCATACGAGGCGCCGCCGGCGACCGCCGCCGTCCAGCCATGCCAGTCGGACTTGTTGTTCAGATAGACGCCGGTGGCGACCAGCGAGCGATCGGCGCTGAAGGAGGCGTAGCCCCCCGCCGCACGGGCCCAGGTCGTCCAGTACTGACCCTGAGCGCGCCAGTAGAGGCCCAGTTCCAGCAGGTTCGCGGACAGGACCTCTTCGGCCTCGGCCTCGGGATCCTTGATGTCGGACGAGGTGAAGGCGGCCGAGATGCCGACGGCGCCTAGGCTGGTGCCCTTTTCGACGCCACCGGCGACGCCGAAGCCTTCCGAGCGGAAACCGTAGGAGTCGGTCTTATCCTTGTCGGCGTAGAAGTTGATCTCCTGGACCCAGGCGCTGGTTTCACCCGGCGCAGCGGCGGCGTTGCGGCCGGTCAGCGCGCGGGTGACCGCATCGACGCCGGCCGACAGCGACATCAGCGGCCCGCCGGAGTGGTCGGGCAGCATCTGCTCGTAGGCGTCGATGAAGCCGTCGCGCGACGTCTGCGACAGGAACAGGTTGCGCAGGGCTTCATTGGATCCCAGCGCGCCATAGACGGCGTCGTAGGCGGACGCCTCGACCGGGATCAGACCGGCCTCGGAAGCCGTGCGGCGACGCGCGTCGACGTAGACGGTGTTGCCGGCCACGCCGCCTTGCACGACGTACAGATACGGCGAGTTGTCCGACAGCAGGGTCTGATTGATTTGGCCGACATTCAGCGTGCCGGCCGTGATGACGTTGAACCGTTCGGGCTGATCGATCAGCGACGAGAAGCGGACGCCCAGGGTGGAGCCTGTCGCCAGGGTCGCATTGCCGCTGACGTTGAAGCCGCCGGCGCGGTCGTTGGCGGGGTCAAGATTGACCAGCAATGTCCCCTCGGCGCCGATGTTCAGGTTGGAGATCGCCGTGGCGCCGGTCTGGGTCGCGGCCAGGGTGCCCTTAGATACATTGATGTCCAGCAAACCGTCACTGTTGGCGATGGCGCCGGTCACAACCCCGCCGCCGCTGATGTTCAGCCGGTCGGCGCCGGCGCCGAAATCGATGTCGCCGTTGACGACGCCGTTTTCGATATTGAGCGTGTCGGCGCCCGAGCCCAGCTTGATCGCGCCGACGATAGCCGGTTCGTTCGCGTCCGGCACACCGTCCTTGTCCGTATCCGTCGCCGTGCTGTCGGCAGCGGCGGGAATGCCGTACTGCCGCAGGGTGACGCCGGTCGTGTTGGCCGAGACGTCGATGGCGGTCACCTTGCCGGTGACAGGATTTGTATCGTCGGTGTTAGGGGTGAGCGAGCCGATGATCGAACCGGCGTTGTTCAGCTGGGTCAGGCTGCCGGACTGGTCACGAATAACGGTGGCCGAACCCTGATTGCCGCCGAAAGAGGCGACGAGATTGCCCGTGTTGGTCAGGGAGCTGACGTTGGCGCCTGCACCAATCAGAATGCCGGTCGCGCTCTGGGTCTGCTTGCCCGAAGCGACGGCCTGAATGGCGCCCGAGTTGTTGATCGTCGGAGCGGTCACGCCCGAGCCGATCCAGAGACCTGTGGCGTTGGCGTCGACGGCGGTCGATGAGATGCCGCCCTCGTTGCGCACGCCGCCGACAACGTTGACGGCCTGGCCGCCGGTCACGCCGAGTTGCACGGCGCGCGACTCCACGCCGGAATAGAGGCCGGAGCCGACAATGGTGCCGCGGTTGATCAGACCATAGGCCGCATCGCCTGTTCCGACAGCGCCGAGGGTCACGGTGTTCGTCGTCGAGCCGATCAGCAGCGCAGGCGCGCCGCCCAGCGACGTGATGGAGGCGGCTGTCTCGCTGGCGTCGGGAATGCCGTCGCCGTCGCGATCAGAGTCATCACGGTTCTTGACGCCGTCGCCGTCATCGTCCTCGTCGCCGTTCTTGACGCCGTCCTTATCGTCGTCGCCCTCGATCCCGGCCTCGGAATAGGCGAGCGCCTTGTCCAGCAGCACGCCGCCGGCGACATTGGCGCCGACGCGCACGGCCGGTCCACCTTGCAGCAGATCGTCTGCATCGAGTTCGTCGAGGAACAGAGTCGTCGCGTTGTCGAAGGTGCCGGTCGTCGGACGCGCGGGCGGCGGGGTGGTGTAGCGATAGCCGGTGGCCACCACGGAGGAATGGATCTTGAGCGCCCCGCCGACATCGCCTTCGATGGAAACGCCCGTTGCATTGGCGCCCAGCGCCGAGATGGAGCCGGCGAGATCGACATTGCCGGAAATCGGTCCTGTGGTGCGGATGGCGGCGCTGTCGTTGCCGGTCACACGGACCGTGCCCAGGCTCTGGAGCTTGCCGTTCAGGGCGGATTCGACGGACAGACCGTAGGAATTGTTGCCCTCGACCGCGATCGCGCCCGTGCCCTCGACCAGGATGTTGCCGGTGAAGGGCGAGGCGCCGGTGACCCGCACGCCGTAGCGGCCGGTTCCGGTGGCGAACGGGCCGTCAAGATCGCCGTCGCCGTCGGTGTCCTTGATGTCGGCAGCTTCCAGCGTGTCGTTGACGGTGATGGAACCGCCGACGATCACCGAACCGCTGTTGCCGCCATTGACCAGAAGACCCGTCGAGCCGTCGGCCGACTTGTCCATCGTGATGGAGCCGCCGCTGTCCAGATCGACCGTGTTGTTGCTGTTCAGGGTCACCGCCGCGCCCGAGGCGACGGCGACGCTGCCGCCGCTGGCGATGCGGATGCTGTCGGCGGCCGTGCCCGTCGCATTGGACGTCTGGATCGGCGTGGTCCGGGCGTTCGAGATGACGATCTCTGCCTGGGATCCGGTGGCGACCATCAAGGGAGCGATCGCCACGGCGGTCGCGAGCAAAATACGCATTCGGTAGAAACCCCTGGTGGTCACGCGTCACGTTACGGGAGACCCCTTAGCAGGGTCCGCGCCAGCGTTCCAAGTTTATCGAATTTGAGGCGAATGCAAGGCCGTGGTGGTCCTGAGGCGATCCTGTAAGTCGACCCGCGTTCGCTCGTGGATGCCTCAGAGACCGAATGCGGAGGAAATCGCGACGGCGCGCACTTGAGCTTTGCCGCGCCCGGGTCTACGGGCGTCGAACGGTCCTAAAGGCCGCGTCCCGTGGACGCATCCATCGAACCCCTCCGGCGTTCGACAGCCCAGACCAGGCGAGAACACTCCATGAGCATGACAGACCTCGACGTCCAGGAAAGCGAACTCCGACTGATTCCGGGGCTGGACGTGGAAGTCGCCGATACGCTGCGGGCCTTAAAGGCGGCGGCGATGGACGAGCGGCCCCGGCTGGTGGACACCACGATGCTTTATGCGCCGCGCTCGGGCGGGGTGAAGCGCTATATCCTGTCCAAGAAGGCGTGGATCGAGGCCAATCGGCCGGGGATCAGTCACTCGCTGATCGTGCCCGGCGCGCGTCACAAGGCGAGAGCCGACGGCATCGTGCAGCTGCGGGCGACCAAGCTGCCGTTCGGCGACGGCTATCGCTGGCCCAGTTCGGTGAAGCGCTGGAGCGCCTGGGTGGCGGCCATGAAGCCGTCGATCATCGAGGCCGGAGATCCTTACACACCGGGGCAGGGGGCTTTGGAGGCCGGTCAGCGGGTCGGATGCCCGGTCGTCGGTTTCTGCCACTCTGATCCGGCCGGGCTGGCGGCGCTGCATTTCGGCGAGTGGGCCAAAAAGCCGGTGGAGAAGCGCTGGGCGAAGCTGTTTTCACAGTTCGACCGGGTTGTGTCGCCCAGTCGCTTTATCGCGCGGCGCCTGGAAGAGGCCGGTGTGAACAACATCGTCATCCGGCCTCTCGGCGTGGAGATCGACACCTTCCGTCCGGACCGTCGTGACCGGCAGTGGCTGCTGAAACAGCTGGGTCTGGGCGAGGACGCGCGCCTGCTGTGCTTCGCCGGTCGTCCGGCCAAGGAGAAGAACGTCGACGTGCTGATCGAGGCGGTCCAGAAGCTGGGTGCGCCCTATCATCTGGTTCTGGTCGGCGCAGGGGCGGGGATGCCCGAGGAAGATCGCGTCATCTCCATGCCTTATGAAAGCGATCCCAAGGCGGTAGCAAAGATCATCGCCAGCTGCGACGCCTTCGTACACGCCAATGACAAGGAGCCGTTCGGGCTGATCGTGCTGGAGGCCATGGCCTGCGGACGGCCCGTGGTCGGGGTCAATGCGGGCGGCGTCGCCGAGACGGTCGACGAGAGCGTGGGGCAACTGGCCGCCAGCGCGGACGCCGACGATTACGCCCAGGCGGTTGAGGCCCTGTTCGCGCGCGATATCGAAGCGATCGGTCGAGCGGCGCGCGAAAAGGCGGTCAACCAATTCGCCTGGAATCGCGTCTTCGAAGACCTTTGCATGGTCTATGGCGAGCTGACGGGCGAAGCGGCGTTCGTGAACCCGGATATGGCACTGCCGCTGCACTGAGGCGGCCAGGGCTTTGATCCGTTCGAATGGCGCGTCTTGCGAAAACGGGAGCGCGCCACTTCTTTTATCGATGTCTTGAAAAGAAGTGGCGCGAGTGACGGGGCTCGAACCCGCGACCTCCGGCGTGACAGGCCGGCACTCTAACCAACTGAGCTACACCCGCGTATCAGGTCGAAACTTTTGAGCTGTTTCGAAAGCTTTTTGGGAAGGCGGTGTGCGCCACTCTTCTATTTCTAGAAAGAGTGGCGCGAGTGACGGGGCTCGAACCCGCGACCTCCGGCGTGACAGGCCGGCACTCTAACCAACTGAGCTACACCCGCGTTCCCGGCCGAAGCGGCTGTGCGCCCCGGCGAGGGGCGTCGTTTAGGCGGGCTGACACATCGCGTCAAGCGACCTTTTCGGAGAAACGCGCCCCTCAACGCGACGGGGCTGTGGACGGTGTGACGATCGCCGCCTGGGGCGGGCTGTGCGGGCCCGCTACGCCGCCGTCCGCAGGCTCATGGGCCGCCACGGCGGGAGGCGGCGGCTCGTAATGGACGCCGACGCCCGGCCCCAGCGGCAGGTCGAAGGCGACCCAGGCCGCGACCATGGCCAGACCGGCGACCAGGAAGGCCCCGGCATAGGGGAGCATCGTCGCCATCAGGGATCCGAGGCCGAATCGCGGATCCCAGCGCTGGGCGAAGGTCAGGATCAGCGGGAAGTAGCTCATCAACGGCGTGGCGATGTTGGTGACGGAATCCCCCATGCGATAGGCGGCGGTCGTCATCTCTGGTGAAATGCCCAGCAGCATGAACATCGGCACCACGATGGGCGCCAGGGCCGACCACTTGGCCGAGGCCGAGCCGATGAACAGGTCGAAGAAGCACGAGACGAAGACCACGCAGATCAATAGCAGAGGGGCGGGTAGGGCCAGGGTCTTGAGACCCGCCGCCGCATTGACCGCCAGGATCGGCCCCAGCCCCGACCAGTTGAACATGGCCACGAAGTGCGCGGCGAAAAAGGCCAGCACGATATAGGGCGCCAACTGGGCGATGCCGTCGCGCATCATCGTGACCATGTCGCGGTGCGACTGGATCGTGCCGGCTCCGGCGCCGTATGCCCCGCCGGTGACGAAGAAGGTGATGGCGAAGAAGGCGACCAGGGACTTGTAGAGCGGATTGAACTTCTGCTCCGGGTCCACTTCGGGATCGACGAACGGCGAGCCCGGTATGAAGGTCAGCAGGGCCCAGAGCGCGATCATGCCCAGAAGCGCCAGGCCGGCGAACTTCAGGCCGCGCTTCTCGGAGGCGGTCAGGGGCTGTTTTTCCGAAGCGTTCGGGGCGGCGACCCCCTCTGACGGCTTCCAGACGCCGAGGCGCGGCTCGATCACCCGGTCGGTCAGAAACCAGACGATGGGGGTGAAGACGAAGACGACGCCGACGATAAAGAACCAGTTGCCCGCGATGTTCACGGAATAGGACGGATCGATCAGGCGGGCGGCCGGCTCGGTGATGCCCAGGATCAGGGCGTCGCTGGCGCCGGGAAACAGGTTGCCGGCGTATCCGCCCGACACGGCGGCGAAGCCCGCGGCCAGACCCGCCAGCGGATGGCGGCCCGCAGCGGCGAAGATGACGGCCGCCAGCGGGATGACCACGACATAGGAGGCGTCCGACGCGTGGTGGGACACCATGCCGGTGATCACGACGACGGGTGTCAGTATGGAACGCGGGGCGTTCAGCAGGGCGCCGCGAATGGCGGTCGCGAACATCCCGGTGCGTTCGGCGACCGAAGCGCCATATATGATGGTGATGACGATGCCGAGAGGCGGGAAGTCCGCCAGGGTGCGCGGCATGCCGATGATCAACTGTTCCAGATTCTCGGCCGACAGCAGGCTCTTGGCGACCAGTTGATCGCCGGTGACCGGATTGACGGCCGACCAGCCCAGGCCGGCGCCGACCATGCTGAGCACGATCAGACCGCCGATCAGCCACAGGAACAGGAAGACGGGATCGGGCAGTCGATTGCCGATCCGCTCGACAGCGTTCAGGGCGCGGCTGGCTAGGCTCATTCGGATGACTTTCGGTTACGCGATCGGCCCGCCAATAGGCCTTTGCAGCCCTGCGACGCGCAAGCGTCGGCCCTGCGACATATGGCGCGCAAAGTTGCGAGCCATTCTCAATGAAAATCCAATGGTCGCAGGGGTTTGAACGGCGGCGGTCTTGGGTCTAAGAAGCGCCGAATCCCGCCTCTCCCCGGCGGACGAGGTTCTTCGAATGAACGCATTCCTTCTAGAATATCTTCCGGTCCTGGTCTTCGCCGGCGTAGCCGCCTTCATCGGCTTTCTTTTCATCGTCCTGCCGCTGCTGCTGGCGCCGAAGAGCCCCGATAGCGAGAAGCTGTCGGCCTATGAGTGCGGCTTCAACGCCTTCGACGATGCCCGGATGAAGTTCGACATCCGCTTCTATCTGGTGTCGATCCTGTTCATCATCTTCGACCTGGAAGTCGCCTTCCTGTTCCCGTGGGCGGTGTCGATGTTCGATCTGTCGCACGCCGGCATGGTCTTCGCCTTCTGGTCGATGATGGTCTTCCTGGGCGTGCTGACCATCGGCTTCATCTACGAATGGAAGAAGGGAGCCCTGGAATGGGAGTAGTCGCCGCTTCCAAGCCCGCGGGCCTGGTGTCCGCATCGGGCGCGCCGCTGGTGCCGGCCGGCGCCGGCGCGCGTTCGACCGTCGAGGGTTATGACCCCAAGGTCCACGACAAGTTCTTCGAGGCCGTGAACATGGAGCTCGGCGAGCGCGGCTATCTGGTCGCCGCTGCCGACGACGTCATCAACTGGGCCCGCACGGGCTCGCTAATGTGGATGACGTTCGGCCTGGCCTGCTGCGCGGTCGAGATGATCCAGATGTCGATGCCGCGCTTCGACGTCGAACGCTTCGGCATGGCGCCGCGCGCCAGCCCGCGCCAGTCGGACCTGATGATCGTCGCCGGCACCCTGACCAACAAGATGGCCCCGGCCATCCGCAAGGTCTACGACCAAATGCCCGATCCGCGCTATGTCGTGTCGATGGGCAGCTGCGCCAACGGCGGCGGCTACTACCACTATAGTTACAGCGTCGTTCGCGGTTGCGACCGCGTTGTGCCGGTGGACGTCTATGTGCCCGGCTGCCCGCCGACGGCCGAGGCGCTGCTTTACGGCCTGCTGCAACTGCAGAAGAAGATCCGTCGCACGGGGACCATCGACCGATGACCTCTCTGGCTGTTCAAGCGCAACACGAAGCGGCCCTGACGCCGCTGGGCGCCGAGATGGTCGGCGCGCTGAGCGTCGAGGCCCAGGTCGCGTTCGGCGAACTGACGCTGGTCGCGCCGCGCGAGCGGATCGTCGAGGTGCTGACGACCCTGCGCGATCAATTCGGCTTCCAGCAGCTGCTCGACCTGTGCGGCGTGGACTATCCGGATCGCAAGGAGCGGTTCGAGGTGGTCTATCACCTGCTGTCGATGACGCGGAACGCGCGCCTGCGGGTCAAGGTCTCGACCGACGAGACCCAGCCGGTGCCTTCGGTCATCTCGGCCTATCCGGCCGCCAACTGGTTCGAGCGTGAAGCCTACGACATGTACGGCATGCTGTTCTCGGGGCACCCGGACATGCGTCGCCTGCTGACGGACTATGGTTTCGAAGGCCATCCGCTGCGCAAGGACTTCCCGATGACGGGCTATGTCGAGGTCCGCTATGACGAGGAACAGCGCCGCGTGGTCTATGAGCCGGTCAAGCTGACCCAAGAGTTCCGCACCTTCGATTTCCTGTCGCCCTGGGAGGGCGCCGAATACCCCGCGCCGGTCCTGCCCGGCGACGAGAAGGCGGGAGGCCAGGCGTAATGGCTGACGGAAACCCCACTCTGCCGCCGCTGGGCGTCGATGTGTTCGAGGACGATCTCGACACGCGCACCGCCCATGCGCGCGAGATGGAAGACCGCAAGTTCACCATCAACTTCGGCCCGCAACACCCGGCCGCACACGGCGTGCTGCGCCTGGTGCTGGAGCTGGACGGCGAGATCGTCGAGCGCGTCGATCCGCACATCGGCCTGCTGCACCGCGGCACCGAAAAGCTGATGGAGGCCCGCACCTACCTTCAGAACGTGCCGTATCTGGACCGGTTGGACTACGTCTCGCCGATGAACCAGGAGCACGCCTTCTGCCTGGCCATCGAGAAGCTGCTGGGCATCGAGGTTCCGTACCGGGCGCAGCTGATCCGCGTCCTGTACTCGGAGATCGGCCGCATCCTGTCGCACATGCTGAACGTGACGACCCAGGCCATGGACGTCGGCGCCCTGACGCCGCCGCTCTGGGGCTTTGAGGAACGCGAAAAGCTGATGGTGTTCTACGAGCGCGCTTGCGGCGCCCGTCTGCACGCCAACTATTTCCGTCCCGGCGGCGTCCACCAAGACCTGCCGATGGACTTGATCGACGACATCGGCCGCTGGTGCCACGAGTTCCCGCCGGCGCTGAAAGACATCGAAAGCCTGGTCACCGAGAACCGCATCTTCAAACAGCGCAACGTCGACATCGGCGTGGTGTCCAAGCAGGAAGCCCTGGAATGGGGCTTCAGCGGCGTGATGCTGCGCGGCTCGAACATCGCCTGGGACCTGCGCAAGTCGCAGCCCTATGAGTGCTATGCCGAGCTCGACTTCGACGTGGTCGTCGGCAAGAACGGCGACTGCTGGGACCGCTATCTGGTGCGCATCGAGGAGATGAAGCAGTCGGTGCGGATCATGGAGCAGTGCATCCACAAGCTGCGCAACTGCCCCGGCGAGCCGGTGATGGTCGAGGACAACAAGATCGTCCCGCCGCGCCGTGGCGAGATGAAGCGCTCGATGGAGTCGCTGATCCACCACTTCAAGCTCTACACCGAAGGCTTCAAGACGCCTGAGGGCGAGGTCTATGCCGCGGTCGAGGCGCCCAAGGGCGAGTTCGGCATCTATCTGGTGTCGGACGGTACCAACAAACCCTATCGCGTGAAGATCTCGGCGCCGGGCTTCCGCTCGCTGCAGGCGATGGACTGGATGAACCGCGGCCACCAGCTGGCCGACGTGTCCGCCATCCTGGGCTCGCTCGACATCGTTTTCGGAGAAGTGGACCGATGAGCGTTCGTCGTCTCGCCAAGGAACAGCCGGCCTCGTTCGCCTTCTCGGCCGATACGACGGCCAAGGCCGAATGGTGGATTAAGAAGTATCCGGAAGGGCGTCGTCAGTCGGCGGTTCTCCCGATCCTGTGGCTGGTGCAAAAGCAGGAAGGCTGGGTGTCCGAACCCGCCATCCGCGCGATCGCCGAACTGCTGGATATGGCCTACATCCGGGTGCTGGAGGTCGCGACCTTCTACACCATGTTCATGCTTGAGCCGGTCGGCAAGACGGCGCTGATCCAGGTGTGCGGCACCACGCCGTGCATGCTGCGCGGCGCCAATGAGCTGATGCGCGTCTGCAAAGAGAAGATCGGCCCCAAGGATCATCTGTCCGCAGACGGCCGCTTCACCTGGCAGGAGGTCGAGTGCCTGGGCGCCTGCTCCAACGCGCCGATGGCCCAGATCAACGACTATTATTTCGAGGACCTGACGCCCGAGACGATCGGCCAGATCATCGACGACTTCGCCGCCGGCAAGACGCCCGAGCCGGGTTCCTACATCGGTCGCACCAATGCAGCGCCGGAAGGCGGGCCGAAGACTCTGCTCGATGCGACGCTGTATGACGGCTCGGCCGCCAAGCCGATCAAGAAGCTGCCGAACAGCGACCCCGCGCCGGTCGAGAAGGCGCCGGCCTGATGTCGCCGCCGGATCTGAACACCGAAGAGGGCCGCGCAGCCTACCGCAAGGAACTGCGCAACGTCGGGCGTCCGCTGCGCGCGGGCGGCCTGGCCATGGTCGTCGGCGCGGCCGTTCTGATCCTGATCTCGCGTCAGGGTGCAGTTGGGCCGTGGGCGGTCAATCTCTCCTACTTCATGCTGGCGGCGGGCTGGGTGATGGTCATCGCGGCCATCTGGATGCGCACGCGCCACCACAAGCGCCGTCTGGCGGAAGGACTCTGAGGGCCATGGTCGGCATTCTCGAAGACAAGGATCGCATCTTCACCAACCTGTACGGCTTCCACGACTGGACGCTGGACGGGGCAAAGAACCGCGGCGCCTGGAACGCCACCAAGGACATGCTGGACCTTGGCCGCGACTGGATCATCAACAACGTCAAGGCCTCAGGTCTGCGCGGCCGGGGCGGCGCGGGCTTCTCGACCGGCCTGAAATGGTCGTTCATGCCCAAGGAAGTGAAGGATCGTCCTCACTACCTGGTCATCAACGCCGACGAATCCGAGCCCGCGACCTGCAAGGACCGCGAGATCATGCGCCATGATCCGCACCTGCTGATCGAAGGCGCGCTGATCGCCAGCTTCGCGATGCAGGCCCATGCCTGTTACATCTATCTGCGCGGCGAATACGTGCTGGAGCGCGAGCGGATGGAAGCCGCCGTCAAGCAGGCCTATGAGGCCAAGCTGATCGGCGACGGCAACGTCCACGGCTGGGACTTCAACGTCTATATTCACCACGGCGCCGGCGCCTACATCTGCGGCGAAGAGACGGCCCTGCTGGAATCGCTGGAAGGCAAGAAGGGTCAGCCCCGCCTGAAGCCGCCGTTCCCGGCCGGTGCGGGCCTTTACGGCTGCCCGACCACGGTGAACAACGTCGAGTCGATCGCCGTGGTCGGCACGATCCTGCGTCGCGGCGCCGACTGGTTCGCCAGCTTCGGCCGTCCGAACAACACCGGCACCAAGCTGATGTCGCTGTCCGGCCACGTGAACACGCCCTGCGTGGTCGAAGAGGCCATGTCGATCCCGCTGCGTCAGCTTATCGAGGATCACGGCGGCGGCGTGCGTGGCGGCTGGAGCAATCTGAAGGCCATCATCCCGGGCGGCGCGTCCTGCCCGGTGATCACGCGCGAACAGGCCGAGACGGTCCTGATGGACTTCGATTCCATGCGCGAGGTTCGCTCGTCGCTGGGCACCGCCGGCGTGACGGTGATGGACGAATCCACCGACATCGTGAAGGCGATCGCCCGCATCAGCTACTTCTTCAAGCACGAGAGCTGCGGCCAGTGCACGCCGTGCCGCGAAGGCACCGGCTGGATGTGGCGCGTGCTGGAGCGGATGGCCGTGGGCGAGGCCGATCCGTCGGAAATCGACCTGCTGCTGGACGTCGCCGGACAGGTCGAGGGGCACACCATCTGCGCCCTGGGCGACGCCGCCGCCTGGCCGGTTCAGGGCCTGATCCGTCACTTCCGTCACGAGATCGAAGAGCGGATCGCCAACTATCGCAGCCGCCGCGCGAACTTCGCCGGCCACACGATCGCGGCGGAGTAGAGATGCGCCTCGCCGTCGCCCTGTTGCTGACGCTTCCGATCCTCGCCGCTTGCGGCGAGGGGGGAAGGGTCGCGCCCGAAGCCCCGTCAGCGCCCGAGGCGGCGTCGGCCGAGGCTGCGCCGGTCGCGGCTCAAGCGGCTTCGGCGGCTCCGGCGAACCTCGAAGCGGCGTGCCGCGACGTGGTGAACCGCATGTATGGCCAGGAAGGCGACGCCGTCGCCTTCACCGCCACCGGCGAACGCACGGCCCAGGTGTCGTGGCGCGCGCCGGTCGATGGCGGCAGGCTGGAATTCGAATGCCGGGCGCAAGCCGACGGTGCGGGCCTGTTCCGCGACGGTCAGCCGATGTCCGTGGATGTACAAATGGCGGTTCCCGCCGCCGAGCAAGAGGCCCGCTGATGCCTATCGCCAAGGTCAACGGCGTCGAAACCGAGTTCGAGCCCGGCATGACCGTGCTCCAGGTCGCCGAACGCGCCGGACAAGAGATTCCGCGCTTCTGCTATCACGAGCGCCTGTCCATCGCCGGCAACTGCCGCATGTGCCTGGTCGAGGTGAAGCCTGGACCGCCGAAGCCGCAGGCTTCGTGCGCGCTTCCGGCCGCCGACGGCCAGGAAATCTTCACCGACACGCCGATGGTCAAAAAGGCCCGCGAAGGGGTGATGGAGTTCCTGCTCATCAACCACCCGCTGGATTGCCCGATCTGCGACCAGGGCGGCGAGTGCGACCTGCAGGACCAGTCGGTCGGCTACGGCCGCGACGGTTCGCGCTATTCGGAGAACAAGCGCGCGGTCGAAGAAAAGGCGATGGGTCCGACCATCAAGACCTTCATGACGCGCTGCATCCAATGCACGCGCTGCGTCCGCTTCATCACCGAAGTCGCCGGCGTGCCGGACATCGGCATGATCTCGCGCGGCGAGGACGCCGAGATCACGACCTATCTGGAGAAGTCGGTCGCCTCGGAACTGTCGGGCAATGTCAACGACCTGTGCCCGGTCGGCGCCCTGACGCACCGCCCGTGGCAGTACCACTATCGTCCGTGGGAACTGAAGAAGACCGAGACCATCGACGTCATGGACGCCCTGGGCTCTAACATCCGCGCCGACTATCGCGGGTCCGAGGTCATGCGCGTGCTGCCGCGCGTCAATGAGGGCATCAACGAGGAGTGGCTGTCGGACAAGAGCCGCTACGTCGTCGACGGCCTGACCGCGCGTCGTCTGGACCGTCCGTGGATCCGCGAGAACGGCAAGCTGCGCGCCGCCTCGTGGAATGAGGCGCTGGACGCCGTCGCCGCCAAGCTGAAGGCCGCACCGGCCGACCGTATCGGCGTCATCGCCGGCGATCTGCAGGACGCCGAGTCGATGAAGGCGACGCTGGACCTGTTCCGCGCCCTGGGGTCGAACAACACCGACTGCCGCCAGGACGGGGCCGCCGTGGGTTATGGCCCGCGTGAAGGATGGCTGTTCAACTCCGGCCTGGAAGGCATTGAAAAGGCTGACGCCGTTCTGATCGTCGGCGCCAATCCGCGCACCGAGGCGCCGCTGCTGAACGCCCGCCTGCGCAAGACCTGGCTGAAGGGCGATGTGGAGATCGGTCTGATCGGCGAACAGGCCGACCTGACGTTCGACTACGCCTATCTGGGCGCAGGCACGCAGACCCTGGCCAAGCTTCCGAAATCGGCGCTAGACTTCCTGACCAAGGCCGAGCGTCCGGCGATCATCGTCGGCTCCGGCGCGCTGGGCGGGGAGGGCGGTCCGGCCGTCCTGAACGCGCTCGGCGCCCTGGCCAAGAAGGTCGGGGTCGTCGCTGACGGCTGGAACGGCTTCAACGTCCTACACCACGCCGCGTCGCGCGTCGCCGGTCTGGACATGGGCTTCGTGCCGGCTGAGGGCGGCCTGACCGTCGCCGAGATGCTGAAGCCGGATGCGCTTGACGTTCTGTTCCTGCTGGGCGCCGACGAGGTCGATCCGACCGGTTCGAACGCCTTCCGCGTCTATCTGGGCAGCCACGGCGACCGCGGCGCGCACGGCGCCGACGTGATCCTGCCGGGCGCGGCCTATACCGAGAAGGCCGGCCTGTACGTCAACACCGAGGGCCGGGTGCAGATGGCCGAACGCGTCGTCTTCCCCAAGGGCGAGGCCAAGGAAGACTGGGCCATCATCCGCGCCCTGTCGGCGCGCGTCGATCAGACCCTGCCTTACGACACGCTGGAGCAACTGCGCGCCAAGCTGATGGGCGATCATCCGACCTTCGGCCGGATCGACTATCTGCCCGCGCCGGCGACGTTCGACGTGGCGGCCCTGGGCGCCAAGGGCGATCTGGGCGACCGCGCCTTCGTCTCGGTCGTGACCGACCCGTATCTTTCGAATCCGATAGCGCGCGCCAGCGCGACGATGGCCGAGCTGTCCGCCCTGCGGACCCAGCCGGTCGCAATGGCGGCGGAGTAAGCCATGGACCCCGTTTCCTTCTGGGCCACGCCTCTGGGCTGGACGCTGATCACGGTCGGCCAGGTCCTGCTGATCACGGTCGGCGTGCTGATCGCCGTCGCTTTCCTGCTGCTGGCCGACCGCAAGGTCTGGGCCGGGGTGCAGATGCGCAAGGGTCCGAACGTCGTCGGTCCCTTCGGCCTGCTTCAATCCTTCGCCGACATGATCAAGTTCGTGCTGAAGGAGGTCGTGATCCCGGCCGGCGCGGACAAGGCGGTCTTCATCATCGCCCCGATCATCACCGTGATCCTGGCCTTCATGGCCTGGGCGGTCATTCCGTTCGCGCCCGGTTGGGTCGTGTCGGACCTGAATGTCGGCATCCTGTACATCTTCGCCGTGTCGTCGCTGGGCGTTTACGGCATCATCATGGGCGGCTGGGCTTCGAACTCGAAGTATCCGTTCCTAGGTTCGCTGCGTTCCGCGGCGCAGATGGTGTCGTATGAAGTCTCGCTCGGCCTGATCATCATCAATGTGATCCTGCTGGCCGGCACCATGAACCTGTCGGCGATCGTCGACAGCCAGAAGGGCATGTTCTGGAACTGGTACGGCTTCGGCGGCGGCGCCGACACCTGGCCGCTGGTGGTGATCCTGTTCCCGATGTCGATCATCTTCTTCATCTCGGCCCTGGCCGAAACCAACCGCCCGCCGTTCGACCTGCCCGAGGCCGAGTCCGAACTGGTCGCCGGTTATCAGGTCGAATACAGCTCGACGCCGTATCTGCTGTTCATGATGGGCGAGTACGTCAACATCGTCTTCATGTCCGCGATGATCAGCCTGCTGTTCTTCGGCGGCTGGAACCCCGGCGTGCCGCAGGCGTGGATGGATGGGCTGCCGGCCTGGATCGCCTATACGATCTATCTGCTGACATTCATGGCCAAGACGGTCTTCTGGTTCATCATGATCTCGATGGTGAAGGCCTTCGTGCCGCGCTATCGCTATGACCAACTGATGCGTCTGGGCTGGAAGATTTTCCTGCCGACGTCGCTGGTCGCGGTCGTGATCGTTTCCGCTTGGCGCGTCTTCGTGGTGGGGTCGTGATGCGCGGCCCTATCATCGGCCTCGGTCTTGTGGCGATGACCGCCGCCTGCGCGCCCGACCCGTCGCGCATGCCCGAGTCGAGCTATCAATGGCAGCAGCGCCAGGATCGCATTGAACAGGACTGGCGCGCCAGCCAGACCGCCCCCAAGACGACGCCCGCCCCCAAGGATAAGCCCTGATGTTCACCCGTATCGTCCAAGCGACCAAGGGCGCGATGATGCTGGACGTCATCGGCGCCATCGGTCTGTCGCTGAAATATATGGCCCGTCCCAAGATGACGGTGAACTATCCCTTCGAGCGCAATCCGCAGTCGCCGCGCTTCCGTGGCGAGCACGCGTTGCGTCGCTATGCGAACGGCGAGGAACGCTGCATCGCCTGCAAGCTGTGCGAAGCCATCTGCCCCGCCCAGGCCATCACCATCGAGGCCGAGCCGCGCGCCGATGGCAGCCGCCGCACGACCCGCTACGACATCGACATGGTCAAGTGCATCTATTGTGGCCTGTGCCAGGAGGCCTGCCCGGTGGACGCCATCGTGGAAGGGCCGAACTCGGAGTTCGCCGTCGAGACGCGCGAAGAGCTGCTCTACGACAAGCAACGCCTGCTCGATAACGGCGACCGCTGGGAACGGCAGATCGCCAAGAATCTGGAACTCGACGCGCCTTACCGCTAAGGCGCATCTCGCTAAACGGGTCGGCGATTCCTGAATGGGGGTCGCGGCCGATACGAAAGGGGCTTCGTCCCGACATGCTGCAAGGCATAGCCTTCTATCTGCTGGCGGCGGTCGCCACGGTTTCCGGCCTTCTAGTCGTGACCGCGCGCAACCCGGTGCACAGCGTGCTGTGGTTGATCCTGGCCTTCTTCTCGTCGGCGGGTCTGTTCGTCCTGCTGGGCGCCGAGTTCCTGGCGATGCTGCTGGTCGTCGTCTATGTGGGCGCGGTCGCGGTGCTGTTCCTGTTCGTCGTCATGATGCTGGACGTGGACTTCCTGAAGCTGCGCGAAGGCTACGCACGCTATCTGCCGCTGGGCGCCATCATCGCCGCCGTGCTGCTGGTCGAGATGATCATCGTCTCGGTCGCCGTGGTTCAGGGCGGCGCCGCTGCGGGCCTGCCGGCGCCGGGCGCGCCGGACGCCAGCGTGACGAATGTCGAGGCCATCGGCCGCGTGCTCTACACGGACTATGTCTATTTCTTCCAGGCGGCCGGGATCGTGCTGCTGATCGCGATGATCGGCGCCATCACCCTGACCCTGCGCCACAAGCCGCACATCAAACGCCAGAACCCCGGCGACCAGGTGAACCGCGACCGTCGCAAGTCGGTCGAGATCAAGTCCGCCGCCACGGGCGAAGGCGTCAGCGCCGAGGAGCTTCTCTGATGATCGGTCTGACCCACTATCTGACGGTCGCTGCAATCCTGTTCACCATCGGGGTGTTCGGCATCTTCGTGAACCGCAAGAACGTCATCATCATCTTGATGTCGATCGAGCTGATCCTGCTGGCGGTGAACATCAACTTCGTCGCCTTCTCGGCCTATCTGAACGAGATCAGCGGGCAGATCATGGCTATGTTCGTCCTGACCGTCGCCGCAGCCGAGGCCGCCGTCGGCCTGGCGATCCTGGTGACCTTCTTCCGTAACCGCGGCAACATCGCCGTGGACGACGCCTCCGTGATGAAGGGCTGAGCGTGACCTTCCATACCCTCGTCATTCTCGGGATCTTTGCCCCGCTGCTGGGCGCGGCCATCGCCGGCTTCTTCGGACGCCGGATCGGCAACATCCCGTCGCAGGCCGTTACGACCGGCCTGCTGTTCTTCTCGTGCGCCGTCGCCTGGACGGTGTTCGGCCAATGGACCTGGGGCCATATGGAGCCCTTCACCATCCGCCTGGCGCCCTTCATCAACGTCGGCGACTTCCAGTCGGCCTGGTCGATCCGCATCGACGCCCTGTCGGCGACCATGCTGATCGTGGTCACCAGCGTGTCGTCGCTGGTTCACCTGTATTCCTGGGGCTATATGGCCGAGGACGACAGCCGGCCGCGCTTCTTCGCCTATCTGTCGCTGTTCACCTTTATGATGCTGGCGCTGGTGACGGCGGCGGACTTCATGCAGATCTTCTTCGGCTGGGAAGGCGTCGGCCTGGCGTCCTATCTGCTGATCGGCTTCTGGTTCAAGAAGCCGACGGCCAGCGCCGCCGCCATCAAGGCCTTCGTCGTCAACCGCGTCGGCGACTTCGGTTTCGTGCTGGGGATCATGACGGTCTTCTGGATGTACGGCACCATCAACTTCGCCGAGCTGTTCCCGCTGATCGCCACAAAGGCCGGCACGACGTGGGAGTTCCTGGGCGTCCAGTGGTCCGCGCTGGATCTGGCCGGCTTCCTGCTGTTCATCGGCGCCATGGGCAAGTCGGCCCAGTTCTTCCTGCACACCTGGTTGCCGGACGCGATGGAAGGCCCGACCCCGGTGTCGGCGCTGATCCACGCCGCGACCATGGTCACCGCCGGCGTCTATATGGTCTGCCTGCTGAGCCCGATCTATGAGTATGCGCCGGGCGCGTCGCAGATCATCGCCATCATCGGCGCGATCACGGCCCTGTTCGCCGCCACGGTCGGCCTGACCCAGAACGACATCAAGCGGGTCATCGCCTATTCGACCTGTTCGCAGCTGGGCTATATGTTCTTCGCGGCGGGCGTCGGCGCCTATCAGGCGGCCATGTTCCACCTGTTCACGCACGCCTTCTTCAAGGCGCTGCTGTTCCTGGGCGCTGGCTCGGTGATCCACGGCATGCACCACGAGCAGGACATGCGGAAGATGGGCGGCCTGTGGAAGCTGCTGCCGGTCACCTATGCGGTGATGACCATCGGCACCATCGCCATCACCGGCCTGGGCATCCCTGGCGTCGGCGGCTTCGCCGGCTTCTACTCCAAGGACTCGATCATCGAGAGCGCCTATGCCTCGGCGGCCTCGGGTCACTCGGCCATCGGCCTGTTCGCCTTCTTCGTCGGCATCATCGCCGCCGGTCTGACGGCCTACTATTCGTGGCGCCTGGTCTTCATGACCTTCCACAACAAGCCGGTGTGGAAGGAAGAGGGCGCGCATCATGGGGACGATCACGCCTCGGCCGCTCAACTGGAGACGCACTCCGAGCCGCTACCGGACGATCACGGCCACGCCGTTGCGCACGCCGCGCATGACGACCACGCTCACGACGACCACGGTCATCATGGCCCGCTGAAGCCGCACGAGAGCCCGCTGGTCATGCTGGTTCCGCTGATCCTGCTGTCGGTCGGCGCCGTCGCGGCCGGCTTCGTCTTCGCGCCGCACTTCATCGGCCACCACGAGGGCGAGTTCTGGCGCGGCGCGATCTTCACCGGCGCGAACAACCACGTCCTGCACGAAAGCCACGACGTTCCGACCTGGGTGAAATGGTCGCCGCTGATCCTGACGCTGATCGGCACCGCCTTCGCCTATTGGATCTACGTCGCTCGCGAGGGCATGGGCCGTCGCATGGCCGAGCGGAACGGCGTCATCTACCGCTTCCTCTACAACAAGTGGTATTTTGACGAGCTGTACGACTTCGTGTTCGTGCGCGGCTTCCGCGCCATCGGGAACTTCTTCTGGAAGATCTGCGACGTGAAGATCATCGACGGCCTGGGCCCGAACGGCGCCGCCTGGGTGTCGCTGAAATCCGCCGCTCGACTGGGCAAGATCCAGTCCGGCTATGTCTATCACTACGCCTTCGTGATGTTGCTCGGGGTGGCTGGTCTGCTCACCTTCGCCATCCTCGCGTGGGGAGCCTGATCTCGTGCCCTACATCCTGAGCCTCGTTACATTCCTGCCCCTGGTCGGGGCCTTGGCGATCTTCGTCGCCCGGATGACGTCAAAGTCGGCCGATGCGACCGCGCCGGCCGCGCGCTGGATCGCCTTGATCACCACCCTGGTGACCCTGGCGGTGTCGGTCGTGCTGGTCGCCGGCTTCGATCCGGCTAACACCGGCTATCAGTTCGTGGAGATGGTCCCGTGGTTCGCGGGCGCCAGCTATCACCTGGGCGTCGACGGGATCTCGATCCTGTTCGTGCTGCTGACGGCCTTCCTGATGCCGATCTGCATTCTGGCCAGCTGGAAGTCTGTCGAGACGCGCGTCGTTGAATATATGATCGCCTTCCTGGTGCTGGAGACGCTGGTCATCGGGGTGTTCACCTCGCTGGACCTGTTCCTCTTCTACATCTTCTTCGAAGGCACCCTGGTCCCGATGTTCCTGATCATCGGCATCTGGGGCGGTCAGAACCGCATTTACGCGGCCTACAAGTTCTTCCTCTACACCCTGCTGGGGTCCGTTCTGATGCTGCTGGCCATGCTGTGGATGGCGCATGAGGCGGGCACCACCAGCATTCCCGAGCTGAAGCGTTTCGCCTTCGATCCGGCCGTTCAGCCGATCCTGTGGCTGGCCTTCTTCGCCTCGTTCGCGGTCAAGATGCCGATGTGGCCGGTCCACACCTGGCTGCCCGACGCCCACGTTCAGGCGCCGACGGCCGGTTCGGTCATCCTGGCGGGCATTCTGCTGAAGCTGGGCGGATACGGCTTCATCCTGTTCAACGTGCCGATGTTCCCGATGGCGTCGGAGATGTTCCGGCCGCTGGTCTTCACCCTGTCGGTGATCGCCATCGTCTATACGTCGCTGGTCGCCTGGCGTCAGACGGACATCAAGAAGCTGATCGCCTATTCGTCGGTCGCCCACATGGGGTTCGTCACCTTGGGCATCTTCTCGGGCAACGACATCGGCATGCAGGGCGCCATCTTCCAGATGATCAGCCACGGCCTGATTTCAGGCGCGCTGTTCCTGTGTGTCGGCGTCGTCTACGACCGGATGCACACCCGCGAGATCGCCTTCTACGGCGGACTGACGTCCAAGATGCCGTGGTACGCGGCCATCTTCCTGATGTTCACCATGGCCAACGTCGGCCTGCCGGGCACCTCGGGCTTCATCGGCGAAGTATTGACCATGACGGGCGCCTATCAGGCCTCGACCTGGGCGGCGCTGGTCGCGGCCTCGGGCGTGATCTTCTCGGCGGTCTATGCCCTGACCCTGTACCGCGCGGTCATGTTCGGCGAGATCACCAATCCGAAGCTGGAGACCATCACCGACATCGACAAGCGCGAACTGCTGCTGTTCGTGCCGCTGATCGTCGGCACGCTCTGGCTGGGGGTCCATCCGGCCTCCGTCCTCGATTACACCGGGCCCGCCGTCGAGGCCCTGACCAGCGCCTATCGCGCCGCGATCGGCGGGTGAGACCATAATGCCTGATCTGTCCTCCGCCCTGCATCTCGCCGCCTCGGAAGTCACCCTTGCGGTCGGCGCCCTGGTCCTGCTGATGGTCGGCGCCTTCGTCGGCGACAAGAGCGCCCGGCTGGTGTCGATCCTGTCGGTCCTGCTGCTGATCGCCGCCTCGGTCATCGCCATCGTCGGCCCGTGGGGCGTCGCCTTCAACGGGGCCTATGTAGCCGATCCGCTGGCCATCTACGCCAAGAGCCTGATCTATCTGTCGGCCGCCGTGGCGGTCGTGCTGGGTGACGGCTGGATGAAGCGTACGCGCATCGCCAAGTTCGAATATCCGGTCCTGATCGTGCTGGCCTCCGCCGGCATGGGGATGATGGCGTCGTCGGGCGACCTGATCTCCATGTATGTCGGGATCGAGCTGCACTCGCTGGCCCTGTATGTTCTGGCGGCCTTCCACCGCAACGACGTCAAGGCGTCGGAAGCGGGCCTGAAGTATTTCGTCCTTGGCGCCCTGTCGTCGGGCCTGCTGCTTTACGGCTCGAGCCTGATCTACGGTTTCGCCGGTTCGATGCGGTTCGAGGACATCGCCGCCTTCGCCGCCGACAACCCCGGCCCCGGCCTGATCTTCGGTCTGGTCTTCCTGATCTGCGGTCTGGCGTTCAAGGTTTCGGCCGCGCCGTTCCACATGTGGACGCCCGACGTCTATGAGGGCGCGCCGACGCCGGTCGTGGCCCTGTTCGCCACGGTGCCCAAGGTGGCGGCCATGGTCCTGATCGCCCGCGCGCTGGAGCATGGCTTCGGCGACGCCCACGCCCAGTGGTCGCAGGTCCTGATCGCCATTTCGCTGATCAGCTTCGTCGTCGGCGCCTTCGGCGGTCTGGCCCAGAAGGACATCCAGCGCCTGCTGGCCTATTCGTCGATCGCCAACATCGGTTACGCCCTGCTGGGCGTCGCGGCGGGCACGGCCGAGGGCCTGCAGGCCATGCTGATGTTCATGACCCTTTACGTCATTGATCAGCTGGGCTTCTTCGCCATTCTGCTGTCGCTGTCCAAGTCGGGCCGTCCGATCCGCCGCATTGCGGATCTGGCCGGTCTGAAGAAGGACCGCCCGCTGACCGCCGTCGCCCTGACGGTGCTGTCGCTGTCGGTGCTGGGGATGCCGCCGTTCTCGGGCTTCTGGGGCAAGTACTATGTGTTCGGCGCCGCCGCCGATGCGGGCCTGTGGCCGGTCGCGGCCGCGGGTCTGGTGGCTTCGGTCGTCGCCGCCTTCTACTATCTGCGCATCATCAAGCTGATGTGGTTCGATGCCCCCGTGGATGACATCGCCACCGACGCCGCGCCGGTCGAGGCCAAGTGGATCGGCTGGGCCTGCGCGGCCTTCGCCTTCCCTCTGGTCATCGTGGGTCTGACCTGGCTGGAGCCGCTGACCAAGGCCGCGAGCGCCGGCTTCGGGAACGGGTAGGGCGTTGACGCCCGCCCCCTTGGTCATCCTCGACGAGATCGACTCGACGCTCTCGGAGGCCCGACGGCTGGCGGAGGCCGGCGAGGTCGGTCCGAAGTGGATCATCGCGCGCCGTCAGACCGCGGGGCGTGGCCGCCGGGGCCGGGCCTGGGTGGACAAGCCGGGCAATCTGGCCGCGACACTGTTGATCAGGGTTCATGCGACACCGCGAGAAGCGGCGCAGGCGACGTTCATCGCCGCGTTGGCGGTTGCGGATCTGCTGGATGTTTTCGTGTCGCCCGCGCTGGTGTCCATCAAATGGCCGAACGACGTCCTGCTGGACGGACGCAAGGTGTCCGGCATCCTGGTGGAGAGCGGGGTCCATGCGTCGGGCGGGCTCTGGCTGGGCATCGGCATCGGCGTGAACCTGACCCACGCTCCCGAAGGCACTGAAACCGCCGCGGCGGCGATGTCCGAAAAGCTGCGGGAAGATCATGCGTTCGCGCCGCCCATCGAGGCCGCCGCCGAGATTTTGGCCGAAACTTTCGCGGTCTGGTGGGGACGCTGGCAGACGCTGGGCTTCGAGCCGGTGCTGGACGCCTGGACCAGTCGCCTGACCGGGTTGAACGGCCCGTGCGTCGCGCGTTTGGACAACGAAACCGTTGAGGGTCTGGCCGAGGGCGTGGAGCCGGACGGCGCCTTGCGCCTGCGTCTCGCCGATGGTTCGGCGCGCCTGATTTCCGCTGGCGACGTCTTCTTCGGTTCGGCGCCCAACGTCGGTGCCGTCTGATGCTTTTGGCCATCGAGCAGGGCAACACCAATACGTTGTTCGCCGTTCACGACGGATCGGAATGGATCGCCCAATGGCGCGCCGCCACCGAGGCCAGCCGCACGGCGGACGAATACGCCGTCTGGCTGAACCAGTTGATGGTCATGAAGGGGTTGGCGGTCGCCGACCTGACCGGCTGCATTATCTCCAGCGTCGTGCCGCAGTCGATCTTCAATCTGCGCAACCTGGCGCGCCGTTATCTAAACATCGAGCCGCTGGTGATCGGTGAGAATGTCGACCTGGGCATCGACGTGCGGATCGCCAAGCCCAGCGAGGCCGGCGCCGACCGTCTGGTCAACGCCATTGGAGCCAAGCTGCTGTATTCGGGCGACCTGATCGTGATCGACAGCGGCACGGCGACGACCTTCGACATCGTGGCGCACGACGGCGCCTTCGAGGGCGGGCTGATCGCGCCGGGCATCAATCTGTCGCTGCAAGCCCTGCACGAGGCGGCGGCCAAACTGCCGCGCATCGCCATCCAGCGGCCTGAAAACGTCATCGGGCGCGGCACGGTCGAGGCCATGCAGTCGGGCGTTTTCTGGGGCTATATTTCGTTGATCGAGGGCCTGGTCGCGCGCATCAAGGCCGAGTGGGGTCGACCCATGACGGTCATCGGCACCGGCGGCGTCGCCAGCCTGTTCGAAGGCGCGACCGACAGCATCGACCACTTCGATTCCGACCTGACCATTCGCGGCCTCCTCGCAATCTGGCGTCGTAACGCCCATTTGACTGACTGAATGAAAAAGCAAAACCAAGACGAACTCGTTTTCCTGCCGCTGGGCGGCTCGGACGAGGTCGGTATGAACCTGAACGCCTATGGCTTCGGCCCGGAGGCGAACCGTGAATGGCTGATCGTCGATGTCGGCGTCACCTTCGGAGATCTGTCCACGCCGGGCGTGGACGTGATCGTGCCCGATCCGACCTATCTGCAGGGCGAGACGATCAAGGGCATCGTCCTGACCCACGCGCATGAGGACCATATCGGCGCCCTGGGCTGGCTGTGGCCGCGCATCAAGGCGCCGATCTACGCCACGCCCTTCACGGCCTATCTGATCCGCGACAAGCTGCGCGAGCGCGGCATCCTGGATCAGGTCGAACTGATCGAGGTTCCGCTGGGCGGCACGGTCGACATCGGTTCGTTCGGCGTCACCTTCGTCAACATGACCCACTCGATCGCCGAACCAAGCGGCCTGGCCATCGACACCCCGCTGGGGATGGTGTTCCACACCGGCGACTGGAAGATCGACGACCAACCGGTGATCGGGACCAAGACCGACGCCCCCGCCATTCGCGCCCTGGGCGACGAGGGCGTGCTGGCCATGGTGTGCGATTCCACCAACGTCTTCGTGCCGGGCGTCGCCGGGTCCGAGGGCGATGTCGCCGTCGCCATCTCCAAGCTGATCGCCAGCCTGAAGGGCCGCGTCGCCGTGGGCTGTTTCGCCTCCAACGTCGCCCGGATGGACAGCGTGATCCGCGCGGCCGAGGCCTGTGGGCGTCGTGTCGCCCTGGCCGGCCGGTCGATGCACCGGATCACGGCGGCGGCCAAGCACGTCGGCATGCTGCAGGACGTCAAACCCTTCCTGTCGGACGAAGAGGCCCGCGTCTGGCCCGCCGATCAGATCCTTTATCTGTGCACCGGCAGCCAGGGCGAGGCGAGGGCGGCCCTGTCGCGCGTCGCCGATGGGACACACCCGACGGTCAAGCTGGGCCTGGGCGATCACTGCATCTTCTCGTCGCGCCAGATCCCGGGCAACGAACTGGCCATCGGCAATCTGCAGGACCGGCTCGCGGATCGCGGCGTGCGCCTCTACACCGAGAAGGATCACCCCGGCATCCACGTCTCGGGCCACCCGTGCCGTGACGAGCTAAAGCAGATGTACGAATGGGCCCGGCCGCAGATCGCGGTGCCGACCCACGGCGTGCGTCGGTTCCTGTTGGAACACGCCAACCTGGCCAAGGACATGGGCGTTCCTGAAACGGTGACGCCACGCAACGGCGACATGGTCCGCCTGGCCCCTGGGCCGGCCAAGATCATCGACGAGGTGCCGAACGGTCGCCTGTACGTCGACGGCGGCATGCTGGTGACCGAGCAGGGCGAGGCCCTGAAGGAACGTCGTCACGCCTCGACCAACGGCGTGCTGATCGTCAGCTTCGCCCTGGACAAGCGCGGCCGCATCGCCAGCGACATCGACATCCGCAGCGTCGGCCTGCCCGGCGACACCGCCACGCCGCTCGGCGATGCGCTGGACAAGCTGGCCGAGCGCGTCGAGCAGGTGGTCAAAGGCCTGAAAGGCGATGCGCTGGACGACGAAATGGTTATCGAACAGGCTGTCGCCCGCGTGCTGAAAAAGGCCAGCCAACAGATCTGGGATCGTCGTCCCATCGTCGAGACGGTCGTCCTGCGCGTCTGATGCAACCTTGACCGTTCGGGCGCATTGGTCGTGCGCCTGAACGCTCGGGGAAACGCATGTCGAAAAAGCCCGCCCGAGCGCGCCGCCTGCTGGAGCGGATCCGGCACGCCCGCCATCCGCTGCGCGGTTGGCGACAATGGGCGGTGATTGCGGGGCAGGGGCTGGTCGGCTTCGTCGCCCTGTTCGCCGTCGTCAATCTGGTGCTCAGCCTGTCGACGTTCCGGGGCGAAGATCCCCTGGCGCGGACGGTTCACGAACTGCGCGTGCTGTGGTTCAGCCCGCCTGACGGCCAGCCGATGTCGCCGACCGCCTTTCCGACCGTCTATGGTCGCGACCTGGGGCCGGCGCCCGACACCGTCGCCATCCACGCCTATCTGGAGCGCGAGGCGGAGGACGGTGTCTTTCTGCTCGACCACGTCATGGTCGATCGCATCCTGAAGCTGAACGGCCGGATCGATGCGCGCAGCGTGCCGTCGGGCGTCTATGTCGGCGCCCATGCCCTGGGACCGGACGGGATGCCGCTGGTGCCAGTGACCAAGTTCATGGCGCAATATCTGCTGTTTCCGCGCCACGCATATATTCTGGTCGTTCCCGAAAGCGGGCCGGCCATCGCCTTCTCCGCCAGCCAGAACGCCAAGTTCGGCATCGACATTCATCCCGAGCGGCTGTCGGCCGAGATCGCGCCGTTCGATCCGAACGCCTATGACTTTCCCAGTTCGGGCGAGGCGCTGCACGAGATGACCCGCATCACCAACGACCCGGCGCGCGTCGCGACGGCGGTTGAGACGTTGAAGGGGGCCCAGGCGCGGCTCGCGCAGGAAGGTCTGACCTACGGCCTTCTGGCGCCCAACTCCAACACCGCCGTTGGCTGTGTGCTGCAAGGCGCCGGGGCGATCACGCAGCAGGCGCGCTCTTCGATCCTTCTGGCGCTAAGAGCGCCGGGGTTTGGCGCATCGTGCGAATAGCGGTCGCGCCGACGGCCTCAACTCGGATATATCCACGCCGATGACCGAGCGACTCTTCCTGCTGAACTCCGACTGGCACGACGATCAGGGCGGTCCGTGGTTCTGCCCGCCCGGCGCCTATATCGAGGGCGTGCTGGCGCTCTATCCCCAGCTTCGCGATGCGCTCGACGTCGTCTATCTGGATCATCCGCGCCCGCGCCAGCCGGTCATCGACCAGGTCGGCGAGGCGCATCAGAGCTGCCCCATCCTGATCCTGGACGGCGCGCTGGATTGGCCCGAGGCCGAGGTCAGTGAAACGACCGGCCGGCGGTTTCTTCAGGATCATGCCATCGCTCCCTATCTGGCGGCCCGCTACGGCGTCGGCCGGCCGCATCCCTAGAGGTTCGTCATGCCCATCGGCGTCTTCACCATGGTCGGCATCTACATCATCGCCTGGTGGACGGTGCTGTTCGCCGTGTTGCCGCTGGGCACGGCGAGCGAGACGCACGAGCCGCCGACCGACGGCTCACAATGGGGCGCGCCCAAGACGCCCAATCTGAAGAAGAAGTTCCTGACGACCACCTGGGTCTCGGCCCTGGTCTGGGCGTTTGTCATGGTGCTGATCTTCACGGGCTGGCTGCCCCTGCCGAACTTCGCCAGCGGCCCGGCCGTCTAAACGACGCATCGGCCTAGCTTTCGCCCCGTCCGAGCGGCTAAAGCCTTGTTCCGTCTCTACGCCTAGGATTCCCGACCATGCGCCTGTCGCGCTTTTTCCTGCCCACGTTGAAGGAAGCTCCTTCGGACGCCCAGATCGTCTCGCACCAGCTGATGCTGCGCGCCGGAATGATCAAGCAGGAGGCCGCCGGCATCTACGCCTGGCTGCCGCTGGGTCTGAAGGTGCTGCGCAAGATCGAGCAGATCGTGCGCGAGGAGCAGATGCGGGCCGGGGCCGTCGAACTGCTGATGCCGACGCTGCAACTGGCCGATCTGTGGCGCGAGAGCGGCCGCTATGACGCCTACGGCCCCGAGATGCTGCGCATCACCGACCGCCATGAGCGCGAACTGCTGTACGGACCAACCAACGAGGAGATGATCACCGACATCTTCCGGGCCTATGTGAAGTCCTACAAGTCGCTGCCGCTGAACCTGTTTCACATCCAGTGGAAGTTCCGTGACGAGCGCCGTCCGCGCTTTGGCGTGATGCGCGGGCGCGAGTTTCTGATGAAGGACGCCTATTCCTTCGACGTGGACGAGGCCGCAGCCCGGGTCGCCTACAACCGCATGTTCGTCGCCTATCTGAACACCTTCGCCCGCATGGGCCTGAAGGCGGTGCCGATGCGTGCCGACACCGGCCCCATCGGCGGCGATCTGAGCCACGAGTTCATCGTCCTGGCCGAAACCGGAGAGAGCGAGGTCTTCTGCGATCGCAAACTGGTCGAGATGCCCGCGCCCGGCGACGACTTCAGCCCCGAAGCCGTCCAGGCCGTCTTCGACGAGCGCACCGCCCTCTACGCCGCCACCGAAGAGATGCACGATCCGGCGCAGTTCGAGGCCAAGACCGCCGAGGGCGACCGCCTGTCGGCGCGCGGCATCGAGGTCGGCCACATCTTCTACTTCGGCACCAAATACTCCGCCCCGATGAAGGCCAAGGTCGCCGGGCCCGACGGTCAGGACGCCGAGGTGCACATGGGCAGCTATGGCGTCGGCGTGTCGCGCCTGCTGGGCGCCATCATCGAAGCGAGCCACGACGCCGGCGGCATCATCTGGCCCGACGCGGTCGCGCCGTTCGACGTGGTCGTGATCAATCTGCGCGCCAATGACGAGGCCGTCTCGGCCGCCTGCGAGGACGCGGTGGCCCAGCTTGAAAAACGCGGCAAGGATGTCCTTTACGACGATACCGACGAACGTCCCGGCGGCAAGTTCGCCACCGCCGATCTGATCGGCGTGCCGTGGCAGCTGACCATCGGTCCCAAGGGTCTGGCGGACGGCGTGGTGGAACTGAAACGTCGCGCCACCGGCGAGAAGGTCTCCGTGCCGCTGGCCGAAGCTATCGAAAGGCTGACCGCTTGAGCCTGCCGTCTCGTCCGTCCGGCGCCTTCTCCTCGTGGGAGATCGGCCTGGCCCTGCGCTACCTGCGCGCCAAGCGCAAGGAAGGCGGCGTCGCCACCATCGCCGTCATCAGCTTCATCGGCATCATGCTGGCCGTCGCCGTGCTGATCAGCGTGATGAGCATCATGTCCGGCTTCCGCAGCGAATTGCTGGGCCGCATGCTGGCCTTCAACGGCCATATGTATGTGCAGGGCCCGGTTTTGACGTCGCCTGATCGAGACGCCGCGCTGAAGCGCATCCAGGCCGTGCCGGGCGTCGCCAGCGCCAGCCCGCTGAACGAGGCGCAGAGCCTGATCCGCGTCGGCAGCTATACGACCGGCGCCATCGCCAAGGGCATCCGCCCTGAGGATCTGGCCAAGACCCAGTACGTCTTCGACAGTCTGAGCCCGCAGGAACGCGCCAGCTTCGGCAAGGGCCCCTATGGCGGCGATCGCATTCTGGTGGGCGCGGCCCTGGCCAACTCCATGGGGCTGCGCGTCGGCGATCCGGTGACCCTGTATTCGCCGACCGGAGCCGACAGCGCCTTCGGCAACCTCGGCGGACTTGAGAAGACCTATTTCGTCGGCGGCCTGTTCCGCTCGGGCGCCGCCGACTACGACCGCGCCTTCATCTTCATGCCGCTGGAGCAGCAGCAGCTCTTCTTCGGCAAGGAAGGGGTCTGGGACGCGATCGAGATCAAGGTGGACGATCCCGATCAGGTCGGCGCCCTGACCGCGGCCATCCGCGACGCCGCCGGTCCCGGCTCGGTCGTCAGCGACTGGCGCGAGCGTCTCGCCGCCTTCTACGGCGCGCTGAAGGTCGAACGTGTGGCCATGAGCATCATCCTGGGCCTCGTCGTCGCCATCGCCGCGATGAACATCATCTCCGGCATCGTCATGCTGGTGAAGAACAAGGGGCGCGACATCGCCATCCTGCGTACCATCGGCGCCAGCCCCTCGGCGATCCTGCGCGTCTTCTTCATGGCCGGCGCCATGATCGGGGTCGCGGGCACCATCGCGGGCCTGATCCTGGGTCTGCTGTTCTGCTGGAACATCGGCTCGATCCAGCACTTCCTGGAGTTCGTGCTGCAGACCAAGCTGTTCGATTCCGACGTCTATATGCTGGACGCCATCCCGGCCCTGGTCGATCCGGTGGACGTGACCTGGGTGGCCTTCTGGTCTCTGCTGATGAGCTGTATCGCCAGCCTGCCGCCGTCCTGGAACGCGTCTCGCATCGATCCCGTGGAGGCGCTGCGCTATGAGTAAGGCTCCCATCCTTTCGGTGCGCGGCCTGACCCGCACCTATGACACCGCCCAAGGCGGCCTGACCGTGTTGAAGGGCGTCGATCTGGACGTTTATCCCGGCGAACTGGTCGGGCTGATCGGACCGTCGGGCTCGGGCAAGTCGTCGCTGCTGCACGCCGCCGGCCTGTTGGAGAAACCCACCAGCGGCACGGTCGCCATCGACGGTGAACAGGTCGGTGATCTGGACGAGCGCGCCCGCACGCGACTGCGCCTGGGCCGGATCGGCTTCGTCTATCAGTTCCATCACCTGCTGCCCGAGTTCGATGCGCGCGACAATGTCGCCCTGCCGATGCGGATCGCCGGCGTGTCTCAGGACGAGGCGCGCAAACGCGCCGAGGTCACGCTGACGGCCCTGGGGCTAGGCGAACGCCTGACGCACCAGCCGGCCCAGCTGTCCGGCGGTGAACAGCAGCGCGTCGCGATCGCACGGGCCCTCGCCAATGGCCCACGCCTGCTGCTGGCCGACGAGCCGACCGGCAATCTGGATCCGACCACCAGCCAGTCCGTGTTCGAATCCCTGCGCAACCTGGCCAAAACCACGGGCGTCGCCGCCCTGATCGCCACCCACAATATGGAGTTGGCCGGCCATATGGACCGCGTCTTCGCCCTGAAGGACGGTCATCTGGAACAGCGCGAGGCTCAGAGCCACGCCTACTGAGCCACGCCCGTCGATCAGCTGACGGCGGCGTCGCCCCAGATCGCTCGCAGGCGTTCGGGGCGGCGGCATCCGATCCGGTAGGCCTGATAGCTGGCGGCGTGGCGCTTGGCGTAGTTCTGGTGCTCCTCGCCGGCCGGCCAGAACCGCTGGGCGCCGACGACCGGCGTGGTGAAGCTTTTCCTCAACACACGCATCGCCGCATCGCGCGAGGCGACGGCGTCCGCGCGCTGGGCTGCTGTCGCAAAGACGGCGGATCGATAGGACGGCCCCTGGTCGCAGAACTGACCGTTCGGATCGGTCGGGTCGATTGTGCGCCAATAGCGATCGACCAGGGTGCGATAGCTGACCACGCGCGGATCGAAGGTGACCTGCACCGCCTCCATATGGCCGGTGCCGCCGCGCACCACCTGCTCATAGGTCGGGTTGGCGGTATGGCCGCCGACAAAGCCGGACACGGCCGAGCGCACCCCGGGCACGTCATCAAAGGCCTTCTCCTCCGACCAGAAGCAGCCGCCGGCGAAGATTGCGGTCTGGAGCGCCGTCTGCGCCTCGGCCTGACGGGCCAGGGGCGCGCCGATCGCCAGCGCGACGACAGTCAAGGATGCAACGGCGGCGAGGGCGGTCGTGCGAAGGGACATGGTCTCATCTCCTTTTGCATTGACTACGACGGCGACGCGCAAACGGTTCTAACAGAACGGCTTGACCGGAACAAAACGCCAACATAGAACATTAGCAGAACATATCGGATGTCTCGGAGCCAAGGTCATGCCGCGTTTGATGAGGGATATGCTGTCGCTGGCGTCGTGCGGCGGTTTCGTCTGGATGGTCTGGACCGTGGCGATCAGCGTCACCGCCTGAGATCAGACGAATTAGACACTTTAGACGGTGTTTTTTCGAGGACTGTCTGAAGCCAGCGATCCACAGCCGATCTGTCGCGTGACCGCTTTGCGATGGCCGTGCGACGCACGATATGAGACTCAGGACAGGGTAGGGCTCGGCAGCGGGTCAGGGTCGAAGAAGGCGTGAACGAGCCGGTGAACAGTCAGGGTTTTGTCCATCTGCGGGTCCGCTCGGCCTATTCGCTGCTGGAAGGCGCGATCAAGGCGGCCAAGGTCGGCAAGCTGGCGGCCGACGCCGGAATGCCGGCGGTCGGGGTGGCGGACCGGGCCAATCTGTTCGGCGCGCTGGAGTTCAGCCAGACGGCGAAGGATGCAGGCGTTCAGCCGCTCGTGGCCTGCGCCCTGCCGGTCTTCGGCATCGGCGGCCAGATCAACGCCCGCTGGGCCAAGGTTCCGACCGTGGTGCTGCTGGCTCAGGATACGGCCGGGTGGCTGAACCTTTGCGCCCTGTCGTCATCCGCCTATCTGGACGCCGGAGAAATGGCCGAGCCGGGCGTGGCCTGGGAGCAGGTGGTCGCCCGCTCCGAAGGGTTGATCCTGCTGTCTGGCGGCCCGGATGGCCCGGTCGATCCGCTGTTCGCCCAAGGCAAGAAGGCCGAAGCCGCCGCCGCCCTGTCGGCGATGAAGGCGGCGTTCGGCGACCGCTTCTACGTCGAACTGCAACGCCACGGGCTTGAGGACGAAAAGCGCGCCGAGCCGGGGCTGGTCGAATGGGCCTACGCCAACGACGTGCCGCTGGTCGCCACCAACGACGTCTATTACGCCAAGGCGGCGCAGGCCAAATCGCACGACGCCCTGTTGTGCATCGCCGACGGCGCCTTCACCGGCCAGGAGGATCGCCGCCGCATCACCGGCGAACACTGGTTCAAGCCCGCCGCCGTCATGCGCGAGCTGTTCGCCGACCTGCCCGAAGCGTGCGACAACACCATCGACATCGCGCGACGTTGCGCCTTCCTGGTCAACACCCACGCGCCCATCCTGCCGCGCTTCGACACCGGGGCCGGGCGTTCCGAGGCCGACGAACTGGCCCACCAAGCGCGCGAGGGGCTGAAGGTCCGTCTGACCGAGGTCACGCCGGCCGTGCCGGAAGAAGAATACTGGACCCGCCTGGAATGGGAGGTCGGGATCATCCAGCAGATGGGCTTCCCCGGCTACTTCCTGATCGTGTCGGACTTCATCAAATGGGCCAAGACTCACGGCATCCCCGTGGGGCCGGGGCGGGGCTCGGGCGCCGGCTCTCTGGTCGCCTGGTCTCTGACCATCACCGATCTGGACCCGCTGCGGTTCGGCCTGCTGTTCGAACGGTTCCTGAACCCCGAACGCGTCTCCATGCCCGACTTCGACATCGACTTCTGCCAGGAGCGACGCGAAGAGGTGATCGACTATGTTCAGGACCGCTACGGCAAGGACCGGGTGGCCCAGATCATCACCTTCGGCACGCTTCAGGCGCGGGCCGTGCTGCGCGACGTGGGCCGGGTTCTGCAGATGCCGCTGGGTCAGGTGGACCGTCTCTGCAAGATGGTGCCGAACAACCCGGCTGCGCCCGTCACCCTGGCCCAGGCCATCGACATCGAGCCGCGTCTGAAGGAGGCGAGGGACGCCGAGCCGGCGGTGAAGACCCTGCTGGAAACCGCGCTGGAGCTGGAGGGGCTGTATCGCAACGCCTCGACCCACGCCGCCGGCATCGTCATCGGCGATCGGCCGCTGACGGAGCTGGTGCCGCTGTATCAGGATCCGCGCTCCACCATTCCGGCGTCCCAGTTCAACATGAAATGGGTCGAGCCGGCGGGGCTGGTGAAGTTCGACTTCCTGGGCCTGAAGACCTTGACCGTGCTGGACCGGGCGCGGGGCTATCTAGAACGGCGCGGGGCGGCGCGTGACTGGAACAGCCTGCCGCTGGACGATGCGCGCACCTATGAGCTGATGGCCTCGGGCCAGACGGTCGGGGTGTTCCAGTTGGAATCCCAGGGCATGCGCGACACCCTGCGCAAGATGCGCTGCGGTTCGATCGAAGAGATCACCGCCCTGATCTCGCTGTATCGGCCGGGGCCGATGGAGATGATCGACACCTATATCGACCGCAAGTTCGGGCGCGCTGAAGTCGACTATCTGCACCCCAGCCTGAAAGAGGTGCTGACCGAGACCTACGGCGTCATCATCTACCAGGAACAGGTGATGAAGATCGCCCAGATCCTGGCGGGCTACAGCCTGGGCGAGGCCGACCTGCTGCGCCGCGCCATGGGCAAGAAAAAGAAGGAGGAGATGGATTTCCAGCGCCTTCGCTTCGTCAAGGGCGCCGCCGAAAAGGCCGTTCCGGAGGCCCAGTCCGGCTCCATCTTCGATCTAGTGGCCAAGTTCGCGGGATACGGCTTCAACAAGTCCCACGCCGCCGCCTATGCGCTGATCTCGTTCCAGACGGGGTGGCTGAAGGCCAACCAGCCGGTCGAGTTCTTCGCCGCGTCCATGAGCCTGGACTTGTCGAACACCGACAAGCTGGCGGTCTTTTATCAAGACGCCAAACGGTTCGACGTGCCGGTGCTGGCGCCGGACATCAATCGCTCCTCGGCCGACTTCGACGTGGCTTGGGACGACGACAAGGGGGCGGTGCTCTACGCCCTGGGCGCGATCCGAAACGTGGGTCTCGAGGCGATGAAACACGTCATCGAGGTACGCGAGACGGGCGGGCGGTTCGCCGACATCTTCGACTTCCTTGAGCGCGTCGATCCGCGCAGCGTCAACAAGCGCGCGCTGGAAGGCCTGGCCAAGGCCGGCGCCTTCGACAGCATCCACCCCAACCGGCGTCAGTTGCTGGAACAGGCCGACGTTCTGATGGCCTATTGCCAGAGCGTGGCGGCCGAACGCGCCTCGTCGCAGGTGTCGCTGTTCGGCGGTGACCAGGCCCATGCCGCGCGCCCGCGTCTGAAGAGCGTCGAACCCTGGGTTGGGCCAGAGCGGCTGGATCATGAACTGTCGGCGGTCGGCTTCTATCTGTCGGGCCACCCGCTGGACGAGATGACCTCAGCCCTGAAGCGCAAGCGCGTCACCTTCGTCGCCGAAGCGATCCCGCTGGCGGAGTCCGGCCATGAAGCGTTTCAGATGGCCGGTGTCGTGCGTCGCAAACAGGAGCGGGCCAGCGCGCGGACGGGCGAGAAGTTCGCCTTCGTGACCTTCTCGGATCCGACCGGCGAGTTCGAATGCCTGTTTCCGCCCGAACAACTGCGCAAATGCCGTGAGGTGCTGGAGCCCGGCGCCTCGGTCATGGTGCGGGTGCGCGCCAAGTCATCGGAAGGGGAGGTGCGCTTCTTCGGCGACGACGCCTCCCAGATGGACAATCTGCTGGACGACGCCAACATCGGCCTTCGCATCCACGTCTCGGCCCGCAGCGCGGACGCCGAAGCCCTGAAGGCGCGGCTTGAGCGCGCACGATCAGGCGCGATCGGCAAGGGGGGCGAGGTGTCGCTGATGATCGCGGGCCTCGAGCAGGGGCGCGAGGTGGAGGTCAAGATTCCGGGCCGCTATCGCCTGGACGGCGCCTTGCGCGGCGCGCTGAAGTCGGCGCCGGGCGTCGTCATGTTGGAGGACGCCTGAGCCCTGTTGGATATGGCCAAGCTTTTGATTTTTCGGAACCTCACGGACGCGTGATGGGTTTGGTCAGTCCATAGGGAGACTGTTCCAATGAAATATCTCGCCATCGCCAGCGTCGCCTCGCTGGCCCTTCTCGCCGCCTGCAACCAGGGTGGCGACAGCGCCGCCCAGAACACCAGCGAAGCGGTCAACGCCACCCAGGACGCCACGTCCGGCGTCGTCGGCCAGACCTCGGCCATGACCATGGGCGCCAACACCGTCGACGGTTTCGTCACCGGTCTGGGCACCGGCAACATGTATGAGCTGGAAGCCGCCAAGATCGCCGCCGCCAAGTCCAAGAATGCGGACGTGAAGGCCTTGGCCGCCATGATCACCAAGGATCACACCGCCGCCGGCGAGAAGCTGGCCGCCGCCCAAGCGACCGCCGCGCCGAACGTCGCCATCCCCACGACGCTGGACGAACGCCGCAAGGGCCTTATCGACAATCTGAATGCTGCGACGCCGGACGACTTCGACAAGGTCTATCTGGACCAGCAGGTCGCCGCCCACAATGAGACGCTGACGCTGCTGAACGGCTTTGCCGACAACACCGAAGCGCCCGCCCTCGCTACCCTGGCGCGCGAGCTGGTGACGCCCGTCACTACACACCGTGACCGCGCCCGCACCCTGCTGGACGCAATGAAGTAGAAGCAGCCGTCGCGTTGGTGACCAAAGGCGGTCCCGAAAGGGGCCGCCTTTTCCGCATTTGCAGGGCTGCGCTTGCTATTGCGGCCCATCCGGCCTACATGGCCCCCGCATTTCGCAACGCGGGAGAGGCGCGCTTCGGGGAGACATCCCGATCCGCACCATTCCGAGGGTCTTTAGACCTTTAATCCCCCGCGCCACGTTTGATCGGAAAAAGGACTGAACGATCATGGCTCTGCCTGAATTCTCGATGCGCACCCTGCTTGAAGCAGGCGCTCACTTCGGCCACCAGACGCACCGCTGGAACCCGAAGATGGACCGCTACATCTTCGGCTCGCGCTCGAACATCCACATCATCGACCTGTCGCAGACGATGCCGCTGTTCCACCAGGCTCTGGTGGCCGTGCGCGAAGTCGCCGCCAAGGGCGGTCGCGTTCTGTTCGTCGGCACCAAGCGCCAGGCCGCAGAGCCGGTCGCGGAAGCCGCCAAGCGCTGCGCCCAGTACTACATGAACAACCGTTGGCTCGGCGGCACGCTGACCAACTGGCGCACCGTGTCGGGCTCGATCGCTCGTCTGCGTGAGCTGGAAGGCATTCTGGAAAACGGCGGCGAAGGCCGCGTCAAGAAAGAGCTGCTGAACCTGCAGCGCGAGAAGGACAAGCTGGAACTGTCGCTGGGCGGCATCAAGGACATGGGTTCGATCCCGGACATCATGTTCGTGATCGACACCAACAAGGAAGCGATCGCGATCCAGGAAGCCCGCAAGCTGAACATCCCGATCATCGCCATCCTGGACACCAACTCGGACCCGGACGGCATCACCTATCCGGTCCCCGGCAACGACGACGCCGCCCGCGCCATCCAGACCTACTGCGATCTGATCGCCGACGCCGTCCTGGACGGCCTGGCCGCCGGCGCTTCGGCCTCGGGTATCGACCTGGGCGCTTCGGAAGCTCCGGGCGAGCCGATGCTGCGTGAAGCCTCGGCCCCCAAGGCTGAAGCCGAAGCCGCGCCGGCCGGCACGGAAGGCGCCGCCGCCGAACTGGAAGCCGCTGCTGAGCCGGCTGCCGAAACCGAGAAGGCCGAGGGCTGATCGCCCGCCGGGCGGCGTTCGCGTTCTTGAGCGCCGCCTGACGAACTGACACACGGCCGGGCTAAATCAGTCCGGCCGTTCCCACATACGAAATCCCCCAAGGAGAAGAACATGGCCGAGATCACTGCCGCCCTCGTGAAGGAGCTTCGCGAGCGTTCGGGCGTCGGCATGATGGACTGCAAGAAGGCGCTGGTCGAAAACGACGGCAACATCGAAGCAGCAATCGACTGGCTGCGCGCCAAGGGCCTGTCCAAGGCCGCCAAGAAGGCCGACCGCGTCGCCGCCGAAGGTCTGGTCGCCGTCGCGTCGAAGGAAGACGGCAAGGGCGAAGTCGCCGCCGCCATCGAGTTCAACGCCGAAACCGACTTCGTCGCCCGTAACGAGCTGTTCCAGAACGCCGCCAAGTCGTTCGCCCAACTGGGTCTGGAGCACCACTCGGTCGAGGCCCTGCACGGCGCCGAACTGGAAGCCGGCAAGACGGTCCAGGACGAAGTGACCAACATGATCGCCACCATCGGCGAGAACATGCAACTGCGCCGCGCCGCCCGCCTGTCGGTGTCGGAAGGCGTCGTCTCGACCTACGTCCACAACGCGGTTTCGCCGGGCGTCGGCCGCATCGGCGTGCTGGTGGCTCTGGAAGGCGAGGGCGACAAGACCGCGCTTCGCGAACTGGGCCGCAAGATCGCCATGCACGTCGCCGCCACCGCGCCGCTGTCGCTGAACACCGACGACCTGGACCCCGCCGCCATCGAGAAGGAACGCGCCGTTCTGATCGAAAAGGCCAAGGAAGAAGGCCGCCCGGAAGCCATGATCGAAAAGATCGTGGAAGGTCAGATCAACAAGTTCCAGAAGGACGTGGTGCTGTCCAAGCAGCCGTTCGTCATGGATCCGGACGTAACCATCGAACAACTGGTCGCCAATTCGGCCAAGGAACTGGGCTCCTCCAACCTGCACCTGGCCGGCTTCGTCCGCCTGGCGCTGGGTGAAGGCGTCGAGAAGGTCGAAGGCCCCGACTTCGCGTCGGAAGTCGCCTCCATGATGGGCGGCAACTAAAAAACATTCCCCTCATTCGTGAGGGTTTTGTATCAGAAGGGCGCGTTCGGCTTTGATGGCCGGCGCGCCTTTCGTCTATAAGAAGCCGCCTGATTCAATGGCGCCGCAGTCAAACGGACCTTCCCGCATGCCCGACGCCCCCTCGACCTTCCGCTACAAACGCGTCCTGCTGAAGGTTTCGGGCGAGGTGCTGATGGGCGACCAGTCGTTCGGCGTCGATATGAAAACGGTCGATGCGGTGGCCAAGGCCGTCGCGGATGTCGCGGCCGAGGGCGTGGAAATCTGCCTGGTCATCGGCGGCGGCAACATCTTCCGCGGTCTGTCCAAGGCGGCGGCCGGCATGGAGCGCGCCCAGGCCGACTATATGGGCATGCTGGCGACCATCATGAACGCGCTCGCCATGCAATCGGCGCTGGAGAAGATCGGCGTCTCGACCCGCGTGCAGAGCGCCATTCCGATGGCCGCCATCGCCGAACCCTACATCCGTCGTCGCGCTCTGCGGCACTTGGAGAAAGGCCGGGTCGTGATCTTCGCCGCCGGCGTGGGCGCACCGTTCTTCACCACGGACTCGGGCGCGGCGCTGCGTGCGGCCGAAATGGGCTGCGACGCCCTGCTGAAGGGCACCAGCGTGGACGGGGTCTACACCGCCGACCCGAAGAAGGATCCTGACGCGACGCGGTACGAGACGCTGTCCTATCAGGACGTGCTGGCCAAGGATCTGCGGGTCATGGACGCCTCGGCCATCGCCATGATGCGCGACACGGGCATACCGATCGTGGTCTTCTCCATTCGGGAAGACAATTCGCTGCGCCGGACCCTGACCGGCGAAGGCACGTTCACGGTCATTCAGGACGTCGCCTGACGTTCGCCTGACCTGGAAAGACAAGAGAGACCAAGACCATGGCAAAGCCTGACCTCAAGACCTATCGCGACCGCATGGATCGCTCCGTCGCCGCCCTGAAGGAAGAGTTCAGCGGTCTGCGCACTGGCCGGGCCAACGCCGGCCTGCTGGAGCCCGTGCGGGTCGAAGCCTACGGCTCGGCCTCGCCCCTGACCGCCGTCGCCGCCATCAGCGTGCCTGAGCCCCGGATGCTGAGCGTCAACGTTTGGGACAAGGGCATGGTGGTCGCCGTCGAAAAGGCGATCCGCAACGCCAACCTGGGCCTGAACCCGATCGTGGACGGCCAGACGCTGCGCATTCCGGTGCCGCCTCTGACCGAGGAACGCCGCAAGGACCTGGTCAAGTTGGCCGGCAAATACGCCGAGCAGCAGAAGATCTCGGTTCGCAACGTCCGCCGCGACGCCAACGACGACCTGAAGAAGGCCGAGAAGGCCGGCGAGATCAGCCAGGACGAGCAGAAGAAGATGGAGACCGAGGTCCAGAAGGACACCGACGCGGCCATCAAGCGCATCGACGAGACCTTGAAGACCAAGGAACAAGAGATCATGCAGGTCTGAGGCGAAACGGCTGGGTCCGGAAGGGATCGCACGACAGATGACGGCAGACCGCGCCGCGCCTTCAGGCCAAAGCCCAGACAAGCAGGGTCAGGACGGCCCGCGCCACGTCGCCATCATCATGGACGGCAATGGACGCTGGGCGAAGGCGCGCGGCCTGCCGCGGGCCTTGGGGCACCGCGAAGGCGTTCAAGCGCTGAAGCGCACCATCCAGGCGGCGCCGGATCTGGGCATCGATTGCCTGACGGTGTTCGGCTTCTCGACCGAAAACTGGAGCCGTCCCGAGGACGAGGTGTCGGACCTGATGGGCTTGGTGCGGTCTTACGTCGCCAGCGATCTGGCCCGGCTAACCAAGGCCGGCGTGCGGCTGAAGATTCTGGGGCGACGCCAGGGACTGCCGGCCGATATCGCCGCCATCATCGAACGGGCCGAGGTCCAGACCGCCCATAACGATCGCTTCCTGTTGCAGGTCGCCTTCAACTACGGCGGTCGCGCGGATCTGGTGGACGCGGCGCGTCGCCATATGGAGCGGGTGCTGGCGGGCGAGACGGTCGAGCCTTTCAACGAAGCGATCCTGACAGCCGGGCTGGCCACGGCGGGCTCGCCGCCGCTGGACCTGATCGTGCGCACATCGGGCGAGCAGCGGCTGTCGAACTTCCTGTTGTGGGAGGCCGCCTACGCCGAGCTCGTGTTCCAGGACATTCTGTGGCCCGACTATGGCCCCAAGGCCCTGGCCGAGGCGATTTCGGCCTTTGGTCAGCGCGATCGCCGTTTCGGCGGACGCGTGATCGCGCCTGAGCGCGCGACGGCTTGATGGCGGTCAAGGGTCGGGATATCGCCCTCAGGGCTGCGTCCGCCGTCGTGCTGGCGCCCGCAGCCGTCGCTGCGACGTGGGGCGGCGGCGTGTGGTTCCTGGCGCTGATGATCGTCGCCAGCGTCGTCCTGGCGTTTGAATGGGCGGCGATGAGTGCGCCGCATGCACGCCGCGTCATGGGCGGCGCGGTCAGCTTCGGCGTCGTGGCGGCGGTAATCAGCGCCCATTTCGGCGCCATGTCCGTCGCCTTCATCATGCTGGTGTTCGGCGCGGTCGCGGCCGGGGTCTATGCCCGTAGTCGAGGGCAGGAGGCGCTGGATGCCGCCTATGGCGTCCTCTATCTCGGCTGGCCTTCGGTTCTGCTGATCTGGCTGCGCGATGTCGACAGTTTGATCGGGCTGCACTGGACCGTGCTGGTGTTCGCCGTCGCCTGGTCGGCCGACATCGTGGCCTATCTGGCGGGATCCACCTTTGGCGGACCCAAGCTGTGGCCGCGCTTTTCACCGAACAAGACCTGGTCCGGGTTCATCGGCGGCGTTGCGGCCGGCGCGGTTGCGGGGGCCGTCATGACGGCCTGGGTCAATATGGGCGCTTTGAGCGTCGTTTGGGGGGCGGTGCTGGGCTTGGCGGCGGCCTTGGCGACCATGGCGGGGGACCTGTGGGAATCGGCGCTAAAGCGACGGTTCGGGGTCAAGGATGCGGGCAACACCATTCCGGGCCACGGCGGCCTGCTGGACCGTGTCGATGGTTTGATGTTCGCGGTCGTGGTCGTCGCGGCGGGCCGACTGCTCGTCCTGATGCTGGAGCGAGGGGCGTGATCCGGCGTCGCGTCACCGTACTTGGCGCGACCGGATCGGTCGGCGCCTCCACACTGGACCTGATGGCTCAAGCCGAGGCGACGGGCACGGGCGCGTTCGAGGTCGAGGCCCTGACAGGCGGCGCCAATATCGCCAAACTGGCCGAGCAAGCCAGGCGCTGGCGGCCCAAGCTGGCCGTGACCGCCGATCCGGCTCGGTTGGGAGAGCTGCGCGACGCCTTGTCCGGCACGGACGTTGCTGTCGCCGCCGGCGACGCCGCCATCGTCGAGGCGGCGACGCGACCTGTCGATTGGATCATGGCGTCCATCGTCGGGGCGGCGGGTCTGAAGTCCGCCTGGGCGGCGGCGGGAACGGGCGCGACCTTGGCGTTGGCCAACAAGGAAAGCCTGGTCTGCTGCGGCCCCGCCTTGATCGAACGGGTCAAGCGGGCAGGGGGGCGCTTGATCCCCGTCGATTCCGAACACTCCGCCATCTTCCAGGTGTTTCCGGCCGAAGCGCCTGAGCGGGTGGCCAAGCTGATCCTGACCGCATCAGGCGGACCGTTCCGCCAGACTTCGCGCGAGCAGATGGTCGGCATCACGCCCGAACAGGCCGTCGCCCACCCCAACTGGAGCATGGGGGCCAAGATTTCGGTCGACAGCGCCACCATGGCCAACAAGGGCCTAGAGATGATTGAGGCGGCCTATCTGTTCGATATGCCGCAGCATCGGATCGACGTCGTCGTGCACCCCGAATCGATCATCCACAGCCTTGTGGAATATGTGGATGGTTCGACCCTGGCCCAGATGGGACCGCCGGATATGCGCACGCCGATCGCCTGCGCCCTGGCCTGGCCGGACCGGATCGCGTGGCCGGCGCCCAAGCTGGATCTGGCTGAGCTAGGTCGGCTGACGTTCCAAGCGCCGGATCTGACGCGCTTTCCCGCCCTCGATCTGGCGCGTCAGGCCCTGAAGGCGGGCGGCGCGACGCCAGCCGTGTTCAACGCCGCCAACGAGGTCGCCGCCTTCGCCTTCCTTGACCGCAAGCTGGCGTTTCTCAATATTGCCGCAGTCGTCGCCGAAACCCTTGAGCGTGCGACGAAAGCGGGGATGGCTTTCGGTTCTGGAGACGCTTGCGGCGCGGCCCTCTCGGTCGACGCCGAGACGCGTCGAATGGCCGAGACCGTCATCGCCGGCCTTGCGAATGCGGCTTGACAGCAGGCCAGGGGAGACGATTTTCGAATGCTGGGCGTCCTGGGTCAGGTCCTGATCTCCATCGCCTCGTTCCTGCTGGTGCTGACCTTCATCGTCACCATCCACGAACTGGGTCACTTCCTTGTCGCGCGCGCCTTTGGCGTGAAGGTGGACCGGTTTGCGGTCGGCTTCGGCAAGGCCGTGGCCAGCCGCACGGACCGTCACGGCATCGAATGGCGTCTCGGCTGGCTGCCGCTGGGCGGCTATGTGAAGTTCTCGGGCGATCTGGATGCGTCCAGCGTGCCTGATCGGGCCGGGCTGGACGAACTGCGTCGCCGTGTGGTCGCCGAGCGTGGACCGGGCGCCGAGCGCGATTATTTCCACTTCAAGCCGGTGTGGCAGCGCGCCCTGATCGTCGCGGCCGGACCCATGGCCAACTTCATCCTGGCCATCACCATATTCGCCGTCGTCTTCATGGCCGTCGGCGTGTCCTTGCGCCCCGCGCGCGTCGCGCAGGTCCAGGCGGGATCGCCCGCCGCCGCCGCCGGATTCCAGGTCGGGGACCTGATCACCGAGGTAAACGGCAAGGCTATCAAGGACGGCAGCGCGGTCACCCGCACCGTCATGCTCTCGACCGGTGATCCCGTGCGTTTCACGGTCGAGCGCGCCGGGCGTCCGGTCGAACTGGTCGCCACGCCTGAACGCCGTGAGGAAAACGATCCCATCGCCGGACGGGTCAAGGTCGGCCGTATCGGCCTGGGGCTGGGCTCGTCGGCCGGGGATGTCCGCCACGTGCGTTACGGCCCTGTCGACGCCGTGGTGGAGGGTGCGCGCCAGACGGCCGACGTCATCGGCTCGACCCTGACTTACCTCGGACGCCTGGCGACCGGCCGCGAGTCGGGCGATCAGTTCAGCGGTCCGCTGGGCATGGCCAAGGCGACGGGCTCGCTGACCACGGCCGCGGTCGAAGCCAATCCAGCGCCTGGCGCCATGGCGATCAACCTGATCCTGACGCTGACAACCTTGGCCGCCATACTTTCGATCGGAATCGGCTTTCTAAATCTGCTTCCCATTCCGGTCCTCGACGGCGGGCATCTGCTTTTCTACGGCTATGAGGCTGTGGCGAAACAGCCTGTGTCGGCGCGGTTCCAGGAGATGGGCTATCGTGCAGGCCTTGCGCTTTTGGCGGGATTTATGTTGTTCGCAACGTGGAACGACCTACAGAAGCTCAATATCTTCCAATTCCTCGGCGGGCTCGTCTCGTGAGCCGACGCCAGCCCCCGACGGTTTCCCGAATGAATGACATGACCTCTCGCGCCGCCGTTCGACTGAGCGCCCGCTCCAGCCTGCTGGCTCTGGCGGTCGCTGCTGGGCTGGGCGCGCCCGCGCTGGCGCAGACTGCGCCGGCCCAGACCGCGCCGGCGACGACGACGCCCGCTGCGCCGGCTCAAACGCCAGCCCAGACGGCCCCGGCGAGCGCTGCCGAACCGCGTGTCGAGATCGCTGCGCCGCAGACGATCACGATCAATCGCATCATCGTGCAGGGCGCGCAGCGGATCGACCAGACGACGGTCCTCTCCTATCTGCCGATCCGCCCCGGTGACGCGGTGGACGCCTCGGTGCTGGACGTCGCGGTTCGCACCCTGTCGCGCACGGGCCTGTTCGCCGATGTGCAACTTGGTATCCAGAACGGCGACCTGATCGTCCAGATCGTCGAGAACCCGATCATCAACCAGGTGGTGTTCGAGGGAAACAAGGCGCTGTCGAAGGACAAGTTGACCAAGGAAGTCACCTTGGCGCCGCGCGGCATCTATACCCGCGCCAAGGTTCAGGAGGACGTCGGCGCGATCGTCGAACTGTATCGCCTGCAGGGCCGCATCTCTGCGACCGTCACGCCCAAACTGGTCCAGTTGGAACAGAACCGCGTCGATGTAATCTTCGAAATCAACGAAGGCCCGCAGACCGGCATCAGCGCCATCAACGTGCTGGGTAACGAGGCGTTTTCGGATCGCGACGTGCGCGGCGTGATGGTCACCGAGAAATCGACCTGGTGGAAGTTCTTCTCAAACAACGACAACTACGACCCCAATCGCCTGGAATACGATCAGGAACAGCTGCGGAAGTTCTACACCAACCGCGGCTATTACGACTTCCGCGTGGTGTCCTCGGTCGCCGAACTGCAGCCAGACGATCAGGCGTTCCAGCTGACTTTGACGCTGAACGAAGGCGACAAGTACAACTTCGGTGAGATCAAGGTCGTCACCCAGAACGACCGCCTGAACGCCGACTTCCTCAAGGCTCTGGTGCCGATCCGGGAAGGCCAGCTGTACGAGAGCGACAAGATCGAACAGGCGGTCGACGCCCTGACGTTCGCGGCCGGTTCGGCCGGTTACGCCTTCGTCGAGATCAATCCGACCTACAAGGCCAATCCCGAGACGGACACGGTCGATGTGACCTTCAACGTGTCCGAGGGCCAGCGCGTCTATATCGATCGCATCAATGTGGTCGGCAACACCCGCACGATCGACCCGGTCATTCGCCGCGAACTGCTGCTGACCGAGGGCGACGCCTTCAACCGCGCCCTGATGGAGCGCTCGCGCAACAACCTGCGCGCTCTGGGCTTCTTCAAGGACGTGACGGTCGAGGAAACGCGCGGCAGCGCACCGGACCGTTCGGTCATCAACGTCAACGTTCAGGAGCAGCCCACCGGCGAACTGTCTGTCGGCGCGGGCTTCAGCTCCGTTGATTCCTTCACAGTCAACCTGGGGATTTCAGAGCGGAACTTCCGTGGGCGCGGTCAGAACGTGGTCGCCCGTTTGGAGTGGGGCTCGCTGCGTCAACAGGTCGACTTCCGCTTCACCGAGCCGAAGTTCCTCGGCCGTGATCTGCGCGCCGGCTTCGACCTGTTCCACTCGCGTTATGACCTGAGCCAATATTCGTCATACGACTATCGTTCGACAGGCGGCGGGCTGCGTCTGTCCTATCCATTGAACGGCAATATGCTGCTCAGCACCCGCTACTTCCTGAAGTCCGATGAGATCATCGTGCCGGACGGCTATTGCACCGGCGTGGGTCAGGGCTCCTCCGCCCTGTGCGATCAAGTGGGCAGCTTCATCAACTCGTCGGCCGGCTATACGCTGCAGGTCAACTACACCAACGATCCGATCCGTCCGACACGCGGTTGGGCCGGCTCGCTGCGTCAGGACCTCGCGGGCCTGGGCGGCGACGTGAACTATGTGAAGACCGAGGCCGATGCGAGCTGGTACTACGGCTTCACGCCCAACTGGATCGTCAGCGTTCAGGGTTCGACCGGCTACGTCAGCGGCTGGAACGGCGATCCGATCCGCATCAACGACCGCTTCTTCAAGGGCGGCAACAGCTTCCGCGGCTTCGAGACAGCCGGTATGGGGCCGCGCGATCTGACTACGACCGATGCGCTGGGCGGCAACTTCTACGCCATCGGCACGGTGGAGTTGACCCTGCCGAACTATCTGCCCGAGCAATACGGCATCAAGACCTCGCTGTTCGCCGATGTCGGCACGCTGGGCGTCCTGGACGATCGCTACAAGCTGACGTCCACCGGCACGGTGAACACCAACATCGCCGATGAGCTGTCGTTGCGCGCGTCGGCGGGTGTCAGCATTCACTGGAAGTCGCCGATGGGTCCGATCCGCTTCGACATCTCCAAGGTTCTGTCCAAAGAAGATTACGACAAGACGGAATCCTTCCGCTTCTCGACCTCCACTCAGTTCTAATCGCGGCTTTTTCGACCGCACGAGGAAACACCATGAAAGCTCTGATCATCGCGGCGACCGCCGCTGCTTCGCTCATCGCCACCGCCGCCTCGGCGCAACAGGCCGGCGCGCCCGCCAACCCCGGCCCGGTCATTCCCGGCGTCTGCGTCTATTACAATGCGCGTCTTCTGGCCCAGTCGTCGGCCGGCCAGGCCGTCGAAGCCCGCATGCAGCAGCTGGCCCAAGAAGTTCAGGGCGAGCTGCAACCTTATGCAACTCAGATCCAAACCGAAGCCCAGCAGCTGCAATCGGCGGGCTCCAGCCTGCCGGCCGACCAACTGCAACAGCGCCGTCAGGCCCTGCAGCAGCGCGCTCAAGAAGCCCAGCAGCTGGAAGCCACCCGTGAAAACGAGCTGCGCTACACCCTGGGCATGCAGCGTCAGGCCATCACCGAGGCCGTCTCGCCGATCCTGACCGCCCTGTATCAGGAGAAGGGCTGCGGCCTGCTGCTGGACCGCGAGAGCGTCTTCATGATGAACCCGGCCATGGACGTCACCGATCTGGCGATCCAGCGCCTGAACACGGCCCTGCCGACGCTGAGCTTCAACCGTATGGCCGTGCCGGCGCAGACGCAGGCTCAACCGGCCGCCGCCAACTAAGTCGTCGATGCCCGATTCCCGCTTTTTCGAAACCCTGTCACCCCTCAGCGTCGCCGATCTGGCGGCGCAGATCGGCGGCGAGGTCGAGCGGGGCGGGGATCGCATGATCGCCTCCGTCGCGCCCTTGTCCTCTGCGGACGGGGGCGCGATCGCGTTTTTGGGCGACCGCAAGTTCGCCGCCGCGCTGGCGACGACCCAGGCCGGCTGCGTTATCGTGCCGGCTGAGGCCAAGGACGCCGCGCCGTCGTCCGCCGCCGTCATCGCCTCGCGCACGCCTCAAGCCGCCTGGGCCAAGGCGTCGTTGGCGCTGCATCGGCCCATACTCCTGGATAAAGCGATCAGCCGCGACGAGGCGGCCGAGGACGACAGCGTCGTGGTCGAACCCGGCGCGATCCTGGGGCAGGGCGTCCGCATCGGTCGCGGGTCTCGCATCGGCGCCAACAGCGTCATCGCGCCCGGCGTGCAGATCGGCCGCGATTGCGTGATCGGGGCCAACGTCAGCGTGGCCTTTGCGCTGATCGGCGACCGGGTGAAGCTGTATGCCGGCGCCCGGATCGGCGAAGCGGGCTTCGGCGCCACGGGAACGGCGGCGGGGGTCATGGATATTCCCCAACTGGGCCGCGTCATCCTTCAGGACGGCGTGACGGTGGGCGCCAACTCGTGCATCGACCGCGGGGCCTATGACGACACGGTCATCGGCGAGAACACCAAGATCGATAATCTGGTCATGGTCGGCCACAACTGCGTCATTGGTCGCAACTGCCTGCTGGTCGCCAATACCGGCATCTCGGGCTCTGTGACCGTGGGCGACAATGTCATCTTCGGCGGCAAGGCGGGGATCGGAGACCACATCACGATCGGCGACGGCGCGCGCGTCGCGGCCGGCGCCGGCGTGCTGGCCGATGTTCCTGCCGGCGAGACCTGGTCGGGTTATCCGGCGCGTCCGATCCGACAGTTCTTGCGCGAGACGGTCTGGCTCGCCAAACAGGCCTCATCGAAGAAGGCTCCGAAGGAATCATAGGGATGAGCGACACGACTGCCGTCGAAGGCAAGATCGATTACGCCGAGGTGATGCGGCGGCTGCCGCACCGTTATCCCTTCCTGCTGGTGGACAAGGCCGAAGACTTCGTGCCCGCGACGTCGATCGTCGGCATCAAGAACGTTACCCACAACGAGCCCTTCTTCCCCGGTCACTTCCCGATCGATCCCGTCATGCCCGGCGTGCTGATCGTCGAGGCCATGGCCCAGACCGGCGCCCTGCTGATGTCCAAGACGCTGGATGTCGCCGTGGCCGACAAGGTCATCATGTTCATGTCGATCGACGGAGTTCGCTTCAGAAAGCCCGCGCGGCCAGGCGACCAGCTCCGTATGGAGGTCAAGGTGATCCGCGCGCGGGGTGACGCCTACAAGTTCCGGGGCGAGACCTTCATCGACGGCAAGCTGGCGGCCGAAGCCGAGTTCATGGCGATGGTCGTGACTGTGCCTGCTCCGGCACCTGGGCCGGCGGCCTGATGACCGTTCATCCCACGGCTCTGATCGACGCGACGGCGACCCTGGCCGAGGGAGTCGAGGTCGGCCCCTGGTGCACGGTCGGGCCGAATGTTGTGCTGGGCGACAATGTGCGTCTGGTCAGCCATGTCGTGGTCCAGCAGGACACGACGGTCGGGGCCGGGACGGTCATCCACCCGTTCGCCGTCATCGGCGGCGACCCGCAGCACAATGGCTACAAGGGCGAAACGGTTCTGCTGGAGATCGGCGAGAACAACCTGATCCGCGAGCACTGCACGTTCAATCGGGGCACGCCGCAAGGGACGGGGGTGACGGTCGTGGGGTCGAACAATCTGTTCATGACCGGCGCCCACGTCGGCCACGACTGCGTCGTCGGCGACAATGTGGTCATGGCCAACAACGCGACCCTGGGCGGTCACGCCCAGGTCGGGGACAAGGTGTTCCTGGGCGGACTGTGCGCGGTGCACCAGAACGGCCGCGTCGGGCAGGGCGCGATCATCGGCGGCCTGGCGGCGGTGACGCGCGACGTCATCCCCTATGGCTCGGCCTGGGGCAATCATGCGCGGCTGCGTGGGCTGAATCTGATCGGCCTTAAGCGCAAGGGCTACGGCAAGGATCAGGTGCGGCGTCTGCTTGCAGCCTATCGCGATCTGTTCGAGAGCGACGGCGAGTTCGCCGGTCGGATCGATGGCGTAGCGGAACGCTATGCCGACCTGCCCGAGATCATGGAGATCATCGCCTTCATCCGCGACGGCGGGCGGCGTCCGCTGTGCCTGCCCAACGCGGAATGAGCGCGGCTGGAAAGCTGGGTCTGATCGCCGGCGGCGGCGATCTGCCGGCGGCTGTCGCGGCGCGTTGCGATACGCTCGGGCGGCCGGTTTTCGTGATCCGTCTGGCGGGGTTCGCCGATGAACATCTGGCGCGCTGGCCCGGCGCCGAGTTCGGCATGGCGCAGATCGGCGCGATCCTGAAGACGTTGAAGTCAGAGCGCTGCACGACCGTGTGTCTGGCGGGCATCGTCAATCGGCCGGATTTCAAAGCGTTGAAACCCGACTTTAAAGGAGCGACCCTGTTGCCGGGCATCGTCGCCGCCGCCTCCAAAGGCGATGACGCCCTGCTGCGCAAGATCCTGTCGGTGTTCGAGGCCGAAGGCTTCGCCGTCGAGGGCGCCGACGACATACTGGGCGGCGAAACGCTTGGCGCGGGCGCCTTGGGCGCGGTCTCGCCGACCGACGAGCAGCTAGCCGATCTGAAGAAGGCGCTGCATGTCGCCGAAAGATCAGGTGAACTGGATATCGGACAGGGCGCCGTGGTCTGTGACGGCCTGGTCCTTGCGGTCGAGGCGCAGGAAGGCACGGACGCCATGCTGACCCGCGTCGCCGATCTGCCCGCCGACTTGCGTGGAGCGGTTGATAGCCCCAGAGGCGCGCTCGGCAAGGCGCCCAAGCCGATCCAGGATCTGCGCGTCGATATGCCCGTGATCGGGCCGCGCACTGTCGAAATGGCGGCGGCGGCGGGTCTGGCGGGCATCGGCGGTGTGGCCGGACGTTTGATTCTGATCGACCGTCCGGCCATCGTTGAGACGGCCGATCGGTTGGGTCTGTTCGTCTGGGGCGAGGATCGGTGAGCCGTCCGCTGAAGATCATGCTGGTGGCGGCTGAGGCTTCGGGCGATGCGCTGGGCGCCGGTCTGGCCAAGGCGTTGAAGGCGCGGTTGGGGGACGATGTGGCCTTTGTCGGCGTCGGCGGGCCCAAGATGACGGCTGAAGGCGTCGCCAGCCCGTTCGATATCGCCGAACTGTCGATCCTGGGCTGGATCGAGGGCTTGCGCGCCTATGGCAAGGTCAAGCGGCGCGTCGAGCAGACGGCGGCTCTGGCCGAGCGGGAAAAGCCTGACGCCGTGGTGCTGATCGACAGTTGGGGCTTCACGATCCGTGTGGCCAAGGCGATTCGGGCCGCGCGCCCGGACCTGCCGCTGATCAAATACGTCGGGCCTCAGGTCTGGGCCTCGCGGCCGGGCCGGGCCAAGACCTTGGCGGGCGCCGTCGATCATCTTCTGGCCCTTTATGGCTTTGATGCGCCCTGGTTCGAGCGCGAGGGCCTGCCGACGACTGTGGTCGGTTCGTCGGCGCTTCATGTGAATGTCGATGCTGCGGACGGTGCAGCGTTTCGTGCGCGTCGTGGGATCGCCGCCGATGCGCAGCTTCTCCTAGTGCTGCCCGGCAGCCGGCCCAGCGAGATCACGCGGATGGCCCCCGTTTATGAGGCGACGGTCAGAAAACTGAAGACCACGAACCCGGGCCTGGAAGTCGCCGTAGTCGCCGCGGGGACGGTCGCTCAGGATGTTGCGGCCCGCGTCGCCGCCTGGCCCTTCCGCGTTCACCTGGTCGACGAAGCCGAAAAATATGACGCCATGCGCGCCGCGACCATCGCCCTGGCCACCAGCGGCACCGTGTCGACCGAACTGGCGCTGGCGGGCGCGCCGATGGTCATCGCCTACAAGATCGACGGGCTGAGCTATCAGCTGATGAAGCGGTTCGTGACCGCCAAGCACATCACACTGTTCAATGTCGCGGCTGACGACCGGATCGCGCCCGAGTTCATTCAGCACGAGGCGACCCCGGCCATCCTGACGGCGGCGGTTGGGCGGCTGTTGGCCGACCCGGCCCTGGCGACCGAACAGGCGCGTCGCCAGACGGCGGCCTTGGATCTGATGGGGCGCGGAGGCCCGGATCCGTCCGAACTGGCTGCCGACGCCGTGCTCAGGGTCATCGCCGCCAAATCGGCGAACTGACGATGGCGCGGGCGCTCAGTCCGCGACGTGCGGCCGAGGTCCGCGCCGCGCTGCAGATGGCGGTGGGCGCGATGGCCGCGCTCTATCTCGCGACCTGGCTGAACCTGCCGCACCCGTACTGGAGCGTGATTTCCGCCATCGTCGTCATTCAGGCGAGCGTCGGCGGCGGCGTCCTGACCGTTGCGCGCGACCGGGCCATCGGTACGGCGACCGGAGCGCTGGCGGGGGCGGTCTTCGCCTTCCTTCGTCCGCCGGGCCTGGAAAGCATGGCGCTGAGCATCGCCGTCTCCGCCGGGCTGCTGGCCTTCCTGGCAGGCGGGCGGCCTTGGCTGAAGGTCGCGCCCGTGACGGCGACCATCGTCATCGCCGGCGGGACGGGCGCGGAAGGGCCGGCGTCCCTCGCGCTGGATCGGGTGATGGAAATCTTGGTCGGCAGCGGCGTGGGCGTGCTGGCGATCCTGGCCCTGTTCCCGCGCCATGCCAGGCAGTCCTTCAAACTTCAGGCGCGCGAGGCGGCGGGCGAGGCGGCGGCGCTGCTGGCTCTGGTGTCTAAGGCCGACCCGGAGGATGCGTCCGAGATTTCGCGCCGTCATGCCGATCTGAAGCGGCGGCTGGATGCGTTGGGTCAGGCCGCCAAGAACGTCATCGATCTCCCCGGTCCGCAACGTGAGACCGCCGACCGGGCTGCGCTCGTGCGCGCCTTCTGGCGCGTGCGCAGCGACATCGTCATCCTGGGGCGCGGTTTCCAGGCCGAGGGTGCGGGCGCCCGGCTGGATCCCTGGTCACAGGATGCGGAGCGCGCGGTGGAGCAACTCAAGGCTCTGTCTCAGGGCAGGGCCGCCCAGCCCATGGGCGCGATCGACCAAAGCCTGGCCCTCTCCATGGCTGTCGAGGGCGACGACGTGGCTCTGGGGGCTGCTGCGATCGGCGTGGCCCATATGCACCGTGATCTGGACGACCTGGCCGCCCGGTTCGCGGATTTGAAGCTGGTCTGACGACAAAGAAAAACGCCGGGGATGTCTCCCCGGCGTTTCGCATTCTAGCCTTCGTCTCAGCCGCGCTGTTCGATCGGCACGTAATCGCGCTGGGTCGGGCCCGTGTAGAGCTGACGCGGGCGACCGATCTTCTGCGACGGATCGGCCATCATTTCCTGCCACTGCGAGATCCAGCCCACGGTGCGGGCCAGGGCGAACAGGACGGTGAACATGGTGGTCGGGAAGCCCATCGCCGACAGCGTGATGCCCGAATAGAAGTCGACGTTCGGGAACAGCTTGCGCGAGGTGAAGTATTCGTCCGACAGGGCGACCTTCTCCAACTCCTTGGCGACCAGGAACAGCGGATCGTTTTCGCGGCCCGTGGCGGCCAGCACTTCATAGGCCGACTGCTGCATGACCTTCGCACGCGGGTCGTAGTTCTTGTACACGCGGTGGCCGAAGCCCATCAGCTTGTACTTGCGGTCCTTCACGCCCTGAATGAACTCCGGGATCTTGTCCGGGGTGCCGATTTCCTTGAGCATCGTCAGCGCTTCTTCGTTGGCGCCGCCGTGCGACGGGCCCCACAGGCAGGCGATGCCGGCGGCGATACAGGCGAACGGATTGGCGCCCGACGAACCGGCCAGACGCACGGTCGAGGTCGAGGCGTTCTGCTCGTGGTCGGCATGCAGGGTGAAGATGCGGTCCATGGCGCGGACCAGGGCCGGATCGACGTGATAGTCCTCGGCCGGCACGGCGAAGCACATGCGCAGGAAGTTCTCGGCGTAGGACAGGTCGTTGCGCGGCGAAACGAACGGCTGGCCAATATGGTATTTGTAGGCGCGGGCCGCGATCGTGGGCATCTTGGCGATCAGGCGAATGGCCGAGATGTCACGCTGGATCGGATCGTGGATGTCCAGGCTGTCGTGATAGAAGGCCGACAGGGCGCCGACGGTGCCGACCATGATCGCCATCGGGTGGGCGTCGCGGCGGAAGCCTTCGAAGAAGCGATCGAACTGGCTGTGCAGCATCGTGTGGGTGGTGATGCTGTTTTCGAACTTCTCATACTGAGCGGCGGTCGGCAGTTCGCCGTGCAGCAGCAGGTGGCAGACCTCCACGAAGTTCGACTTCGACGCCAGCTGGTCGATCGGATAGCCGCGGTGCAGCAGCACGCCGGCGTCGCCGTCGATATAGGTCAGAGCCGATTCACAGGCCGCCGTCGAGGTGAAGCCGGGATCGAAGGTGAAGGCGCCCGTTCCCGCATAGAGTTTGCGGATGTCGATGACGTCCGGGCCGGTGGAGCCCGAAAGGACCGGCAACTCGATCGTCTTGTCCTCGAAGGACAGGGTCGCCGAGCCGGCGGGTTTGGCTTGTTCAGTCATGAATGCCCCTTTGCATCACACGTCCAGGCGCGGGGAGGCGTCGGCCGCTTTTTGGTTTGTGGGTGATCACTTAGTCTGTTGCAGCGCATCATCCAAGCGCCCGAGACTTTCGTCGCGCCCAAGAGCCGACAAAGTTCGTGCAATATCAGGTGATGTTGACCCTGCGGTAAGCGCCGCGCGCATCGGCGGGCCGATTTTTCCGAACCCGACGCCCTCGGATTCCGCAAAGGCCTTGAGCTCGGCTTCCAGTGCGAAGACATCCCAGGATTGGAACAGGGACAGCCGTTCGCGCAAGCGGGCGAGGCGATCCAGCGTCTCACCGGACAGCAGCGCCTGCGCCTTGTCGTCCAGGGTCAGCGGGCGCGATTTCAGCACGAAGGCGGTTTGGTCGGTTAGATCGAGGATCGTCTTGGCGCGGTCCTTGACGAAAGGCATGGCGCGCTGGAGGCGGGCTTCGTCCGCCTCCGCCAGGGCGTGGCCCTTCAGCAGATGCGCATCCAGCGTCAGCTTGGCGAGCCGTTCATCGTCGGCGAGGCGCAGCCAGTGCGAATTGACGTGGGCCAGTTTATCGAAGTCCAGACGGGCCGGCGCCTTGCCGATGCCGGCGAGATCGAACCATGCGATGGCCTGGGCGTCGCTGAACAGTTCGTCGTCGCCGTGCGCCCAGCCCAGGCGGGCCAGATAGTTGCGCATGGCCTCGGGCAAATAGCCCATCTCGGCATATTCATGCACCGCCTGGGCGCCGTGACGCTTCGACAACTTCGCGCCGTCCGGTCCGTGGATCAGGGGGATGTGGGCGAAGGTCGGGCGCGTCCAGCCCAGCGCATCGTAGATCAGGCTCTGGCGCGCGGCGTTGTTCAGATGATCGTCGCCGCGAATGACGTGGGTCACGCCCATGTCGTGGTCGTCCACGACGACGGCGAGGTTATAGGTCGGCGCGCCGTCCGAACGCAGCAGCACCAGATCGTCCAAGTCGTCGGTCGACCAGTTCACGTCGCCCTGGACCTCATCGGCCACCGTGACCGTCGTCGCCTTTGGCCGACGGAAGCGCACGACGTGCGGCAGCGCCAGGTCGTCCACGGTCGGCTCACGGTCGCGCCAGGGCGATTCGAAAGTGCGCTTTTCAGCCTTGGCCTCGTCACGCAGACGACCGGTCTCCTCGGCCGAGGCGAAGTCGCGATAGGCATGGCCGGTTTCGAGCAGTTGATCGACCACCTCGCGGTGGCGGTCGGCCCGGCTGAACTGAAACACTGGCTCGTCGTCGGAGAACAGCTCCAGCCAGCTCAGACCATCGAAGATGGCCTTCACCGCCTCATCGGTCGAACGTTCGCGGTCGGTATCCTCGACACGGATCAGGAAACGTCCAGCGTGTCGCTTGGCGTACAGCCAGTTGAACAAAGCGGTTCTCGCCCCGCCGATATGCAGATAGCCTGTCGGCGAGGGGGCGAAGCGGGTGACGACAGTCGAGGAAGGTGAGGTCATGGGGGAGGGGTCCGTAAGCGAGGCCCTTATACGCCCCGATGCGGCAAAACCTACCCCCGCTGCGCGATTGCGCGCCTGGCTGGACGCCGAGGTCGCCGCCCAGACCCTGAGATGGCGGCTATGGGCGCCGGTCGCATTCGGCGCGGGCAGCGGCGTCTATTTCGCCCTGCGAGCCGAACCGGTCTTGTGGCCCTTGTTGCTGGGCGCCGCCTTGGCCTTTGGGCTGTGGGTCGTGGCGCGCCGGCGTGGCGGGTCGCGGCGCCTGACCTGGCTGCTCTTGATGCTGGCCTGCGTTTCAGGCGGGCTGGCGGTAGCCAAGGTGCGCACCGAAGCCGTCGCCGCGCCGATCGCGCCCGTCCTCAGCGAACCGACCGTGATCGAAGCCTGGGTCGCCGATGTCGACAGCCCGGGTCAGCGCGGCGCGCGGGTCGTGATCGCGCCGGTCTGGATTCGCGGACTGACGCCCGAGCAGACGCCGGTGCGCTTGCGGGCGACGGTGCGGGGCGATCCGCCGCGGCCCGGCGAAGCGATCCGACTGTTCGGCATTTTGAATCCGCCGCCGGCGCCGGCCAGCCCCGGCGCCTACGATTTCGGGCGCAATGCCTTCTTTCAGGGGATGGGCGGCGTGGCGTTCGCCTTGGGTGACACGCGGACGGCCGATCTGGCCCCGCCGCCGTGGCGGCTTCGACTTGAAATGGCGATCAACGGCGCCCGCTTCGCACTGGCCGAGCGGATTGTCGCACGCCTCGGCGAACGAACCGGCGGGATCGCGGCGGCAATGACCACCAGCCATGAAACCTGGATTAGTCAGGAGGACATGGATGTGATGCGCGATTCCGGCCTGGCGCACATCCTGTCGGTATCAGGGCTGCATATGGCCATCGTCGGCGGTTTCGTCTTCTTCGCCGTGCGGCTGGGCGTCGCGACCTGGCCCTGGTTGGCCCTGAGAGTTCACGGCAAGAAAGTCGCGGCCTTGGCGGGCCTCACGGCGGTCGGGGTCTATCTGGTCGTGTCTGGCGCGCCGCCCCCGGCCGAGCGGGCGGCCATCACCGCCTCCATCGCCTTTCTCGCCATCCTGCTGGATCGGCAAGCTGTGACGATGCACGGCCTGGCGGTCGCGGCCTTTATCGTTCTGGCGATACAGCCTGAAGCCATCGTCACGCCGGGCTTTCAGATGTCTTTCGCGGCGACGGCGGCCTTGGTCGCCCTGGTAGAGGCCTGGCCGAAGCGCCCGCGCGAGATATCCGCGCCCTGGCCGATCCTGGCAGTCCAACGGCTGGGCGGTTGGTTGACGGCGGCTGTGGCAGCCAGCGTCGTCGCAGGATTGGCGACGGGACCGTTCGCCATGCAGCATTTCAACCGCACCGCCATGTACGGACTGCTCGCCAATCTCGGCACGTCGCCCGTGGCGGACTTCATCCTGATGCCGGCGCTGGCCTTAGGCGCAGCGCTTGAGCCCTTGGGCCTGGGGGGACCGTTCCTTGCGGTTGCGGGATGGGGCGTCGATCTGATGCTGGCGATCGGCGCCTGGACAGCGGGATTGCCCGGCGCGGTCAGAACCGTCGCCAGCGCTCCGAACTATGTCCTGCCGATCGCCTTTCTGGGCGTGCTGTTCGTTTGTCTGTGGCAGGGCCGCCTGCGCTGGTTGGGACTGCCGTTCGCAGCGGCTGTCTTGATCTGGCCGCGTGCGCCGACGCCGGACCTTTGGATTGGCGATGGCGGGACAAACGCCGCCTTTCATCGTGACCAGGCGGCGGTCGTCGTGCGGCCTGGCGTGCGCGAATTTGCAGTCGATCTCTGGTCACGGAGACGGGGGCTGACCATGACGGATCGCTCAGACACAGGCTGGGTCTGCGACCGCTTTTCCTGTCGGCCGGACACCGATGAGGCCGGTCCCGTGGCGATCTGGTGGGGGCGAAAGTCGCCGAGTTCCGATCAGATGGAGATGTTATGTCGCGCGGCGCCCGTCGTCAGCGTCCGCGCCGTCGTCATCTCAATCCCGAGCGCGTGTCAGGATCGCCTCGTCCTGGACGGCGTGGACTTTGCGCGGGGTGGGGCGGTGGAGTTGTGGCGCGACAGTTCGGGCGAGCCGAACCGGTGGCGCGCGGTGTGGACGGCCGACGTTCGCGGCGACCGCCCCTGGACGCGTCAGTCCGATCCGGAGGTCAGTGATACCGGCGCATGAGGCCGACCAGCTTGCCCTGGACGGCAACCTGATCCGAACCATAAATCTTGGTCTCGTAGTTGCGGTTGGCGGGTTCCAGCGCGATCGACGCCCCCTTCTTGCGGAGGCGTTTCAGCGTCGCCTGCTCGCCCTCCACCAGAGCCACCACGATCTCGCCGGAGGCGGCGTTGTCGGTCGATTTGATCACCACCATGTCGCCGTTCAGGATACCGGCTTCGATCATGGAGTCGCCTTCGATCTCCAGCAGGTAGTGCTCGCCAGAACCCAGCATCGATTCCGGAACCGGATAGCGCGCGGTTTCATGCTCGATCGCGTCGATCGGCGTGCCGGCGGCGATCTTGCCCATCAGCGGCAATTCGCGGGTGTCGTTGGCCGCCATCGGCGCCGCAGGTCTGACACCGCCGCCGCCCTCGATGACGTCGGGCTTGAACCCGGCGCGACCGCGCGGCGCGCCGGCCGTCGCCTGTTCAGGCAGTTTCGTGACTTCCAGGGCGCGGGCGCGGTGAGCAAGACGGCGGATGAAGCCGCGTTCCTCCAGCGCCGTGATCAGCCGGTGAATGCCGGACTTGGAGGCCAGATCGAGCGCCTCCTTCATCTCGTCGAACGAAGGGGAGACGCCGGTCTCCTGGATGCGTTCATGGATGAACATCAGCAGTTCGTGCTGTTTGCGCGTGAGCATCGCCAGGCCCTCATGCGCCCGCCGACGAATCGGAACGGGCCGTGAACATTTGTCGATGTTCTGTAAGTGTTCCTTGCTAATGTCAACTTAACGGCGAGGCTTGCCGCCGCGCCTCGGCTCAGACCGCCAGCAGCTGACGGGTGGCGGCCTCGACATCGGCCTGCCGCATCAGGCTCTCGCCGACCAGGATCGCCTGGGCATGGGCAGCCGAGACGCGCGCCACGTCGTCGGGCGTGAAGATGCCGCTCTCCGCGACAAGCAGAGCGCGCACGGGGCTAAGCATCGACAGCCGCTCCGTGGTTTCCAGATCGACCTCGAACGTGCGCAGCGAGCGATTATTGACCCCCACCAGATCGCCGCCGAGCGCACAGGCGCGCGCCATTTCTTCCTCGTCGTGGGTCTCGATGAGCGCGTCCATGCCAAAGCGTTCGGCTTCCGACAGCAGTTCAGCGGCCAGGTTGTCGTCGATCATGGCGAGGATGATCAGGATGCAGTCGGCGCCAAGGGCGCGGCTTTCGGCGACCTGCCAGGGATCGACGAGGAAATCCTTGCGCAGGCAGGGCAGGGCGACGGCCTCGCGGGCCTGGGCCAGATAGGCGTCGTCGCCCTGGAAGCTGGGGCCATCGGTCAGCACCGACAGACAGGCCGCGCCGCCGGCCTCATAGGCGCGGGCCAGAGCCGGCGGATGGAAATCGGGCCGGATCAGGCCCTTGGAGGGGCTGGCCTTCTTGATCTCGGCGATCAGGGCGGGACGACCAGTTTCCTCGCCTACACGTTCCAAGGCGGCGCGAAAGCCGCGCGGAGCCGATGCGGCGCGGGCCAAGGCTTCGATCGCGTCCTGTGAAGTCGCTGCCTTGCGGGCGGCGACGTCCTCGCGCTTGTAGGCGGCGATGCGGTCCAGAACGTCGGTCATGCGGGCTCTTCGCTTTCCAGCGGCGTGGAGGTGATGCGGGCCAGGCGATCCAGCGCCTCGGCGGCTCGACCGTCGTCAATGGCGGCAGCCGCGAGCGCGACGCCTTCGGCCAGATCGCCCGCGCGATCGGACACAACGAGGGCGGCGGCGGCGTTCAGCAGGACGATGTCGCGGTAGGGTCCGGCCGCGCCGGCCAGAAGCGCGCGCAGGGCGACGGCGTTCTCCTCGGCGTCGCCGCCACGGATGTCTGCGATAGAGGCGCGCGGCAGGCCGGCATCCTCGGGCGTGATCTGGAAGCGACGAACCGCGCCGTCCTTCCATTCGGCGACGTCCGTGGGGCCGGAAGTCGCCAGTTCGTCCAGGCCTTGGCCATGAACGGTCCAGGCGCGTGTGGCGCCGAGCCGGCCCAGCACCTCGGCCAGCGGCTCCAGCAGGCGCGGATCATAGACGCCCATGACCTGTCTCCTTGCAGACGCCGGGTTCGAAAGCGGTCCCAACAGGTTGAAGACGGTGCGAAAACCGATCTCGGCCCGTACCGGTCCGACATGACGCATCGCCCCGTGATAGGCAGGTGCGAACAGGAAGCAGATACCGGCTTCGTCCAGCGCCTTCTTCTGCTGCGCCTGCGACGCCATCAGGTTCACGCCCAGGATCGACAGGACGTCGGAAGAGCCTGATTTCGATGACATTGCGCGGTTGCCATGCTTGGCGACCTTCAGACCGGCGCCGGCCAGAACCAGGGCCGCGGCGGTCGAGATATTGTAGGTGTGGTGACCGTCGCCCCCGGTGCCGCAGGTGTCGATCACCTCATAGGGGTGATCCAGCGTCAGGGCGGCCTCGCGCATGGCGCCCGCGAAGGCGGCGATCTCGTCCACGGTCTCGCCGCGCATCCGCATGGCGGTGACGGCGGCGGCGACCTGCGACGGGGTCGGCTCGCCGCGCAGGCAGGCGGCGAAAAAGTCGTGCGCCTGCTGGGACGTCAGGGGATGGCCCTCGACCAGTCGGGCGAGGATCGGCTTGAACCCGTCGCCCACGATCAGGCGGCCGCGAGGCGCTTTACGCCGGCGATCTCAAGGAAGTTGGCCAGCATGTCGTGACCGTGTTCGGTGGCGATGGATTCCGGGTGGAACTGAACGCCATGGATCGGGCGGCTGCGATGCTGCAAACCCATGATCTCGCCGTCGGCCGTCCAGGCGGTGACCTCCAGGTCGTCGGGCAGGGTTTCGCGCTTGACCGCCAGCGAGTGATAGCGTGTGGCGGTGAAGGGCGAGGGCAGGCCGGCGAAGACGCTCTGGCCCTCGTGCAGGATCGGCGAGGTCTTGCCGTGCATCAGGGTCTTGGCGCGAATGACGTCGCCGCCGAACGCTTGGCCGATGGCCTGATGACCCAGGCACACGCCCAGGATCGGCATCGATTCTGGCGCGGTCGTGATCAACGGCAGGCAGATGCCCGCCTGATCGGGCGCGCACGGGCCGGGCGACAGCAGAACGGCGGCGGGGTTCAGCGCCCACGCCTCGTCCACCGTCAGGTCGTCGTTGCGCACCACATGCGTCGGCGCGCCCAACTCCGCGAGGTAGTGGACGAGGTTGTAGGTGAAGCTGTCGTAGTTATCGACGACGAGGATCATGGCTTGGCTTCTAGGCGTGACGCGCGTCCGCGCCAAGCGGGCGCGGCCTTAAAGCGCATTTTAACTCGGCAGCACTAGGACTGAGCGCGTGAAACTTGCCGCTGAAAAAGACATCGCCGCCAAGATCGCCGCCGCCAAGGCGAAGCTGGTCGTGGTCGAAACCAGGCCCAACCCCGTCGCCGCGCTTGGCGCAGCCGCGCTCGCAGCGACTGCGGCGGTTTTGATGGCCGGGGTCGTCATCATCGGGCCGAGCGTGCAGTTCAACGATCCGGCGATGACGATTTCACGCTAGCGATTGCCGGTCCGAAACCGCCAGGCGTCTTCCGCCGCCCGCATCGGCGCCCGCGCCTTGTGCTGGGTCTCGGCATATTCGGCCGCAGGATCGCTGTCGGCGACGACGCCGGCTCCGGCCTGAACGAAGATTCGGTCGTCTGCGAACAGGGCGGTGCGCAGGGTGATGCAGATGTCTGCTTCGCCGCCGGCTGAAATATAGCCGACGCCGCCGCCGTAACCGACGCCGCGCTTTTCGCTCTCCAGTTCGTCGATGATCTCCATCGCGCGGACCTTGGGCGCGCCCGACAGGGTGCCGGCGGGCAGGGCGGCCAGCAGCGTGTCCACCGCATCCAGCCTGGGGTCAGCCTTCCCCCGCACGTTTGAGACGATGTGCATGACCTGGCTATAGCGTTCAACGACGAAGCTCTCGGTGACCTCGACCGTGCCGGGCGACGCGACGCGGCCCACATCGTTGCGGCCGAGGTCCAGCAGCATCAGATGCTCGGCCAGCTCCTTCGGATCGGCCAGCAATTCGACTTCCAGCGCCTTGTCCGCCTCGGGCGTCGCGCCGCGCATGCGGGTGCCGGCCAGCGGCCGGATCGTCACTTCGCCGTCCTTCAGCCGAACCAGGATCTCGGGGCTGGAGCCGGCAAGCTGGAAGCCTTCGAAGTTCAGATAGAACAGATAGGGCGAGGGGTTCTGGCGACGCAGCGAGCGATAGAAGGCGAAGGGATCGTCCGTCCACGGGGCCGAAAAGCGGTGGCTGAGGACGACCTGGAAGATATCGCCGGCGCCGATATAGTCCTTGGCCCTGGCGACCATCCCGCCGAAGGCCGGCTCGTCAACCGGCGAAGTGAAGACGGGAGGCGGCGTTTGCTGCGGAGCGGCGCGGACGGGCAAGGGTTCGCGCAAGGCCGTCTCGAACGCGTCCAGCCGCGCCGTCGCGGCGTCGAAAGCGTCATGCGCTGACATGCCGGCGTCGGGATAGGCGGCCGACACCAGAACGATCTCGTGGCGGACCGAATCGAAGATGGCCACCAGCGACGGCCGCGTCAGCACGGCGTCGGGCAGATCGAGCGGATCGGGGTTGGGCGCACCCAGCGGTTCCAGCAGGCGCACCATGTCGTAGCCGAAGACGCCGAACAGGCCGGCTGCCATCGGCGGCAGTCCCTCCGGCAGATCGAACTTCGACGCCGCGATCAGCGCGCGCAGGGATTGCAGCGCAGGGAGCGTTTCGGCCGCGAATCGACCTTTGCCTATGGCGGACCCGCGCGACAGTTCCGCCACGTTGGATCGACAACGCCAGACCACATCGGGATCCAGCGTCAGGATGGAGTAGCGTCCCTTGACCGCGCCGCCCTCGACCGATTCCAGCAGGCAGGCGTACGGCCGATCGCGTCCCAGCTTCAGATAGGCCGAGACCGGGGTTTCCAGGTCGTCGATGACCCGGCGAACCAGGACCTGCGGCCGACCGGCCAAAAGGCCGGCGGCGAAGGCGTCGAACGTGACGTCGCGTGAAACGTCGTCGGTCATTGCGCCGGTGCGGCGGGCGTTGCGCCACCCGACAGACCCAGGGCCGACAGCGCCTGGGCCGGATCGTTCTTGGCCTTGGAGCGCTGGGCGCCCGCCGAGACGGACGACTCGACCATGGCCTGCACCAACTCCTGGGTCAGGCGCGGGCGGACCTGCTCGGCCAGCGGTCCGGCTACGGCCGGATTGGCGGCGCGGACGTTGTCGACGCGGCCGACCACATAGGCGGTCTGCGACGCCGGCTGCGAGAAGGCCTGGCCCTTGGACTGGCCGAACAGACCCTGAAGCACGCCCTGACCCAAGGCTTCCTGGGTCTGCTGATTGCGGATGACGCCGGTGCGCACGGTCAGCGGCGCATTGACCGAGCGGGCGACCGCGGCGATGTCCTCGCCATTGCGCACGCGGGTCGTCAGCTCTTCGGCCTTGGCCGAGAGGCGACGCATGGTTTCCCGCTGGATCCATTGGGCGGCCAGGGGCTCGCGAACCTCGGCCAGGGTCGGCAGGGCCGACGGGCGGATGTCGTTGACGCGCACGGCGAAATACTGGCCCTGACCGGCGTCGATGACGTCGCTCTCGCCGCCTTTGGTCAGGCTCCAGGCCGTCTCGAAGATTTGCGGCGGGGCGTTCAGCGCCTGACCGTTCGGCAGTTTGCCGTCCTTGGTGAAGGGCGGCAGATCGACGATGCGACCGCCGGCCTCACGCGCGGCGTCAGCCAGGTTCTTGCCGGCCGTGCGGGCGGCTTCGTACTTCTCGACCTTGGCGTAGGTCTGGGTCTTCACGTCCTCGGCGCGCAGTTCCTGGATCATCTCCTCGCGAGCGCTGTCGAGCGTGGCGGGCGCGGCTGGCTGAACGGCCGTAACCTTGGCGACGGCGAAGCCGACACCGGCCTGGACCGGGTTGGACACCTGATTGGCTTGCAGGCCGAAGACGGCGGCTGCGGTCGCGGCGTCGCCGATGGCCGAGCGGGGGGTCTCGTTGAAGGCGGCAGGGGTGATGTTGTTGGCGCGGCCGACGTCGGCGGGCGATTGGCCCGCGCGCAGGGCGGCGGCGATCTTCTGGGCCGTCTCGCGGTTCGGCGCGGTCAGGGTGACGAACGAGCGCGTCTCGGGCTTGCTCAGCGTATCCTTCTTGAACTCGAAACGCTCGCGGATGCGGTCTTCCGAGATCGGCGCATTGGCCGAAGCCTCAGGCGTGAACAGAACTACCGACACCATGCGGAACTCGGGCGCGCGCAGGCGGTCGGCGTTCTCCTGGATGAAGGCGTTCAACTGGGCGTCAGTCGGGGCGGGGATCTGACCGGCCATCGCCGGGGTCACCTCGAACCAGCGCCCATCGCGGCTTTCGAAGGCGGAACCGGCCAGCAGCGCGCCATAGATGCGAGGCACGCGGGCGCCGGCGAAGACGGCGGCGCCGAAATGCTCGGTCGCATATTGGTCGCGCAGGTCTTGCTCCAGCATGGCGGGCGTCAGGTTCTGCTGCGCAAGAGCCGCCTCATAGGCCTGCTGGTCGAACTGGCCGGTGACCGAGTTGAAGAAGGCCGGGATCTGGCGGATCTGCTTGACGATCAGCTCCTTGCCCGGGCGGATGCCGGCCTTGTAGGCCCAGTTCAGGAAGCCCAGCTGCTGCGTCTGCTCGGTCAGAAAGCGGACGTGGATGTTTTCCGCCACCAGCTCCTGGTTCGTCAGGGGGCGGCCGACCTGCTGCTGCAGCCGCTCACGCACCTGATCGAAGGCGGTGCGGAACTCGGCTTCGTTCATCGAACGGTCGCCCGCATCGATGACGTGCTTCGGTCCCAGGTTGGAGAAGACATCCATCCGCGCGCCGACGATCACGAAGCTGATCGCGATCAGGACAAGCAGGGCGGCCGCCCATTTGGATCGAGAGAAGGCGCGGAAGGCGGTGAGCATTCGAAAACCCGGGACTGGCCGATATTGGCGTCAATCGTCGCGTATAGTCGGGGCGAGGCCGCCGCTGCAAGGATGGCTTCGTGTCCGGATTGCGGCGGCGCCTCTTGGCTTGGCGGTTTTCGCCTTCTAGACAGGCGCCCATGAAACAATCCGTGAAGATGATCGTCGGCAATTGGAAGATGAACGGCGTCTCGGCCGCCTTGGCGCAGGCTGAGGCTATCAGGGACGCCGTCGGAACGACGGGCCAGGGATGCCGTGTTGTGTTGTGCCCGCCGGCGACGTTGATCGACCGCATGCAGTCCGCCCTGGCGGGCAGCGGCGTGGCCGTGGGCGGTCAGGACTGCCATGACAAGCCCGCCGGCGCCTTCACCGGCTCGGTGTCGGCCGAAATGCTGGTCGATGCTGGCGCGACCGTGGTGATTCTGGGGCATTCCGAACGCCGCTCCGCGTTCGGCGAGGCCGATGCGGACGTCGCCGCCAAGGTCGAGGCCGCCATCGCCGCCGGGCTGGAGCCCATCGTGTGCGTCGGTGAAACCTTGCAGCAGCGGGAGGCGGGCGACGCCATCGCCGTGGTGTCGGGCCAGGTCTCGGGCTCGCTGCCATCCATCCTGGCCGAGCGCGACTTCGCGGTGGCATATGAACCCGTATGGGCCATCGGGACGGGCCTGACCCCGACGCTGGATCAGATCGCCGAGGTCCATGCCGCCGTGCGCGCCGCCATCGTCGCAAAGCTGGGAGACGGCGCGCGCACCGCGCCCATTTTGTATGGCGGTTCGGTCAAACCGGAGAATGCGCGCGACATTCTGGCTACGCCGGAAGTCGGCGGCGCCCTGGTCGGCGGCGCGTCCTTGAAGGCCGAGGACTTCATGCCGATCGTCAACGCCGCCGCGTGACGTTTGCCCCTGGCGCGCTTCGATGATAGAGGCCGCCGCTTGATCGGCGCAGATCCGCGCCCACATGAATGACGCCATGCTCCAGACCATCCTGCTCGTCGCCATCATCATCGTCGCCATCGCGCTGACGGGCATCGTCCTGCTTCAGAAGTCCGAGGGCGGCGCCTTGGGCATGGGCGGCGGTCCGTCGGGCTTCATGACCGCGCGCGGCGCCGGCAATCTGCTGACCGTCACCACCTGGTGGCTGGCTGCCGCGCTGTTCATCCTGACGATCATTCTGACGGTTGTCGGCAATATGGACCGCGCATCGGTGTCCGGCATCGACGCCGACGCTGTGGGTTCGCTGGCCACGACGCCGCAGACCCAGACGCAGCAGCCCGCCCTGCAACAGCCTGCTGCGCCGGCCAAACCGGCGACGCCTTCGCTGGATGATCTGGAAGCCAGCCTGCCGTCGGCCTCCACTGCTCCGGCGCCGGCCCAACAGCCCGCCCAGTAAGGCTCCGACAGAGACCCGAGTTTTCGAAAGCGCGCCGCAGGGCGCGCTTTCTTCTTTTGATCAACAGTTCGATTCGACGGCGGCATGACCGAGCCGCGAATCATGGAGTAAGGTGTCCCCCCATGGCTCGCTATGTGTTCATCACCGGCGGCGTGGTTTCCTCGCTAGGAAAAGGCCTCGCCTCCGCCGCTCTCGGCGCTCTTTTGCAGGCGCGCGGCTACAAGGTCCGCCTGCGCAAGCTTGACCCCTATCTGAACGTCGATCCGGGCACGATGAGCCCGTATCAGCACGGCGAGGTCTTCGTGACCGACGACGGCGCCGAGACCGACCTGGACCTGGGCCACTACGAGCGGTTCACCGGCGTGTCGGCGGCAAAGTCCGACAACATCACGACCGGCCGCATCTATTCGACCATTCTGGAGAAGGAGCGTCGCGGCGACTATCTGGGCGCGACGGTGCAGGTCATTCCGCACGTCACCGACCAGATCAAATCCTTCTGCCTGACGCCCGCCCTGACCGACGCGGGCGAAGACGTCGACTTCGTGCTGGTCGAGATCGGCGGCACGGTCGGCGACATCGAGGGACTGCCCTTCTTCGAGGCCATCCGCCAGTTGGGGCAGGACCTCCCGCGCGGGCAGAGTTGCTTCGTCCACTTAACGCTGCTGCCGTTCATCAAGACGGCCGGCGAGATGAAGACCAAGCCGACCCAGCACTCGGTCAAGGAACTGCGCTCCATCGGCATTCAGCCGGACATCCTGCTGTGCCGCTGCGAGCAGCCGATCCCGGCTGAGGAAAAGCGCAAGATCGGCCAGTTCTGCAACGTGCGCGAAAGCGGCGTCATTCAAGCAATGGACTCCGCCGACATCTATGCCGTGCCGCTGGACTATCACCGCGAGGGTCTGGACCGCGAAGTGCTGGCGCATTTCGGCATAAACGACGCGCCCGAGCCGGATCTGACCGGCTGGCAGGAGATCGCGCGTCGCCGCCTGCAGCCCGACGGCGAAGTCACCATCGCCGTGGTCGGGAAGTACACCGTCCTGAAGGACGCCTATAAGTCGCTGATCGAGGCCCTGCATCACGGCGGCGTGGCCAACAACGTCAAGGTCAACATCGACTGGGTCGAGGCCGACACCTTCGAAGGCGATCCCGAGGCCTGTGAGGAGCGTCTTCAGGGCGCGCACGCCGTTCTGGTGCCGGGCGGCTTCGGCGAGCGCGGCTCGGAAGGCAAGATCGAGGCGGCCCGCTTCGCCCGTGAGCGCAACATCCCTTACTTCGGCATCTGTTTCGGCATGCAGATGGCGGTGATCGAGGCGGCGCGGAACCTGGCCGGCTATCCCAAGGCCTCGTCCACCGAATTCGGCCCGACCGCCGAGCCGGTCGTCGGCCTGATGACCGAATGGACCCAGGGCAATCAACGCGTCCTGCGTCAGCAGGGCGGCGACCTGGGCGGCACGATGCGGCTGGGCGCCTATGATTCGACTCTGGCTGCCGGTTCCAAGATCGCCGAGATCTACGGCTCGACCGCGATCAGTGAGCGTCACCGCCACCGCTACGAGGTCAACATCAACTATCGCGAGGCGATCGAGCAGAAGGGCGGACTGGTCTTCGCCGGCCTGTCGCCCGACGGTGTGCTGCCCGAAACGGTCGAACGCCCCGACCACCCCTGGTTCATCGGCGTTCAGTATCACCCCGAGCTGAAGAGCCGTCCGTTCGCGCCGCATCCGCTGTTCGCCAGCTTCATCGGCGCGGCCGTGGTGCAAAGCCGCCTCGTCTGACGGAACGCGGTTCTCACAGACTCCATCGGGTCCGCGTTTTGCAGTAGACTGTCCGGAACGGATCGAATTGGCACGATCCGAATGCGGCGGGACCGTCGATGATCGGCGAGTTGCTTTATCACCTGCACAGGCACGTTCGGCTGGTGCTGATCGCCGGAGCGCTGATGCTCGTGCTCGGCGTGGTCCTGGTCGGCTATGAAGCGCTGCGCCTTCTGGACCAGCCGCCGGCCCGCCCGGCCGAAGCCGGACAGGCCTTGAGCTAGATCAGTCGATCTTCAGCCGCGCGAACAGCATCGCCCCGTCGGGATCGCCGCCGTACAGCGGCTCCAACGCCGTCGGCACGCGATTCATGGCATAGAGACCGCCGAGACCGAAACGGACGTGTTCGGCGATCCGCCAGTCGCGGACCATGCCGACCGACGCCTTGCCCACCGTGTAGAGCGGGCCGTGACCGCCGCCGACGCCGGGAACCAGTTCATCGGTCTCGATCCGTTCGGCGCGGGCGAAGACGGTCCAGCGGTCGTTGGGATGGACCGCCGTCTCCAGCAACCAGCCGTCCTTCGATTCGCCGTGGTCGTTGGTCTTTCGGCCCCAAGCCAGGGTCGAGGACCACCAGCCGTCATCGCCCAGACGGCGGGTGTGGATGGCGCTGGCCGACCATTTCGTCTCGTCCTCGTCGGGCTCCAGCTGTTCCGGCGCGGAGACATCGGCGTAGGAGGCCTGCAGCGACCATTGATCGCTCGGATTCCAGGCAGCCCGCACCGACCAACTGTCGAGCCGTGGCGAATCGATGCCCCAACGCTCCTCGTCCGGCTCGCGTCCCTTGAAGGCCGAGGTCTCGATCTTGAACCGGTCGTGCGCCCAGCCCAAGGTGGTCACGCCGAAGACGATGTGGGTCGAATCCAGCCAGTGGTGGGTGATCGGCGCCTCCGGACTGTCCATCGCGCTCATGCGGTGCATGAAGGCGGGCGGCCCGAAGGCAGGCTCTCCAGGCAGGCCGATGTAGCCATAGACGCTGTCCTTGTCCGACAGACGCTTCGAGTAGCTGGCTGACAGCTCCATGAAGAGGTCGTGGGGGTGCTGACGATCGACCAGCGGATTGACGCCGTCCGCCGTCTCGCCCGCCGCCAGCAGCAGCGGATAGCCGGACTTGCCCATCAGCGGATCGGGGCTGAGCATCGCGCGCAGGTTCAGTTTCGAACCGTCGTCGAAATCGCGCCGCGCCGAGGTCATCAACATGCCGGCGACGAAGGTCTTGTCGCCGCCGCGAGGCCCGGACTGGGTGTCATAGACCAGGTTCAGCATGGCGTGCGTCATCACCATCCAGTCGCCACGGACGCTGTGGATGCCGCCGTGTTCGCTGGCGTCGGGTTGCCAGCCTGTGCCGGAGGCGTCGCGGCTCATGGGCCAGGGGCCGTAGGGGCTGGTCATCGTGTGACCCATGCTGGCGTGATCCGCCATGGGTTCGTCAGATGAGATGGGCATGTCGTGACCTGCGTGCGGATCGGCAGCGGGCTTGGTCGACGCGTGGTGGGAGTGATCCTGCGCCGCCGCGGCCTGAGCCAGGGCGAGCAGGGAAGCGCCGGCGCAGACGCCGACGAGAGTACGGATAGCCATTCAAGGCCTCCTCTGATGATCGTGACGGAGTGCGCCCTGCGAGGGGCGCGAGGTGTGTCAGACGATCAGGAGGCGGGGTGGTCCGGGTTCGGGCGACAGCAAGCGACCGGCCGGCAGAGCGACCGAAACGGCGACCACGCGCAACGGCGACAGGGTCGGACGAGAAACCGGCGCGGGGTCCAGCGTGGGCGTCGCCACGCAGGCGACGCAGCAGATCATCGCCTTCATGGCCTTGGGCGCTTGGTTCGGGGTCTGGTCGGGCGAAGACTGACCCGTCTGATGGCAGAGCGCGGCGGTCGCCGGCGACGCCGAGGCGCCGACCGCGCCGAGCGCCAGCACCGACAGGGCGCCGATCAGCAGCAACAGGGATTGAACGATCTTCACGGCGTCAGGATAGGCGTCGGGTCACGGCGCCGCAATGCGTCAGCGCAGCGGCTTCTTGTCGACAAGGGGCAGACCCGGGGCGTCGGGCGCTGTCGCGCCGCCGTCGCCTAGCGCCCGCTGCATGAACACCACGTCGCGCCAGTCGTCGTGCTTCCAGCCGGCCGCCTTGAACACGCCGGCGTCGGTGAAGCCGCGCGTTCGGTGCAGGGCGATTGAGCCGACGTTCTCCGCATCACCGATGACCGCGACCATCTGACGAAGACCCATCACTTCGCACCGAAGGATCAACGCATCGAGCAGGACGCCGGCGACGCCGCGCCCCCGGGCCCAAGGCGCGACGTAGATGGAGTCCTCGACCATGTAGCGATAGGCCTGACGCGTGCGGAACGGCCCGGCGTAGGCATAGCCCGCGATCGCGCCCTCGATCTCGACCACAAGCCGCGGCAGGCCGAGAGCTTCGACCCCGGCCAGCCGGAACGCCATTTCGATCTCGTCGGGCGCTTCCAGCTCGAAGGTGCCGCGCCCATTGGCGACGCTTTCTGCATAGATGGCCGTGATCGCCGCAATGTCGTCGGGACGGGCGTCGCGAACCGTCAGTCCGCTCACGCCTGCTCCCATCCCTTGTCGATAGCCCAGACGGCGAAGGCGTAGTCGTGGGCGACTTCCTTCAGATAGTCGAACCGTCCGGCCGCGCCGCCGTGACCGGCCTCCATATTGATCTTCAGCAGCACAGGCTTACCAGAGGTGGTGGCGGGTCGCAGTTTGGCGACCCACTTCTCCGGCTCCCAGTAGGTGACGCGCGGATCGGACAGGCCACCCGTCGCCAGCACCGCCGGATAGGCTTTCGGCTCGACCTGATCGTAGGGGCTGTAGCTCATCATGTAGTCGTAGGCGGCCGGGTCCTCGATCGGATTGCCCCACTCGGGCCATTCCGGCGGCGTCAGCGGCAGGGAGGTGTCAGACATGGTGTTGATCACGTCCACGAACGGCACCTGACCGATGATCCCGGCCCAAAGGTCGGGCCGCATATTGTTGACCGCGCCCATCAGCAGACCGCCCGCCGATCCGCCCTGAGCGACGATGTTTCCGGCCGCGGCGTACTTCTTGTCGATCAGGTGTTCCGCAGAAGCGATGAAGTCGGTGAAGGTGTTCTTCTTCGTCATCTTCCGGGCGTCGAGGAACCAGCCCCAGCCCTTGTCCGATCCGCCGCGAATATGGGCGATGGCGTAGATCCAGCCGCGATCCACCAGCGACAACCGGTTTGTCGAGAAGCTGGCCGGCATGGGGATGCCGTAGGAGCCGTAGCCATAGAGCAGCAGGGGCGCCGAACCGTCGACCGGCGTCGATTTGCGACGCAGCACCGTGACTGGCACCAACTGACCGTCCGAGGCGGGCGCGTTCAGCCGCTCGACGACATAGTCTTCGATATTGTGACCAGACGGAATCTGCTGCGTCTTGCGCAGGGTCCGCTCGCGCGACGCCATGTCGTAGTCGAACGTCTGCGTCGGCGTGGACGGCGAGTTGTAGGTGTAGCGGGTGGTCGTCGTCTCGTATTCGGAGGCGCCGGCCAGCGACAGGGCGAAGGCCGGTTCGTCCACCGCGATCTCATGCTCGGCGCCTTCGCGGTCGCGGATGATGATGCGAGTGTTGGCGTCTGCACGTTCCTGACGCGCCAGATGGGCATTGGTCAGGTCCAGGCCTTCGATGAAGCGGCCCGGCGTGTGCGGCACCAGATCGGTCCAGTTCGCCTTGGCCGGCGTCGCGGTCGGGGCCTGGACGATCTTGAAATCGATGGCGTCGTCCGCATTGGTGCGGATTACCCAGCGGTCGCCCCAGTGATCGACGTCATAGCGGGTCGCCACCACGCGCGGCTCCAGCACGACGGGTTCGGCCGTCGGCGTGGCGGCGGGAATGTAGCGCGCCTCCGACGTTTCCTGGTTCTGAATGCCGATCACGATGAACTGGTCGTCGGCGGTGCGGCCCACGCCGATGAACATGCCGTCGTCGGCTTCCTCATAGACCAGGGTGGTCGCGCCGCCGCGCGCCGGGCGACGGAAGATCTTGTCCGGACGGCCGTTGTCGTCGCGGTTAGTCCAGAAGATCCACTGGCTGTCCGGCGAGAAGACGAAGTCGCCGGTGGCGCTGTCGATCACTTCAGGCAGCACCTCGCCTGTCGCCAGATCCTTGACGTAGATCTTGTGAACCTCGGAACCCTGGGCGTCCTCGGCATAGGCGAACAGCGTGTGATCCGGGCTGTGGCTTGCGGCGGACACTTCCGAATAGGCCTTGCCTTTGGCTAGCTCGTTGGCGTCCAGCAGCAGCTGGGGCGTCGGGGCCATGACAAAGTTTTTCGTCACCGGCTGACCATTGACCATCCACGTGCCCTGACGCTCGACGCGCATGTAGCGGGGGTGCTGATCGCCGGTCTGGTATTCGACGTAGTAGTTCCAGCCGCCATCCGGCGCCGGAACCGAGCTATCGTCTTCCTTGATGCGGCCGCGCATCTCGCTGAACATCGTCTCCTGCAAGGGCAGGGTGGAGGCCATCATGGCCTCGCGGTAGGCGTTCTCGGCGGTCAGGTGTTCCTTGACCTCGGCCTTGATCAGGGTCGGATCGCGCAGGACCGCCTGCCAATTGTCGTCCTTCATCCATTGATAGTCGTCGGTCCGGGTGCGGCCCAACTGTTCGATGACGACAGGGATTTTTTTGGCAACGGGCGGTTGAGGCATCGTGGATCCGGGGGACTGACGGGCGAGCGCGGGGGAGGCCGAAACGGCGAGGGCGGTCGCCGCCGTGGACATGATCAGTTGCCGACGATTCATCGGACGCTCCCTGCTTGTTTGAAGGGCGGACCTTGAAGGTCCGGCCCCATCGACGTCAAACGAAGAAACGACAAGCCGATCATCCGGCCAGCGCGTCCACCGTCATGCGCCGCAGCAGGTCGCCGCCCTGACCCACGGCCGCCAGACGGCTGGAGACGTGGCCCAGCACATTGGCGGCATAGACTTCGTAGAGGTCCAGTTTGCCCTGCAGCCAATCCGGATCACCGTCATTGGCGTCCAGCTTCGCCTTGGCCGCCAGCGCGCCCTTGGCCAGCATCCATCCGCCGGCCACATCGCCCAGCAGTTTCAGATAGGCGTCGGCGGCCGCCAGCACGTCGGCCGCCGCATTCGGATCAGCCTTCTGATCCAGCAGCCACAGGGTCGCGTCCTCGACCGCCTCGATGGCGGTGGCGAAGCGTTCGACCGGCTTGCCGCTGTAGAGCTTTCCGAGATCGACCAGGGTCGTCTTCATGTCTGCGATCAGCGCCTTGGCCGAATCGCCGCCGTCCATCGACAGTTTGCGACCCACCAGATCCATGGCCTGGATGCCGTTGGTGCCTTCGTAGATCGGGGCGATGCGGGCGTCGCGATAGTATTGCGCCGCGCCGGTCTCCTCGATGAAGCCCATGCCGCCGTGGATCTGGACGCCCATCGAGGCGACCTCGCAGCCGATATCGGTGGACCAGGCCTTGGCGATCGGCGTGAACAGGTCCTCGCGTCCCTTCCAGCGACGGCGTTCCTCCTCGGTCCCGGCGTGGCGGGCCAGATCGGCGGCCACGCCGGTCGACAGGCAAATGGCGCGCGCCGCCGAAATCTTGGCCTTCATGACGCTGAGCATGCGGCGCACGTCGGGGTGGTCGAAGATCGGGGCGTTGGCCTCGCCGGTCCAGACCGAGCGCCCCTGACGACGGTCCAAGGCATAGGCGAGGGCATGCTGATAGGCGCGTTCGGCGATGCCGACGCCCTCGACGCCGACCGCCAGGCGCGCCGCGTTCATCATCACGAACATATGGGCCAGGCCCTGGTTCGGCTGACCGACCAGTTCGGCGGTCGCCCCCTCATAGCTCATGACGCAGGTTGGCGAGGCGTGGATGCCCAGTTTGTGCTCGACACCGACCGGGCGGAAGGCGTTGCGGTCGCCGAGCGTGCCGTCTTCCATCACTGCAAACTTCGACGCCAGGAACAGGCTGATGCCCTTGGGGCCCTTGGGCGCGTCCGGCAGGCGGGCCAGCACCAGATGGACGATATTGTCGGTCGCGTCGTGGTCGCCCCAGGTGATGTAGATCTTCTGCCCGTTCAGCGCATAGGTCCCGTCGCCGTTCGGCGTCGCCGTGGTGATCAGCGAACCCAGGTCCGATCCGGCGCCCGGCTCGGTTAGCACCATGGCGCCGGTCCATTCGCCGCTGACCAACTTGGTCAGATATTTGGCTTTTTGCTCTTCCGTACCGACCTGCTCCAGCGCCTCGATCGAGGCCAGCGACAGCATGGGGCACAGGCCGAACGCCATGTTGGCGGCATGGACGGTCTCATAGGCCGCCAGTTCCAGCGCCTTGGGCAGGGCCTGTCCGCCGGCTTCGGTCGAGGCCGAAAGCCCGGTCCAGCCGCCGGCCGCGAACTGGCGATAGGCGTCGGCGAAGCCGGGAGCGGCGGTGACGGCGCCGTTAGCGTAGGTCGAGCCCTTCTGATCCCCAATCCGGTTTAGCGGCGCCAGCACCTCTTCGGAGAATTGTCCCGCCGCCTCCAGAACGGCGCCGGCGACGTCGGCGTCATAGTCGGGAAAGGCGCCGGTTGCGGCTACGTCGGCCATGCCGGCGACGGATTCCAGAGTGAAGGCCAGGTCTCGAACGGGCGCGCGATAGGTCATGGGTTTCCTCAATCGTCTTTGCGGCCTAAGTGCCGCGTCGGGGCTTGTCGCTGCAAGCGTCTTGGCGACGCGCCCCGTCTCAGTGCAAAGTGGTTGAATGCATGGTGACGCCGTGCCGTCGCGGAAGGGAAGACATGGGCGAGCCCCGCAATCGATATTCGCTCGTTTCCCTGCTGATGCACTGGGGCATCGCCGCCGCCGTTCTGGTGCAGGTGCTGCTGATCACCGCGCATGAGAATACGGAAGGCCCGCTTTCGGGCCAGTTCGTCATGCTGCACAAGTCGCTGGGTCTGACGATCCTGGTGCTGACCCTTGCGCGGATCGGATGGCGCCTGGCGCATCCGGCGATTCCTCTGCCATCCGCCTTGCCGCGCTGGCAGAAGGTGGCGGCGCGCGCGACGCACGTCCTGTTCTATCTGGCCCTGATCGTCATTCCGATGACCGGTTGGCTCGCATCATCGGCGGGCGGGCGCGCAATCGAGTGGTTCGGCCTCTTCTCCTGGCCCCTGCTGCCCGTCGGCGGCGGGCGTGAAACGGCGCGCAGCCTGATGGGGCTGCACGAACTGGCGGTGAAGGGTCTCTACGTCTTGATCGCTCTGCATGTGATCGCGGCGCTGAAGCATCAGTTCATCGATCGTGACAATGTGCTGCACCGGATGATCCCGATCATCCCGCGCCGACCGTGAGTCAAACGCCGCTGCAAGCCGGACAGGCGCTGGCGAACGGCGATCTGATCCTGCTGCCGACCGAGACTGTCTATGGACTGGGCGCCGACGCCAGCAATGCCGAAGCGGTCGCCGCCATCTTCGCCGCGAAAGGGCGGCCGAAGTTCAATCCGCTGATTTCGCATGTCGTGGATGTCGATGCGGCCGCCAAGATTGGGGAGTTGGGCCCGCTCGGACGCGCCTTGGCGGAGGCCTTCTGGCCCGGACCCTTCACCCTGATCACGCCAATCCTCGATACGCGCAAGGTCTGCGACTTGGCGCGCGCGGGGCTGGACAGCGTCGCGATCCGCGTTCCGGCGCATTCCGTGGCCAGAGAAGTGTTAGCGGCGTTCGGCGGCCCGGTTGTGGCCCCCTCAGCCAATCGTTCCGGCCGCCCAAGCCCGACGACCTTCCCCGATGCTGTCGAGGAGACGGGCTTTGCCGTCTCGGCGGCTGTCGATGGCGGGCCTTGCCAGATCGGTCTGGAAAGCACGGTTGTCTCGGTGCTGGGGGAACGGGTCGCTCTGTTGCGTCCCGGCGCCATCACCCGATCCGAGATCGAGGCGGTCGTTGGTCCCATTGGAGAGGGCGGGGAGGGGCACCGTTCGCCCGGGCGACTGACCCTGCACTATGCGCCGGATGCGCCGGTTCGGATCGAGGCGGACGTAGCGCGTGACGGCGAGATCCTGCTTGGCTTTGGCCCCGAAGCCGGCGAGCCGCGCTGGAGTCTGAGCCCTTCGGGCGACCTGCGCGAAGCCGCCGCCAATCTGTTCCGACTGCTGCGCGAGGCCGACCGCACACGGCCGACAGGTATCGCCGTGTCGCCGATCCCGACGACGGGACTGGGTGAAGCCATCAACGACCGTCTGCGCCGCGCCGCAGGCTTCATCGGCTAGCCGAAGCGAGCCTGAAGATCGACGCTGGACTGGCGCCCGACGCTGTTCAGGCACGCGTTCAACCAATCGTCGGCGGCCGCACGGCCCCGCGCCTTCAGATCGTTGATGAAGCTCCACTCGGTGTTGAACTTGGATCGCAGCGACAGGTCCGAAAGCCAGCCGTCCGCCTCGATCGCGTGCAGCCGGACGTGTCTATAAGGTCCCGCGCCACCGCCTTTCAACTGCCCGTGTTCGATCAGTTCACCCGCCAAGGCGATGGCGCGCAGTTCGGCGACCAGCGGGGCGTTGAAGACGATCTCGTTCAGCCGATCCACGATGTCGCCTGCGGTTTTCGGCGTCTCGTCGCGCATCATCGGATTGAGCGTAATCAGCAGCACGTCGTCCGGCGTGTCGTCTCCGGTCAAAGGCCACAGCGGCGGATTGGTCAGATAGCCGCCGTCCCAATAGGGCTCGCCGTCGATCTCCACGGCTTGAAACAGATGGGGCAGGCAGGCCGACGCCATCAGGACATCGGCATTGATCTCATTCGTCTGGAAGATGCGCGCCTTCGCCTGACGTACGGCCGTGGCGGCGACGAAAAGCCGGATGTCCGAGGCCTGGACGGCGCCGAAATCGACCGAGGCCTGCAAAACCCGTTTCAGAGGATTATGGTTCAGCGGATTGAATTCATACGGACTCATCGACATCGCCAGCGTTTCGCCCGCGCGCCAGAATGGATTGTCCTTGATCCAGTCGGGCGTTCGGGCCGCATTCCAGATCGCGCTGTCGCCGAAGACGTTGCGACCGCCGGACTGGTTCACCTCTCGCCAGAGCTTATCCAGTGCGGCGCGGCCATCGCCCGATGCAAGCCCAGACACCAGGGCCGCGCCGTTCATCGCTCCCGCTGAGACTCCGGACACCGCGCGAATATCAAGCCGATCGTCTTCCAATAGACGATCCAGCACGCCCCATTGGAAGGCGCCGTGTGCGCCGCCGCCCTGAAGCGCAAGGCAGATGGGCCGTCGGGTGGGAGCGGCGGGAATGTTGTCCGCTGCCTCGGCGGTCTTGCGCTTGAAAATCGCCATGACCGCCGCCTTCCTTTGCTACTGAGCGGTCCAGCCGCCGTCGATCGAGAAACTGGCTCCATTGGCCGAGGCGCCGAGGTCGCTGACCAGGTAGAGGAACAGGCCGGTCAGCTCCTCCGTCGTGACGAACCGCTTTGTCGGCTGGGCCGCCAGAATCACGTCCGTCAGCACCCGCTCCTCGGTCATGTTTCGCGTCCGCGCCTGATCCGCGATCTGTTTGGTCACGATCGGCGTCTCGACGAAGCCGGGGCAGATGGCGTTGCAGGTGATGTTGTCCCGCGCCAGTTCCAGCGCTGCGGTCTTGGTGAAGCCGATGACGCCATGCTTCGCCGCCACATAGGCGGACTTGAACGGACTGGCCACCAGACCGTGCGCCGAGGCCATGTTGATGATCCGGCCGCATCCCTGCGCCTTCATGATCGGGATCGCCGCGCGTGTGGCGTAAAAGGCCGAGGACAGGTTGATGGCGATGATCTTCTCCCACTGGTCGGTGGGGAAGTTCTCGACGGATTCGACGTGCTGGATGCCGGCGTTGTTGACCAAGATGTCCAGGCGGCCCAGTTCGCGTTCAGCGAAGGCGATCATGTCGGCGATCTCGTCACCGCGTGTCATGTCGGCTGGATGATAGAGGACGCGAACGCCGGATGAGGCCTCCAGATCGGCGCGGGTGCGCTCGATCTCCGCCGGGTCGCCCAGGCCGTTCAGCACCACGTCGCCGCCGCCCGCCGCCACGGCCCGCGCGAGAGCCAGCCCGATGCCGGAGGTCGAGCCCGTGATGACCGCGACCTGCCCTTTCAGATCGCCGATACCGCGTGCCGCCCGACTGTCAGCGCCCGTGGAGTTAGGCTCTTGCGACATGAATCCGCCCCTTCGTTTGTTTTGGCGAGATTAGCGGGAGGTCGATGTCGGGATCAAGAATTTCCCGATCTGATGAATATCCACTCGGCGTCGGTCGAGGCGGCCTTGTCGAACGCATAACCGTCGCGGTCGAAAGCCTTCAGGTCCGAGACCCGTTCCACGCGCTCGTCGATCGCGAAACGCGCCATGGCCCCCCGCGCCTTCTTGGCAAAGAACGAGATGATGCGGCTCTCGCCATTCTTCTCTTCCCGGAACTGGGGCGTGACGACAGGCAGTTTCAGCGCCTTTGCATCGACGGCTCCGAAATATTCCTGGCTGGCCAGGTTCACCAGCGTCGGATCCGACTGACCCTCGGCGTCCTCGTTCAGTTGTTTGGAAATCCGGTCGCCCCAGAAGTCGTACAAGCTGGCCCCGCGACGCGTCTTCAGCCGCGTGCCCATCTCCAGGCGATAGGGCTGGATCCGGTCCAATGGACGCAGCAGGCCATAAAAGCCGGACAGAATGCGCAAGTGATCCTGGGCGAACGCCAAGGCCTCGGCGTCCAGTTCGCGCGCTTTCAAACCCTCATAGACATCGCCGGCAAAGGCGAAGGCGGCCTGAACGCCCTCGGTCGATTCAGGATCGAAAGCCTCGAAACGCGCGGCGTTCAGCGTCGCCAAATCGTCGGAAATCCCCATCAGCCGACGCAGGTCTGCCTTGGTCTGGCGCTTGGCGGTCTTGGACAGGCTGGCGGTGTCTTCGAGGAACCGCCGGTCCGTCGCCGGACTGGCCGCATCGGCTTCGGTGAAATCGAGGCGCTTGGCCGGGGAAAGAACAATCAGCAAGACGCGGCTCCGTAATGTCGCCGCCCACATAGGATGCTTCGATGACGATTTGAACCGGCTGCGACGAAGGGGCGCCTCAGGCGTCGCGCCGTGACCAGCCGAGCTTGCCGAGGGTTTCCATCGGGCGGAAGTCGGCCTTGTAATGCATCTTGGCCGAGCCCTGGACCCAATAGCCGAGGTAGACGAACGGGAGGCCGACGATGGCGGCCTGGCGCACATGATCTAGGATGGCGAACCGGCCCAGGCTGCGCCGCTCCATCGTCGGGTCATAGAAGCTGTAGACCATCGACAGGCCGTCTTTCAGCAGGTCCGTCAGGGTTACGGCGACCAGGTCGCCCGGTCCGCCGTCGGTGGAGGGCAGGCGGTATTCGATCAGATGGGTGCGCACGGCCGTATCCTCGACCATGGCGACGTAATCCAGCCAGCCCATGTCGCTCATGCCGCCGGTCGGATGGCGCGCGGTCAGATAGCGGCGCAGAAGCTGGAACTGTTCGGTCGTAGCCTCCGCTTCGACCAGGTCGCGCGACAGGTCGGCGTTGCGGGCCAGCACCTTGCGCTGCGAGCGGCTGAACGTGAACTCCGGCACCGGCAGCCGCACGGAGACACAGGCGTCACACGCTTCGCAGGCCGGGCGATAGGCGATGTTCTGGCTGCGGCGAAAGCCGGCCAGCGTCAGTTCGTCATTGACGTGCGCGCCGTCCGAGAAGCGCAGGTTGGCGAAGACCTTCCGCTCCGTCTTGCCCGGAAGATACGGGCAGGGCGCGACAGAAGTCATGAAGAAGCGAAGCTGTCGGGTCGGTACGTGCTGGGTCACGGCCTCAGGTCCACATCCGATCTTGCCAATATTGCGACGACACAACGCTCATCGCGCGATTTGGCGTCATCCGCCTTCCGGCTGCAAGCCTGTTCGCGTTGCAGCCGACTAGGGTCACAGCGAGGTGTCCGACGGCAGGACCGGCGCCTCGCGCAACAGGACGATGGCGATGCGACGGTTGCCGGCCAGGGTTGGATCGTCCGGATAGAGCGGGTCGGACCCCGCCTTGCCCGCCACCGAATAGACCCGGTCGGGATCGACGCCCGAACCTTGCAGCACCAGACGCGAGCCGTTCGCGCGCTCGGACGACAGGCTCCAGTCGGCAGGGGCGCTGGCGCGGCTGGAGCCGGGCGCTGCGCTGGTATGTCCGGTGATGGAGATACGGTTCGGCAACTGATTGATCACCTTGGCCACGGCGCGCAGCAGCACCTGGGCGCGGGCGTTGGGCCGCGCAGAGTTGTTGTCGAACATCGACCGACCTTCCTGATCGACCAGCTGGATGCGCAGCCCCTCGGGCGTCTGGTCCACGATCAGCTGTTTCGACAGTTCGGCCAGTTCCGGCATCGACTGCATGGCTTGGCGCAGCGATTCGGCGGCGCTGGCGAACTCGGCGGCCTCGCGCTTCTGGATCTCGGCCTGAAGGGCGGCGTCGCTGGCGGACGACAGGCTGGAGCCGGTCTGATCGGTCGCGGGCGCCTCGGGCGCCAGTTCTTCCAAAACCGACTGCGAGCCGGCGCTCTTGACGCCGTCGTCGCCCAGCGATGTGCCGCCCAGAATGCCGCCCGAACCCGACGTCGTTTCGGACACGCTGGCGGGTGCGAAATATTCGGCGATGCCGCGCTTCTGCTCCGGGTCGGTCGTGTTGATCAGCCACATCAGCAGGAAGAAGGCCATCATGGCGGTCACGAAGTCCGCGTAGGCCACTTTCCACGCACCGCCGTGGTGGCCTCCGCCGGAGACCTTCTTGACCTTCTTGATGAGGATCGGACGATCGCTCACGGACATGGACGCGCACCCCGACGAATGGTGTCCCATTCTGGGCTGGCCAAGGTTAACCGGGCGTTGACCTTGAACCCCGGCGCGGCGCGGCCTAGTCCGGCGGCAGGATCAAGGAGCCTGTCATGAAGATCGCATTCGCCGGCCTGGGCGTCATGGGCGCCCCGATGGCCCGTCATCTGGTCGAAACGGGCCACGACGTGACCGGCTTCAATCGGACTGCGTCAAAGGCCGAGGCCTGGGCGGCGGCGACGGGCGGCAAGGCGGCGGCGACGGTGGCTGAGGCGGCGCAGGGCGTCGACCTGCTCATCCTGTGCGTCGGCAATGACGACGACGTGCGCGCCGTCGTGACCGAGGCCATGCCGCATCTGTCGGAGGCCGCCGTGATCGTCGATCACACCACGACCTCGGCCAAGGTTGCGCGCGAAATGGCCGAACTGGCGAACGGGCAGGGACGGTCGTTCATCGACGCGCCGGTGTCGGGCGGCCAGGCGGGCGCCGAGAACGGACAGCTCAGCGTCATGGCCGGCGGGGATGCCGCCGCCCTGGCGAGGGTCGAGCCCGTGCTGAAGGCCTATTCCAAGGCCATCAAACATATGGGACCGGCCGGGTCAGGTCAGTTGACCAAGATGGTCAACCAGATCGCCATCGCCGGCGTCGTCCAGGGTCTGGCCGAAGCGGTCCATTTCGCTCAGGTCGCGGGACTGGACACCGACGCCGCCTATGAGGCCGTGTCCAAGGGCGCCGCGCAAAGCTGGCAGATGGACAATCGCTGGAAGACGGCGGCCAGGGGCGAGTTCGACTTCGGCTTCGCCGTCGACTGGATGCGCAAGGACCTGGGTCTGGTGCTGGACGAGGCGCGCACGAACGGCGCCCGCCTGTCTCTGACGGCCTTGGTCGATCAGTTCTACGCCGAGGTTCAGGCCCTGGGCGGAAACCGCTGGGACACGTCCAGCCTGGCCGCGCGACTGCAACCCCGCGACTGACGCCTAGAGCCGGCGGTGCATGATGTGCAGGCCCACCAGCCCGTGCGTCGGGTGATCGAACGCTTCGGGAACCGTGCCCACGATCTCGAAACCCAGCTTCTTCCACAGCGCCACGGCGACAGTATTGGTCTCGACCACGGCGTTGAACTGCATGGATCGAAAGCCGGCATCCCGCGCGAAAGCCAGCGCGGCCTCGCCCAGCGCCCGGGCCACGCCGCGCCCGCGCACTTCGGGCGCCACCATGAAGCTGCCGTTGGCGACGTGGGCCCCGTTTCCCGGCTGGTTCGGAATGATCTTGGCGGCGCCCAGCACCTGACCGTCCTCGACCGCCACTAGAGTTCCTCCCGGCGCCGGCGGCGTCCACAGAGCGCGCGCCTGATCCTCGGTCATGTCCAACGGATAGGTATAGGTCTCGCCTGAGCGGGTGACGGTCTCGATGATCGGCCAAAGACCCGTCCAGTCGGCCTCCGTGATCGGCCGGGTCTTCACGCCCATCAGCCCAGCAGCCGTGCGGCCTGCGGTGCGAAATAGGTCAGCACGCCCGCGCATCCCGCGCGCTTGAACCCGTGCAGGGTCTCAAGGATCGCACGGTCCCGGTCCAGCCAGCCATTGGCGATGGAGGCCTGCATCATCGAATATTCGCCCGACACCTGATAGGCGAAGGTGGGCACGCGGAAGGTCTCGGACACGCGACGGACGATATCCAGATAGGGCATGCCCGGCTTGACCATCACCGCATCGGCGCCTTCCGACAGGTCCATCGCCACCTCCTTAAGCGCCTCGTCGGAGTTGGCGTAATCCATCTGATAGGTCTTCTTGTCGCCCTTCAGCATCGCCGAGGAGCCCACGGCGTCGCGATAGGGGCCGTAGAAGGCCGAGGCGAACTTGGCGGCGTAGGACAGGATCAGCGTGTCCTGAAACCCGTTGGCCTCCAGCGCCTCCCGCAACGCCTGGATGCGGCCATCCATCATGTCCGACGGGGCCACGACATCGGCGCCGGCATGGGCGTGGATGAAGGCCTGTTCGGCCAGACGGTCCAGCGAGGCGTCGTTGGCGATCCGGTCGCCCTCCATCACCCCGTCGTGGCCATGATCGGTGTAGCAGTCCAGGGCGACGTCGGTCATGACGCCGATCTCGGGCGCGGCGTCCTTGATCGCCTTGATGCAGTCGGGGATCAGGCCGTCGGGGTCGGTCGCGCCGGTGCCGACGGCATCCTTGATCGCGCCATCGACATTGGGGAACAGGGCCACCATCGGAATGCCGAGGTCGCGCGCCTCGACCGCCGCCGCCGCCGCCGCCTTGGGGGAAAGCCGAAACACGCCGGGCATGGAGGCGACCGGGACGCGATCCTCGGCGCCATCATGAACGATCAGCGGCCAGATCAGATCGGCCGGCGTCAGGGTCGTTTCCGCCACCAGCCGCCGCACCCACGGGCTGGACCGCAGGCGGCGCGGACGGGCGAGCGGGAAGGGGGCGGGCTGATAGGGAAGCATGGCGAGACCTTGGGAAATCCAGCGTCGGACTAGCGCCGCAATGACCGGTGCGCAAATCGCGTGATGCGTCGGATCGTTTCGTGCGTGATGACGGCTTGCGCGGATCGGCGAAATGCGAGCCTATCGCGACAAATCGATGGAGACGATGATGATCGGCAAATTGACGGCGGGTGCAACGGCCCTGGTTTTGGCGGCAGGTCTGTCCGGCTGCATCATCATCGACTCGGATGGCGGCGAGCGGACCGTCGTCACACCCGCGTCGGACTATGCCTTGATGGTCGATCAAGCAGCGGCTGACGCAGAAGCAGCGCGCTATTCTAGTCTCTATGCCGATGCGGTCGCCGATTCCAAGCGTCCGGCCGAAGAGGTCGCGCGTGATCCGCTGCGTCACCCGGCCGAGATTCTCGCCTTCGCTCAACTGGAGCCGGGCGACAAGGTCGCCGACATTCGCCCCGGCGCCGGCTATTTCACGCGGCTGTTTTCCGACGTGGTCGGCCCGACCGGTCGGGTCTACGCCTTCGTGCCCGAGCGGACGATGGCGCGCGAGAACGCCGGGGCCGATGCGCTTGTCGCGGCCTATTCGAACGTGACGCGCGTCAACGGCCTGCTGGACTCCATGACCTTCGCCGAGCCGCTGGACATGATCTTCATGAGCCAGGAGTACCACGACTTCCACATCCCCGGCTTCAACACCGACGTGGCCAGGATGAACGCGGCGTTGTTCGCGGCGCTGAAGCCCGGCGGCCGCTACATCCTGATCGACCATGAAGCCGCGCCCGGCACGGGCATCTCGGCGGTTCAGACCCTGCACCGCATCGAAGGCGACTATCTGAAGCGCGAGGTCGAGGCGGCGGGCTTCGTCTTCGAGGGCGAGAGCCAGGCCGTCGCCAATCCCGCAGACGACCACAGCCTGAACGTCTTCGACGAGAAGATCCGCGGCAAGACGGACCAGTTCGTCTATCGCTTCCGCAAGCCGGGCTGATCGATCTCAATACTGAGAACTGTTATCAATTAAGGGTTTGGGGCGTTTTGTCCATGCGGCGGACATGGACAAGCCCGCTTCGGGAGAGCAAACAACGCAAAGACATCGCCATAAGCGAAAGAACGCGTAGTTTGTTCGACTATAAGGCCGCCTTTAATAGCTCCGTGGAGCAGGTTCGCAGCGAAGGGCGCTATCGCGTCTTCGCCGATCTGAAGCGCGTGCGCGGTCAGTTTCCGCAGGCCGTGCGTCGCCGCGAGGATGGCTCCGAACAGGACGTCGTCATCTGGTGCTCGAACGACTATCTCGGCATGGGCCAGCACCCCGTCGTGCTGGACGCCATGCATAACGAGATCGATGCGGTAGGCGCCGGCGCCGGCGGCACGCGCAACATCTCCGGCACGACCCGTTCCGCCGTCGATCTGGAAGCCGAACTGGCCCACTGGCACCAGAAAGAAGCAGCCCTGCTGTTCACCTCGGGCTATGTCGGCAACGAGGCGACGCTGTCGACCCTGCAGAAGATCCTGCCGGGCCTGATCACCTTCTCCGATTCGCTGAACCACGCCTCGATGATCGCCGGCATCCGCCACGGCGGCGGCGAGCGTCACGTCTTCATGCACAACGATCTGGCGCATCTGGAGGCCCTGCTGGCGGCGGCGCCGGCCGATGCGCCCAAGCTGATCGCGTTTGAGAGCGTCTATTCGATGGACGGCGACATCGCCGATCTGGCCGGCACGATTGCGCTCGCCAAGAAATACGGCGCCCTGACCTATCTGGACGAGGTCCATGCGGTCGGCCTGTATGGCGAGACCGGCGCCGGCGTCGCCGAGCGCGACGGCGTGCTGGATCAGATCGACATCATCGAATGCACTCTGGGCAAGGCGATCGGCGTGATGGGCGGCTATATCGCCGCCGACGCCATGATCATCGATGCGGTGCGCAGCTGGGCCTCGGGCTTCATCTTCACCACCTCGCTGCCACCCGCATTGACGGCGGGCGCGCTGGCCTCGGTGCGTCACCTGAAGGCCCATCCCGAACTGCGCGTCCAGCACCAGGAACGCGCAGCGACCCTGAAGGCCCGCTTCGCCGCCGCCGGCATCCCTGTGATGGAAAGCGAGAGCCATATCGTGCCTGTGCACGTCGGCGATCCGGTCCACTGCAAGATGATCTCGGACATGCTGCTGGACGAGTACGGCGTCTATGTTCAGCCGATCAACTATCCGACCGTCCCCAAGGGGACCGAGCGCCTGCGCTTCACGCCGTCGCCGAACCACACCGACGCCATGATGGATCATCTGGTTCAGGCGATGGACAAGCTGTTCGCCCACTGCAACGTGGCGCGCCGACCCGCCGCCGCATGACGACGGACGACGACCCCCGCTTGGACTTGGGGGAGGTCATCGTCGAGTTCACCCGCAACGGCCCCTACCTCAAATGCTCGGCCATCCATGTCGCGACAGGCCGAGAGGTTAGCGCGATGGGGCCAGTCAATGAGCCCAAGTCCGTCGAACGTGTGGCGATCGCCAAGCTAAGGCGGGCATTGTTCAGCGGGCTTTAACACAGCGCGATTGAATCGACTCTGACGTTGAACGATGGTTCCCTTCGCACTTGGGAGGATACCATGTTGCAACCGGGCAGCCCGCCGATTTTAGGGTTTGGCGCGTTCTCGATTTTTGCAGCTCTAGCAGGTCTTGTCTTGCTGGTTGGTGCGGACCATTCCGCGCCAGGATGCACAGGTCCGAGGGTTGAGCGTTGCGACTATCTTGATACGGCCAAGACTGCCGTATCGACGCGGAGCTGGCGTAAATTTAGGCCAGATTACGGTTACGAGATCATCGATCTAGGATCGTCGGTTCGTGTTCAGCAATATCTTCCCAACGGCTTCTTGGCCTTGTTTGAGGGACCGGCCGTTGTGATTGACAAGGCAAGTTGCAGGGTCTGCTTTTTCCAAGTTCGAGAATCCACGGATTACGATAAGAACATAAGGTTCTCGCGCTTCCCTGGCCCTACGCCGTAAGCGGCTTATCGAAGGCTGACCACAAGATGTTGTGGTCGCGCGCGGCTGGGGATAGATAGGCCAGCTTCTGATTTCCGGGGATTCCAGCGTGACGGCCTTCACCCACGACGCCTATTTCACCAAGACGCTCACTGACGCCGACCCGGATGTCTTCAAGGGCATTCAGGGCGAGCTGGGCCGTCAGCGCGAACAGATCGAGCTGATCGCTTCCGAGAATATCGTATCTCAGGCGGTGCTGGACGCGCAGGGTTCGGTCCTGACCAACAAATACGCCGAAGGCTATCCCGGTCGTCGCTATTACGGCGGCTGCGAGTTCGTCGACGTGACCGAGGACCTGGCGCGTGAGCGGGCCAAGCAACTGTTCGGCGCCGCCTTCGCCAACGTCCAGCCCCACTCGGGCGCGCAGGCGAACCAGGCGGTCTTCTTCACCCTGCTGCAGCCCGGCGACACCTTCCTGGGCATGGATCTGGCCTGCGGCGGACACCTGACGCACGGTTCGCCGGCGAACCAATCGGGCAAGTGGTTCCGCCCCGTGACCTACAAGGTGCGCGAAGACACCCACCTGATCGACTACGATCACGTCGCCGAAATGGCCGAGCGTGAGAAGCCCAAGCTGATCCTGGCCGGCGCCTCGGCCTACAGCCGCCACATCGACTTCCAGCGCTTCCGCGAGATCGCCGACAGCGTCGGCGCCTATCTGATGGTGGATATGGCCCACTATGCGGGTCTGATCGCCGGCGGCGCCTATCCGGACCCGATCCCGCACGCCCACGTCGTCACCACGACGACGCACAAAACCTTGCGCGGCCCGCGCGGCGGCATGATCCTGTCCAACGACGTTGATCTGGGCAAAAAGATCAACTCCGCCGTCTTCCCCGGCCTGCAAGGCGGCCCGCTGGAACACGTCATCGCGGCCAAGGCCGTGGCCTTCGGCGAGGCGCTGAAGCCCGAGTTCAAGGGCTATGCCCAACAGGTGGTCAAGAACGCCCAGGCCCTGTCCGGCGTCCTGATCGAGCGCGGCCTGGCCATCGTCTCGGGCGGCACCGACAGCCACCTGGCCCTGGTCGACCTGCGGCCCAAGGGCGTGACCGGCAAGGCGACCGAGCATGAGCTCGAAAAGGCGCTGATGACCTGCAACAAGAACGGCGTGCCGTTCGACACCGCTCCCTTCACCGTCACCTCGGGCGTCCGCCTGGGGACCCCGGCTGGCACCACGCGCGGCTTCGGCGAGGAAGAGTTCAAGCAGATCGGTCACTGGATCGCCGACGTCGTCTCGTCGATGAACGGCGGCGACGAAGCCGATCCGGCCGTGGTCGCAGGCGTCGCGGCCCAGGTGCGAGAGTTGACGCACCGCTTCCCGATCTACGGATAAGCGCCTGATGAAGTGCCCTTTTTGCGGTCATCAGGACACCCAGGTGAAGGACAGCCGGCCGTCGGACGACGGCTCGGCCATCCGACGTCGCCGGTCCTGCCCGAACTGCAACGGGCGCTTCACGACGTTCGAACGCGTGCAATTGCGTGAACTGGTCATCCTGAAACGCAACGGGCGACGCACGCCCTTCGACCGCGACAAGCTGGAACGTTCGCTGGGCGTGGCTCTGCGTAAGCGCCCGGTTCAGGCCGATCAGGTCGAGCAGATGGTCAACCGGATCGTCCGCCAGCTGGAAAGCCTCGGCGAGACCGAAATCCCGTCCAGCACGGTCGGCGATTTCATCATGAAGGCGCTGAAGGGCGTGGATGAGGTGGCCTATGTCCGCTACGCCTCGGTTTATAAGGATTTCCGCCACACCGGCGACTTCGCCAAATTCCTGGGCGACGAAGGGTTCGACGAACCGTCCGGCAAGGCCTGATGCGGGTCACGTTGAAACTGGCGACCTCCCTGGACGGACGGATCGCCACGGCCTCGGGCGAGAGCCAGTGGATCACCGGCGAAGCCGCGCGGCTTGAAGGGCACCGCCTGCGCGCCGCACACGACGCAATCCTGGTCGGTGTCGAGACGGTTCTGCATGACGATCCCGAACTGACCGCCCGCCTTCCGGGGCGCAGCTTGGATCAGCCCTTGCGCGTCGTGCTGGACAGCCGGTTGCGCACGCCGCAGGCGGCGAAGGTCGCGGGCGAAAACACTCTGATCCTGACCGCCGCGGAACCGCGCACGATCGGCGCCGCCAAGGTCGTGCAGGTCGCCGACGAGGATGGTCGTCCGACCATCCCGGCCGTGCTGAAAGCTCTGGAAATCGCTGGTGCAACCTCGCTTCTGATCGAAGGCGGCGGCCAGGTCGCGGCCGCCTTCCTGCGCGCAAACGCCGTCGATGCGCTGGAATGGTTTCGGGCGCCGATCCTGCTGGGCGGAGAGGGACGGCCCTGCGTCGCCGCCCTGGCTCTTGCAAAGCTGGCCGACGCCCCCAAGTTCCGTCGCCTGGGCGTCGAGCCCGTCGGGGACGATCTGTGGGAACGTTACGCCCGTCTCTGACGCCGTCCAATTAGACGATTAGACGAATTAGACGGTATTTTTCTCCCAAGGGGTCCAGAGTCCAAATGTTCACCGGCATCGTCACCGACATCGGCCGCGTCCGCGAGGTCCGCGAGACCGACCGCGATCGTCGTTACGAGATCGAGACCGCCTGGAACACCGACGGCATCGACCTGGGCGCCTCCATCAGCCACGCGGGCTGCTGCCTGACGGTGACCGAAAAGGGCCACGATGCTCGGGGGGGCTGGTTCGCCGTCGAGGTGTCGAACGAGACCCTGTCCAAGACCACCCTGGGCGCCTGGAAGACCGGCGACGGCGTCAATCTGGAGCGGGCCGCCAGGCTGGGCGACGAGATGGGCGGCCACGTCGTGTCCGGCCACGTGGACGGTCTTGGGCGGGTGATTTCGATCACGCCCGAAGGCGGATCGCATCGGATTGAGGTCGAGGCCCCGGCGCCCCTACACCGCTATATCGCCGCCAAGGGGTCGATCACGGTCGACGGCGTGTCTCTGACCGTCAACGCCGTCGAGGGTCAGGTCTTCTCGCTGAACATCATCCCGCACACCTGGGACGTGACGACCCTGGGCCGCTTGAAAGTGGGTGATCCGGTCAATCTGGAGATCGACATGCTGGCGCGATACCTCGCGCGGTGGCAGGAGACCGCGTGATGCAAGCCCAGGCCGCGAACATGAACGACAGCCCGATCAGTCCCATCGAGGACATTCTGGAGGACGCCCGCAACGGCCGTCCCTACATCCTGGTGGACGCCGAGGATCGCGAGAACGAAGGGGACATCATCATCCCCGCCCAGTTTGCTACGCCGGACCAGATCAACTTCATGATCCGCCAGGCGCGCGGCCTGGTGTGCCTGGCTCTGACCGCCGAACGCGCACAGCAACTGCGCCTGCCGCCGATGGCCGCCGACAACCGCGAGAGCATGAAGACTGCCTTCACCGTCTCGATCGAGGCCAAGGACGGCGTGACGACCGGCATCTCGGCCGCCGACCGCTCGCGCACCATTCATGTGGCGACCGATGCGTCCAAGGGCATGGACGACATCGTCTCGCCCGGCCACATCTTCCCCCTGGTGGCCCGCGACGGCGGCGTTCTGGTCCGCGCCGGCCACACCGAGGCGGCTGTGGATATCAGTCGCATGGCCGGCCTGACCCCCGCCGGGGTGATCTGCGAGATCATCAAGGACGACGGCGACATGGCGCGGATGCCCGATCTGGTCGCCTTCGCCCAGCTGCACGGGCTGAAGATCGGCACCATCGCCGACCTGATCGCCTATCGCCGTCGCACCGAACGCTTCGTCGAGCGGATCATGGATACGCCGTTCGAGAGCGTTCACGGCGGACCGTTCCGCCTGATGCTGTACAAGAACACCATCGAGGGCGCCGAGCATGTGGCCCTGGTCAAGGGGCGCATCGATCCGGCCAAGCCGACGCTGGTGCGGATGCACCAGGTGGACTTCGCCTGCGACCTGCTGGGCCATGTCGAGGCGCGCCAAGACTATGTGCCCAGCGCCCTGAAACAGATCACCGACCATGACGGTCCCGGCGTCGTCGTCTTCCTTCGCGACCCGTCGCTGAACTCGCTGGCCGAACGGCTGGCGGGCGCGGACAAGCCGGCGGCGATGGATCGATCGCTGCGCGCCTATGGCGTGGGGGCCCAGATCCTGCTGGATCTGGGCGTCAGGGATATGATCGTTATGAGTTCGACGCGACCCGAACCGACGGCGCTGGAAGGCTATGGCCTGCGCATCGTCGGCTGGCGCGACATGGATGGAGAAACCAAGGCGTGACCGAAGCCCCCCGTATTCTGATCGTTGAGGCGCGCTTCTACGACGACCTGGCCGACGCCCTGCTGGAAGGGGCCAAGGAGACGCTGAAGGCGCGCGGCGCCGATTTCGACGTCATCACCGTGCCCGGCGCGCTTGAGGTGCCGCCGGCCATCGCCTTGGCCGAGGAGGCCGGCCGCTTCCCGACCGCACCCCGCTATGACGGCTATGTGGCTCTGGGCACGGTCATCCGTGGCGAGACTTACCATTTCGAGATCGTCTCCGATCAGTCGGCGGCCGGCATCATGGCTCTCGGCGTCAAGGGCGTCATCATCGGCAACGGCATCCTGACGACCGAAGACGAAGACCAGGCCTGGTATCGGGCCCGTCTTTCGGAAGGGGATAAGGGCGGCGGGGCGGCCAAGGCGTGCCTAGACCTCATTGCATTGAAGAAGCGGTTGCGTCATGGCGTCGGCGCATGACTGAACCGAACAGCGTCAAAGCCGTCCTCGAACAACTCGCCGAAGCCGAAAAGCAGCGCGCCGAGCCCAATCTGAGCTCCAAACAGCGTCGCGCCCGCACCGTGTCGCGTCTCGCCGCCGTCCAGGCCCTGTATCAAATGGAACTGGCGGGCGAGGGTGTGGAGACGGTGATCACCGAATTCTCCAACTTCCGCTTCGACGCCGACATTGAAGGCCAAGCCCTGGCCGAGGCCGATGAGGCCTATTTCGCCGACATCGTGCGCGGCGTGATCGAAAGCCAGCGCGACATCGACACGGCCATCAAGGCCCGCTTGGCCTCCAACTGGAAGCTGGAGCGGATCGACGCCACCCTGCGCGCCCTGCTGCGTTCGGGCGCCTGGGAGCTGATCAAGCATCCCGAGACCCCGCGCGAGGTCGTGATCGACGAATATGTCGAACTGGCCAAGGCCTTCTTCGACGACGCCGAGGCGCGCTTCGTCAACGCGGCGCTGGACGGCGTGGCCAAAGACACCCGCAAATAATGCCTGCGCTCGACGTCGCGGGCGAGTTCGAGACGATTGAGCGGCTGTTCAAGCCCCTTGCCCATCCCGAGTGGGGAAGGGGACTGGCCGACGATGTGGCGGCGCTGCCGTCACGCCCCGGCTATGACCTCGTCTTGACCAAAGACGCCATCGTCGAGGGCGTGCATTTCCTGCCTGACGATCCGCTGGACACGGTCGCCAGGAAGCTGCTGCGGGTCAATCTGTCGGACCTGGCCGCCAAGGGCTCAGAGCCGTTCGGCTATCTGCTGTCCTGCTTCTGGTCCGAGCGCTGCGGCTGGCCCGAGCGCGAGGCCTTCGCCGCCGGACTGGCTGAAGATCAGGCGCGGTTCGGCGTTCATTTGCTCGGCGGCGACACGGTCAGGACGCCCGGCCCGCTGTCCTTCTCTCTGACGGCCCTGGGTTGGACGCCGACGGGCAAAGCCGTTTCTCGCGCCGGCGCGCAGGTCGGCGACCTCGTCTTCGTCACCGGCGTGATCGGGGACGGCCTTCTGGGCCTGAAGGCGGCGCAAGGACAGCTGGCTCTGGCGCCCGAGCGGATGCAAGCCTTGATCAGCCACTACCGGATGCCGACGCCACGCACCGACTTCGCCGACATCGTGCGCGAGTTCGCCACCGCATCCGTCGATGTGTCGGACGGCCTGGCCGCCGACCTGGCTCACATCGCGCAGGCCAGCAGGGTCGGTGTGGCGCTTACCCTGAACGTCCTGCCCCTGTCCGCGGCGGCGCAGGCCTGGTTCGACGACCGGGTCGATCCGCAGCTATCGCTGGAAGATCTGGCCAGCGGCGGTGACGACTATGAGATCGCCTTCACCGCCCAGCCGCGCCACGAAGACGCCCTGCGTCGCGAGGCCGAGCGCCGACTGATTCGCCTGACCCGCGTCGGCGAAGTCACCGCAACTCAGGGCCTGACGGTGCTTTACGACGGTCAGCCCGTGCCGATGGCCACAAACGGCTGGACCCACGGCTGACGTGGCAAGGGAATCCTAACGCCCGTCCGGCAGGATTTCGTCATAGACCGTAGAACCCTGATCGCCGCCGGAACCGCCGCCCTGACTGGCGCCGCCGCCAGTCGCGCCGCCGCCTCCGGCAGCGAAACCGAGTCTGCGCCTGCGGCCCTGAGCATCGCAGGCCTCGGCCTGCCCGTCATCGAGGGCGGGCGTTTGCGGAACTACGTGTTCGTCGCCCTCAGGCTCGAACTGGGCGCCGGCAAGACCGTCGAGCAGATGAAGCCCAAGGAGGCCTTCTTCCGCGATGCCGTCGTCCGCGCGGCCCACAAGACGCCCTTTACCGTGCCCGGCGACTGGACACGGCTGGACGAGCGGGCCCTGTCCGCCTCGTTGGTGGCCGCGTCTGCGGCGATCTCCGGTCGTGGCTCCGTGCGGCGCGTCGAGGTGGTCAGCCAGTCGCCGCGTCGCCGAACCGGCATGCAAACCGCCCGCTGAATGGGCTGACCGACCGCTGTTGCGTCACTCCGCCTGCCATGACAGGCTCCCTTTGCAAATCCCAAAGAACGCACTGACGCGTTCGCCGCGTGCGGGGGGACCGGAAGGCGGACAGAGGCGATAACGCCCGACCGCGCCAAGGCCTGCGCGCCTGTTTGCAAGGGCATGGAAACGCCAATGACGAACTCACTTACGCTGGTCTTCGCGGCCGGTGTGCTGGCGGTGCTGTATGGCGCCGTGCAGACCGCCGTGCTGATGAAGGCGAGCACTGGCAACGACAAGATGCGAGAGATCGCCGCCGCGATCCAGGAAGGCGCCTCGGCCTATCTGAAGCGGCAATATCTGACCATCGGCATCGTCGGGATCGTGATCCTGATCGCCGCCTACTTCTTGATCGGCTCTTACGCCGCCATCGGCTTCCTGATCGGCGCCGTCCTGTCCGGTGCGGCCGGTTACGCCGGGATGCTGATCTCGGTGCGAGCCAATGTGCGCACGGCTCAGGCGGCGTCCGAAAGCCTGTCCAAGGGATTGAACCTGGCGTTCCGCTCGGGCGCCATCACGGGCATGTTCGTGGCAGGCGGCGCTCTGATTGGGGTGTCAGGCTACTACATCGTGCTGACACAGCATCTGGGCTTGGCCTCGACGGGCCGCGAAGTGATCGATGGGCTGGTGGCGCTGGGCTTCGGGGCCTCGCTGATCTCGATCTTCGCGCGCCTGGGCGGCGGCATCTTCACCAAGGGCGCCGACGTGGGCGGCGACATGGTGGGCAAGGTCGAAGCGGGTATTCCCGAGGACGATCCTCGCAACGCCGCGACCATCGCCGACAATGTCGGCGACAACGTCGGCGACTGCGCCGGCATGGCGGCCGACCTGTTCGAGACCTATGCCGTGACCACCGTCGCGACCATGGTGCTGGCCGCGATCTTCTTCAGGGGGCAGCCCTACGTGGATCTCATGATGGTGCTGCCGCTGGCGATCTGCGCGGTGTGCATCGTCACCTCCATCATCGGCAGCTTCTTTGTGCGGTTGGGTAAGTCCAACAACATCATGGGCGCCCTCTATCAGGGACTGATCGTCACCGGCGCTCTGTCCATCGGCGCGGTCTGGTGGGTTATCGACCAGATGGTGACGGGGCCGATCGTGACGGCCAGCGGTCTGGAGATCCAGCCGATGGCGCTGTTCTGGTCCGGCATGGTCGGTCTGGCGGTGACGGCGGCGATCGTGGTCGTGACCGAATACTACACCGGGTCAGGCTTCCGTCCGGTGCGATCGGTGGCCAACGCGTCGGTGTCCGGGCACGGCACCAATGTCATTCAGGGCCTGGCCGTCTCGCTGGAGGCGACGGCGCTTCCGGCGCTGACGATCATCGTCGGCATCGTGGCCAGCTTCCAGCTGGCCGGCCTGTTCGGCATCGCCATTGCCACCACGACCATGCTGGGCGTGGCGGGAATGATCGTGGCGCTGGACGCCTTCGGACCCGTGACCGACAACGCCGGCGGCATCGCCGAGATGGCAGGGCTACCCAGCGATGTGCGGCATTCGACGGATGCCCTGGACGCCGTGGGCAACACGACCAAGGCCGTGACCAAGGGCTATGCCATCGGTTCGGCGGGCCTCGGCGCGCTGGTGCTGTTCGCCGCCTACACGTCGGACCTGCAGTATTTCTCGGCCAACCCGACGGACTATCCCTTCTTCGCCGGGATGGGCGAGATCGCCTTCGATCTGACCAACCCCTACGTCGTCGTCGGCCTGCTGTTCGGGGGACTGCTGCCCTTCCTGTTCGGCGGCATGTCGATGATGGCGGTGGGACGGGCGGCCGAATCGGTCGTTGCGGAGGTTCGACGTCAGTTCCGCGAGAACCCCGGCATCATGACCTATCAAGTGAAGCCGGAATACGGCCGGGCCGTCGATATCCTGACCAAGGCGGCGATCCGCGAGATGATCGTGCCGTCGCTGTTGCCGGTGCTGTCGCCGATCGTCCTGTTCGTCGCGGTGCTGGGCATTTCGGACAAGGCGAACGCCTTTGCCGCTCTCGGCGCCATGCTGATGGGGGTGATCGTCACCGGCCTGTTCGTCGCCATTTCCATGACCTCGGGCGGCGGCGCCTGGGACAACGCCAAGAAGGTGATCGAGGAAGGCTTCACCGACAAGAACGGCGTCGTCCACGGCAAGGGTTCGGAAGCCCACAAGGCGGCCGTGACCGGCGATACGGTCGGCGATCCCTATAAGGATACGTCCGGTCCGGCGGTGAACCCGATGATCAAGATCACCAACATCGTCGCCTTGCTGCTGCTGGCGGTGCTGGCGAGCGGGACCATCGGCTAGGCTGAAACATACAGCCCTTACGACAACGCCCCGGAGAGCGATCTCCGGGGCGTCTTTGCTTTTGGGGCGATGAGCCGCCTTAGTCGGGGCGGCGCTGGCCGGGGGTGTCGTCCTCGGTGCGGGGCAGTTGGCCACGGCCGACGTTGCCCAGCAGTTGTTCCAGAACGGTCAGCTCGCGACCGCGCGTCGGCGTCTCGTTGCTGTTCATGGCGATCTGCTCGCCGTCCGTCAGGCCGAGAGTCCGCACCGACGCCACCTGATCGCCCTGCGGGACGAAGGTGATCTCGGTCACCGTGCGGGTCGAAACCTTGGGCAGGTTGTATGTATATTTCTCAGTCGTCTGGCTGATGTAATACCAGACCTGATCAGGCTCGAACGTCGAGGTGGTCGAAGGCGAACCCAGCTTGGCGAGGACGGTTTCCTTGGTGTCCGTGCCGGCGACCACGTCTTGCGGCTTGGCGTCGATGGCCTGGAAGCCGTTGGAGCCGATGGTCGGGGCGCAGGCGGCGGACAGGCCGGCCAGCGAAACAGCGACGAAAAGCGGGACGAAACGGGACATGGTCGGGCGCCTGCGAGAGAACAAGGTCTTTGACCTAGACGGACCTGCGTCCTAGTTCAACGGCGCGGCGGAAAAGGGGCTGTTGGAACCCATGCTGAAAAACCTGTTCAAACCCCGATCCGGCGTCCGTCTCGGCGACGATCTCTACGCCAAGGCCGTCAGCCAGGCCCGCAATCCGGCCTTCTACACGCGCCTGGCGGTCGACGACCGCATCGACGCGCGATTCGAACTCTACACGCTGCATGTGCTGTTGCTGGTGCTGCGGCTACGCGATGAAAACACGGCTCAGGGCCAAGATGCGGCTCAGGCGGTCTTCGACGTCTATGTCTCGGCGCTGGATCACGTCTTGCGGGAGGAAGGCGTGGGCGACGTCGCCGTCGGCAAGAAGATGCGTAAACTGGGAGAGGCCCTGTATGGCCGGATGAACGCCTATGAGCAGCCGCTGCGCGCCGGCGATGCGACGGTTCTGGCCGAGGCGATGGCGAAGAATGTCTACGCGGATCCGCAAGCGCCCCATGCGGACACATTGGCGCGTTATGCGCTGACGACACGCGCAGCCCTGGCGGCGCAGGATTTCAACAAGGTGCTGGCGACGCCAGCATGGGCGGAAGTTTGAAAGAGATGAGCGCGACGCTCCCCTACAGCGAAACGGTGCGGGTCAATCAGATCGGCGCGGGCCTGAGCCGCCGGCTTGAACCGGATGCGGAGACCCGCAAGCGAATCGCCCGTAGCCTGGATCTTCAGGGGCTGGATGATTTCGCCGTCGATCTGGAGATCAAGCCGACGCCGTCGACCAGCGAATGGACGATGAAGGGCAGGGTGACCGCGCATGCGGTGCAGACTTGCGGCCTGACCCTGGAACCCTTGCCGGTCGATGTGGATCGGCGTTTTTCCATTCAGCTTGTCGAAGCCAAGCCCGAGGAAACCGACGAGATCGAGGTCACGCTGGATGAAGACGACGCCGACGTGATCGAGGACGGCAAGATCGACCTGGGCCAGTATGCGGTCGAACAGTTGGTGCTCTCGCTTGATCCGTTCCCGCGCAAGCCGGGCGCGGAGTTCGTGCAACCTGAGGAGCCGACGGAGATTTCGCCGTTCGCGGCCCTGAAGGCGCTCAAGCCCAAAGACGACCAAGGCTGAGGTTGACGTAGGGGCCGGGTGGTTGCATCCCCCGGCTTCGGCGCTATCGTCCAGCGCATCCTGCCAAGCGTCGCGCGACAAGACGACGCGGCCATAAGAGGTCCATTTGCCAGCCCCAGTTACGATCTCGCTTGACGCCATGGGCGGCGATCACGGGCCCTCCGTCGTCGTTCCCGGCATCCGCAGCTATATCCGCACCCACGATGGCGAGGGGGTGCGCTTCCTGCTGCATGGCGACGAGGCCAAGATCGCGCCGGAGTTGGCGCGTTGCGGCCTGGCGGCGGACGTCTGCGAAATCCATCACACTGACAAGGTCGTGGCCATGGACGAAAAGCCGGCCCAGGCCATGCGGCGCGGCAAGGGCTCCAGCCTTTGGAACGCCATCGAGGCGGTGAAGACGGGCCAGGCGGCCGGCGTCGTCTCGGCCGGCAACACCGGCGCCCTGATGGCGATCTCGAAACTGATTCTGCGGATGTCTGCGCCCGGGCTTGAGCGTCCGGCCATCGTCGCCAGCTGGCCCACCTTCAAGGGCCACACGGCGGTTCTGGACGTCGGCGCCAACATCGGCAGCGATGCGGAGCAGCTGGTCGAGTTCGCCATCATGGGCGAAGCTTTCCAGTCGGCCGTGCGCGGCGTCGCGCGCCCGACTATCGGCCTGTTGAACGTCGGTTCGGAAGACATGAAGGGCAACGAACAGGTCAAGGAGGCGCACGCCATCCTGCGCGATGGGCCGTTCGACCTGAACTATCATGGCTTCGTCGAGGGCGACGATATCGCCAAGGGCACGGTGGACGTGGTGGTGACCGACGGCTTCACCGGCAACATCGCGCTAAAGACCGCCGAAGGCACGGCGCGCTATATTTCCGCCCTGTTGAAAGAGGCCCTGACCTCCAACCTGCAATCCAAGCTGGGCGCCGTCATCGCCATGCCGGCGTTGAAGAAGATGCGCCAGAAGATCGACCCCAGCGCCATCAACGGCGGCCCTCTGTTGGGCCTAAACGGCATTGTCGTGAAGAGCCACGGCGGCGCCGACGCCAAGGGCTTCGGCAACGCCATCCGCATCGCTGTCGATCTGGCCCGCAGCGACTATATGAGCAAGGTGGGGGACAACCTGGGCAAGCTGGACGCGGTGTTCGATCATGCCGCCAAGCCCGCCGCAGCCGTGGGAGAACCCCTCCAGTGACCGTCACCCGCAGCGCCGTGACCGGCGTCGGCTCCTATCTGCCGGAGGAGATCGTCACCAACGCCGACCTGGCCAAGTTCGTCGACACATCCGACGAATGGATTCAGGAGCGCACCGGCATCAAGCAACGTCATAAGGCGCGCGACGACCAGCCGACCAGCGATCTGGCGGTCGAGGCCGCCAGGAAGGCGCTCGCCGACGCGGGCAAGGCGGCGTCCGACGTCGATCTGATTATCGTGGCCACCACAACGCCCGACATGACCTTCCCGGCGGTCGCGTCGATCGTCCAGGCCAAGCTGGGCGCGGGCGTCGGCATCGCCTTTGATGTTCAGGCCGTCTGCTCCGGTTTCGTCTATGCGCTCAGCGTCGCCGACGGATTCGTGGCGCGCGGCCTGTCGAAATGCGCCCTCGTTATTGGGGCCGAAGAGATGACGCGGCTGATGGACTGGACCGACCGGACCACCTGCGTCCTGTTCGGCGACGGGGCCGGCGCCGTGGTGCTGGAACCGCGCGAAGGGCAGGGGACATCGGACGACCAGGGCATGCTGGGCTTCGCCTTACGGGCCGACGGGTCCAAGACCGACCTGCTCTATGTCGATGGCGGCCCCGCGACGACCGGCACCGTTGGCCACCTCCGCATGGCCGGAAACCAGGTCTTCCGTCATGCCGTCGTGAATATTGCCGAAGGCATAACCGCCGCCTGCGCCGCCGCAAACATCCAGATCGCGGACGTCGACTGGTTCGTGCCGCACCAGGCCAACCAGCGAATCATCAAGGGCGTCGGCGACCGGCTAGGTCTGGACGAGAACAAGGTGATCTCGACCGTCGCGACCCACGCCAACACCTCGGCCGCCTCGATCCCGCTGGCGCTGGACGCTGCGATCCAAGACGGGCGGATCAAGAAGGGCGATATGGTGCTGCTTGAGGCCATGGGCGGCGGCCTGACCTGGGGTGCCTGCGCGCTTCGGCTGTAATCGACATCGAGGCATTGATTTTTCGGGGGCTTTGCGCCCCTATGGATGCGAGCGGATCGCATGACAGCGGGGATACGATGGCAGGCCAACAGACCGTGACGCGCGCCGACTTGTGCGAAGCCGTGCATGAAGAGGTCGGCCTGTCGCGTCAGGAATGCTCCAGCCTGGTCGAGCGCACCCTGGAACTGATCGTCGAATCGCTTGAGCGCGGCGAGACGGTGAAACTGTCCGGCTTCGGCGTCTTTCAGGTGCGTGAGAAGCGCGCACGGATGGGCCGCAATCCCAAGACGGGCGAACCGGCGGCGATCAACCCGCGCCGGGTCATCAGCTTCCGCGCCTCACAGATCATGAAAAGCCGGGTTCACGACGCCGTCGTCGAGGCCTGATCGCGGTGGCCAAGAGCGCCGACGCCTTCCGAACCATTTCTGAAGCGGCCGAAGAGGTCGGCGCGCCGCAGCATGTCCTGAGGTTCTGGGAAACGAAGTTCGATTTCGTCACGCCTGTGAAACGGGCTGGCGGGCGTCGCTTCTATCGGCCCCAGGACATCGCGGTGCTGAAGGCGGTCAAACGCCTGCTGCACGACGATGGGCTGACGATTCGCGGCGTCCAGCGTCTGCACAAGGAACAGGGGCTGAAAAAGCTGATCGGGGCGGAGGCCGCTGCACTGATCGACGACGGCGATGTCACGTTCGCTACGGCGACTTCCGATGTCGCGCGGGCCGAAACCTCGAAATTGCATCAGGTTCTGGCCGATCTGGAGCAGGCCAAAGCGCGTCTGGACGCCGTTCTTTCACGGTAGGTGGAAAAGTCGTTTTAGCGTTTGCGGACAGCGGTCCCCCCGTCTATAGGGAGCGCCTTCGGAGCGTGGCGCAGCCTGGTAGCGCACTTGACTGGGGGTCAAGGGGTCGCAGGTTCGAATCCTGTCGCTCCGACCATCTAAATCATTGATTTGGAATGGTTTTGAGGGGGCTGCCTTGTGGCGGCCCCTTCGCAATTCCGATTTGGGGCACATATGGGGCACAGGCCTGATTCGGGGCTTCATCGCTGTGCGTGGCTGCGCAGCGTGTTTTCCATTCGAGACCGAACTGCTGATAAGGCCTCATTCCCGCGGATGAGGATCTAGCCACCGTCGCACACGAAAGAGAGCGGGCGGGCTGCGGCGCGAGCATCACCGGGCTGGGCGGGTCCCCAACCCCTGTGCGATTCTATGCGAAAGGTACGAACTGCCCCGAGATTGGGCGAATCGGCAGGAGCGGCGTGCGATGAAGGAGGTTGAGGAAGTCATTATCGAGGGCGAGGAGTTTTGCGTCGTACCGGAAGAGGCGTTTCAGTTTCTGCCTGAGGAATGGCGAGAGCATTTTCAATCCACCGCCGCGAACGGCCGGGCCGTCCTCAAGTCGGTAGACCCCGAGCTTTCCCGGCTCAGTCGGCTATCGAACTCGTTCGCCACCTTGGTGACTCTGAAGCATATCCGGGATCGGCTGGCTGCGTATCAGTTCTCGCCCGACCTAGAGTCGGTCCTGGAACTTGAGATGATGACGACGGCCTTCGCCGTGACCTACGCCCGGCTTTTCAACGGCGGCAGAGCCAGCGGCTTCTCACGTTCAGACTTGCCAGCCAAACTTCGATCCGCTCACGACGAAATTCTCGATCTGCGAAACAAGCGGTTCGCTCATAACGACGACCACCCGTCGATCGAGAACGCCATGCACATCGACTTCGATCAGGCCCGCTTCTCCGTACGGTTCGCGCTACAGCTGGGATTCTACGTTGGCGGTGCAAAGCCTTGGCACGAGCTTGTCGATTACCTCGACGAAGCCGTGGTCACCCGATTGGAAAAGCTGATGGCCCGCTTGAAGACAAGGACGGGTCACAACTGGGTCTTCGCGACTTCGCCCGAGACCGCATGAGCGAGGGTTTTCGGGATTCGGACTTTCGGATTGCGAAGACCATCTGATTGCACTGGACGCTCGTCGACACGACAGAAGCTTCCCCCCCGGCTGCGTCCGCCGCGGCCCCGCCGACGCCTACCATCAGGGCGTCTAAGCTAAGCAGAACGTCACCGGCAGCTGTGTGAGCCAACGGCGTCCGGTATCAAGCCGACGGCGGAATGCCGCCCTGTCGCAGCTTGCGGGACCGCCGGGCGGTCTGACGCAGCTCGCGCTCAAGCTTTCGCCGGGTGATCGCTCGCGCATCCCGCTCGGCCCGCGCGATGCTTGCCTGGAGCGCTCGTTCAAACCGTGGCGTCGCCGCTGATCGCGGGTTTCCCGCCACAACCTCGGTGGTTCGTGCGCCCCGGTGGTCGCAGAGGTAGAAATCGCCGGGCGTGATCTCCAGCGCCTCAGCCTTCAACGTGACCTGGCTGGGCGCCCGAAGGTGAGCGATGAAGTCATCGACCGTCGGGGTATCGCCCCGCCAAAGCCTCGTGGTTTCGTGGCGGCGGAGGAGCGCCTCGCCCTCTCCGACCCTGTGGCGGGTGGTGAAGCCGAGCGTTGGACCGCGGAAAAAGCGCGTGACGCCGGACCAGTCGGCGATCGCAACTTCGTGGTCTTCGGACGGGCGGGCGTAGGGGAAGGCGTAGAGAACGACGGGAATAATCGTCGATGTGCGGGGGTCGGGGCCGCCCGCCTTCAGGGCGAGCTCCGGGTGGGCCCTGAGGCCGTTAACCTGCCGCTGGATCTGGACGACATGGTCTTGCCGACCCCGCTCGAAATTATAAGCCGCGACCGGATCGCCGCCTGACAAGGCTTCGTTCTTGCACTCCAAGACGAAGAGGTGATCGCCCCAAGGGACCAAGACGTCGAGTTGATAGGGCTCGCCGGCGATCAGGGTCGTCTTGATCGTGAAGGCGGAAAAGCCGTGGCTCTTGAAGAAGGCCAGCACCTCGGCTTCGAACCAATCGCCCTTGTTCTCGAAGCGCTCTCCGAGGGCCGCCAGGTTGGAGAGGACCACACGCGCGATGACGGCCGTGGTGACAGCCGGCGTGAACAACAGGTTGCCGCCGTCGGCCATGCGCAACAGCGGGCAGTCGAAGATGTCGTCCGAATGATCGGACAACGTCGCGAAGGCGATGAACCGGGCCGCCGTCGACGTCTTCAGCCCTGCGGCGACGAGCGTCGCGTCCAGCTGGCCGGGCGGGAAAGGCGCGAGGCTGCGACCATAGGCGGTCGTCTCCCTCTCGATCGCGCGCTCGCCGAGCGCTTGCAGAACCGCATAGCCGCGGACCCATTCCCGCAGCGTCAGGCCCTGAAACTGCTGGTCCGCTTCGAAAGCCGGGGCGAACAGCAGCCCCGAGAACGCCTGCAAGGCGGCGGCCTCTCCCAGGGAGAACAGCTCGTCGGCCCCCAGTCCTGTCGGCCGATCCAGACCGCCATAATCGTAGTCGGCGAGTTTGAGCGCCACGTCGTCGGTCTGCCGTTGAAAGACATCCTTCTGGCGTTCGTTGGCGATGATGTCCCAAAGGTCATCGACCGGCCGACGATGCTCGCGGATGACCTCGAACGTCGGGGCGACGTCAGCAGGGAGATCTGGCGGACGGTGGACGATGAGTTCGCCACCCCAGAACCGGCGCCGTTCCTCGAGGCGGCGCCAGCGGCGAATGGCCGTCGCCAGCAAGCCGCTGGTCCCCGCCTTGAACCGCTCGTCTTCCGTTGTTTCCCCGAGCGGGGGAAGGACGACGGGACCGCGAGCGCGATCCTCGTCCAGACGCCCGACGAGGAGCTTCAGGCACAAGCCGAGGTTCGAGACGTGGAACTGCAGGCCGGCGTTGGCCTCGTAGACGACGCCGTCCTCGGTCATGACGTGCAGCGGCTGACCGGGGACGATCGACTCCGCCTTCGCCAGCGCGACGTCGACGTGCCGCCGGATGTCGTCGACCTCCAGCGCCGTCCGGTGAAGGACCGCGAGGATTTGGCGGTCGAGGGGCAGAGCCGAGACGGCGGCGGTCGCGAGACCGTGCGCGACGTCTCGGTAGCCCGCTTCCAGCTCCCGCATCAAATCGCCGACGGCGGCGATCCGATCCCCGGCCGCCGTCCCGAGGCGGGCGGCGACCGCCGCCGTCAGGGTATCGATGAAGGCGTTCCGTGCCCCTTCGCGCTCCGCATTGGCCATCCGGAACACCAAGCGACCGGCGCGTTGGAGAAGTCCCGCCATCTCCTCGACGTCGAGCGCCTCATCCGCCGGCCCTAGGGCGGCGATGGCAGCCGTGGGCGAGAGGCGATCGACGGCGCGGGCGAAGGCTTTGCGATCCATTGCGGGCTGGCGGCTCTGTTGACACGGACACGCTGACGCAGCCGGGCGGTAGCGCAGGGAGAAACGCGAGACCTTAGCGGATCTCGATCACGGTGTGCTCGAGTTCGTTGAGCTTTATCGGAAATCCCATGTCCTGACCCGGATGGCGTCGAGCGACAGATCGGGGATGTAAATGTCGCGGGCCTTGTGGCGTCGGTGCGATCCGCGCGGATCCGGCAGGCTGCCGTGATAGACCTCGTCACCGCGGCCGTGGGGTAGGGGAAAGGCCTCGCGATCGCCGACCGAGGCCAGCAGATCCGAGCCGTCATGGAGCCTGGTCGCCACGACATGGACCACCTCGCCCTCGCGCTGGACCTTGCCGTCGACGATCAGCAGGCTTGCGCTGAGCACGATCTGGCGCTGCTGCTCGTAGAGACTCGGCCAGATCACGAGGTTGGCGACGCCGGTTTCGTCCTCGATGGTGATGAACATCACCCCCTTGGCCGATCCGGGCTTCTGCCGGACGAGCACCAGACCGGCGACGCGCGTCAGGCGTCGATCGCGCATCGCGGAGGCGTCGGCGCACGTCATGACGTGGCGGGACCGAAGGGTGTCCCGCAGGAAGGTCATCGGATGGTCCCGCAGGGTGAGCCCGACATGGCTGTAGTCCTCGACCACCTCCTGGCCGGCCGGCATGGCGGGGAGCATCGACTGCGGTTCGGAGACCTCCGACGTGGTCGCGCCGTCTTCCTGGGTGACCGCGAAGAGCGGCAGAGGGTCGTCGCGAAGCGCTTTGATGGCCCACAGCGCCTCGCGTCGTTGCAGGCCGAGACCCGGCAGGAACGCATCCGCCTCGGCGAGGCGGGTCAGGGCTCCGACCGGCGTCGAAGACCGTCGCCATACGTCCTCCATACAGGTGAACGCCCCGGTCTGCCGGTGACCGAGAAGACGACCGGCATCGGCGTTCGCCAGTCCGCGCACCATGCGCAGGCCGAGACGGACGGCGAACCGGTCCTCCCGGTCGGTCGGCTCCAGGGTGCAGTCCCATCGGCTGGCGTTGACGCAGACCGGCCGGATATCGATTCCGTGCTCACATGCGTCCCGCACGATCTGGGCCGGGGCGTAGAAGCCCATCGGCTGGGCATTCAGAAGCGCTGCGCAGAAGACATCGGGATGGTGGCATTTGAGCCAGGAGGAGGCGTAGGCGATCAGGGCGAAGGAGGCCGCGTGGCTCTCGGGAAAGCCGTAGGACCCGAAGCCCTCCAGTTGGCTGAAGGTCTTTTCGGCGAACTCCGCGGTGTAGCCGCGCTCGACCATGCCGGAGACGAGCTTGTTCTTGAAATGGCTGACGCCGCCGGTGAACTTGAAGGTGGCCATGGCGCGGCGGAGCTGGTCGGCTTCGGAGGCCGTGAACCCGGCGCATTCGATGGCGACGCGCATGGCCTGTTCCTGGAACAGCGGCACCCCCAAGGTTTTGCCGAGCACCTTTTCCAGTTCGGGCTTGGGATAGACGATCGGCTCCCGGCCTTCCCGCCGGCGCAGATAGGGGTGCACCATGTCGCCCTGGATCGGGCCGGGCCGGACGATGGCGACCTCGATGACCAGATCGTAGAAGGTGCGCGGCTTGATGCGGGGCAGCATGGCCATCTGCGCCCGGCTTTCGATCTGGAACACCCCCAAAGTGTCCGCCTTGCGGATCATGGCGTAGGTCTTGGGATCCTCCGCCGGGATGGAGGCCAGGTCCAGATCGATCCCCTTGTGTTCGGACAGCAGGTCCAGACCGCGCCGCATGCAACTGAGCATGCCGAGCGCCAGGACATCGACCTTCATGAACTTCAGGGCGTCGATGTCGTCCTTGTCCCATTCGATCACCTGGCGATCCTTCATCGCCGCAGGCTCGATGGGGACGAGATCGTCGAGCCGGTCCTGGGTCAGGACGAAGCCGCCGGGGTGCTGGCTGAGATGGCGCGGGAAGCCGATCAGCTGGCGCGACAGGTCTAGGGCGAGCCGCAGACGGCGGTCCTGAAGGTTGAGGTTCAGTTCCTCGACGTGTCGGTCCTCGACGCCCTCGCTGGAGTAGCTCCAGACCTGGGACGACAGGGACTTGAGCAGGTCCTCGGACAAACCCAGGGCCTTACCGACATCCCGCAGGGCCCCGCGCGAGCGGTAGCGGATGACGGTCGCGCACAGGGCGGCGCGGCTGCGGCCGTAGGTGTCATAGACCCACTGGATGACCTCCTCGCGCCGTTCGTGCTCGAAATCGACATCGATGTCCGGTGGCTCCTTGCGCTCCTGGCTGACGAAGCGCTCGAACAGAAGGTCGTTACGGCCGGGGTCGATCGAGGTGATGCCGAGGACGTAACAGACCGCCGAGTTGGCGGCCGAGCCCCGGCCCTGACAGAGGATGCTCCGGCTGCGAGCGAAGCGGACGATGGCGTTGACCGTCAGAAAATAGGGGGCATAGCCGAGGCTCTCGATCAGTCCGAGTTCGTGATCGAGCGTCGCGCGCACCGCGTCCGGAAGGCCTTCCGGGTAGCGCTCGGCGGCGCCGGCCCAGGTCAGCCGCGTCAACTCCTGCTGCGGGGTCGCGCCCGGCGTGGCCTCCTCGGGATACTGATAGGCCAGTTCGTCCAGATTGAATCGGCAGCGGTCGGCGATCTCCAGAGTCCGCGCCAGCGCTTCGGGGTGACGGGCGAAGAGGCGGTGCATCTCTTCGACCCGCTTCAGATGCCGGTCGGCGGACCGCTCGCGGCGGAAGCCGACATCGTCGATGCTGCATCCGTTGCGGATGCAGGTGACGACGTCCTGCAGGATACGCCGATCCGGATGATGGAAGAGGACGTCGTTGGTGACCACGGGGCGGACGCCGGCGGCCGCAGCCATCTCGCAGAGAACGTGCAGCCGCAGCTGATCGCGCGGCCGCCGACGCAGGGTCAGCGCGACGAAGGCGTCGCGGCCAAAGAGTTGGGCCAGCCGATCCAGACGACGCGCGCACGCAGCATCGGCCCGATCGGGGGCCAGGACGGCGATCAGGCCTTCGCTCCAGAGGGCGAGGTCGTCCCAGGACAGATCGCAGCCGCCCTTGCCGGCGCGGCTCTTGCCGAGCGTCAGCACACGGCAGAGCCGGGCATAGGCCGCCCGATCGGTTGGATAGACGAGAAGCTCGGCGCCGTCGGTCAGGACCAAGCGACAGCCGACGATGAGCCTCACGCCCGTGACCTTGGCCGCCTCGTGAGCGCGGACGATCCCCGCCACGCTGTTGCGATCGGTGACCGCCAAGGCCTCGACGCCGCAGACCGCCGCCTGGCTGAAGAGTTCCTCGCAGGAGCTCGCCCCCCTCAGGAAGGAGAAATGGGAAGCGCATTCCAGCTCGACATATCGCGCAGACATGTTCGCGCTTTGTTCTTTCTGGCGGCGTTCGTCAACTCAGGTCTCGCGCAAGGTGCGGAAGGTCACCGAATATCGCAGCGCGGCCATGGGGGCGATACTGTGCTCCCAGTCCCAACGCGCCGACCCGTCCAGCAGATAGGCGGACCCCGATGGCAGGTCGAGCGCCCGCCGCTCCCAACCCGACGCGGTCCGGCGGCGGAACCGTATCCGCGCCGGTGCGCCGAAGGAGATCCCGATGATCTGGCCGTACTGCGGTCGGTCCCGATGCCAGCCGATGCCGGCGCCCGGCTGATATTCGGTGACCAGCGCCTGGGCGAGGGCGTCCCGCTTGAGGCCGGCGAAGCCGGCGGCGCGGTCCGCCAGCGGATGGAGAAACGGCGGGATGGGCTCGGCGGCCTCGAGACGCCCGCGCGTGAAGTCATAGAGGGAGCCGTAGGAGACGACGCGACGGGCGCCCTGCCAGCCATGAAATTCAAAGGGTGCGAACGGCAGTTCGGCGAAGACGGCGACCAGTGCAGACTGCTCGTCGGCGTCGATCAGGGCCGGATCGAGCCGGAGGCCTGCCGGCTCCTGCGCCGGCGCGCCGAACAGATCGGTCTGAGACGTCATCCGGCGTTAACGCGTGGGCGCCGCGAACGGTGGCCGGGGCTGTGCGGACGGTCGTGCCTTCGATCGAAGCGCGGCTCATTCCGCCGCTTCCGCGATCGCGGTCCTCGCACGATAATCAGCTAATCAGGCCACGCAGCGACGCGGTCCGCGTCCGAGTCGCCACCGGGCTTGGCCAACAGCGAATGGGCCGGCTCGTCGCGACGACGTGGCTGACCGCCGATCTTCAACGCCGCGCCGCTTCATGGCAGAATAGGCCTATGGGGACGCGCAAGACCTTGGTGCGGTCGGAAGCCGGCGTAACGCTCGAACGGATCGAGCGCCTGAGCGCGCGCGGTGCCGCGCACCTCAGCGGCTTCGAGCTGTCCAGCCGGCGGTTCGTTCAGGCGCAGCGGATCGCCGAGGAGCGCCAGGCGCTCGACGCGTTCGACCTCGAGGTCATCGCCGTCCTGTCGGATCCTGAACTGCAGCGCGATGATCCTTTACGAAAGGAACCTCGCGCGGAGCGCTGAGGTTCACGGGACAAAGGAGAATCCTCATGAGCCCCGCTCCAGACCCGCGTTCCCGTCCTGCCTCCCGCCCCGACGACGTGGAGCGCAATTCGGACGCCGACCGGTCCCCCGGCGTCGAGGGTCCTGACGCCGTCGGACCCGGTGAGAGCGACCAGAGATCCCAGGACGATGTCGAACACGACGTCGAGCGCGAGGGCGCCGTGGGCGGGGAGGGGCGCGGCGACGCCCAACCCTGACGGTCCTAGCCGAACTGGCCGTGGATGAACCAGGCCTGGGATCCTGTTGCGGCGTCTTCGCCGTCGCCGGCCCGGAACAGCCAGAACCGCTCGCCCGCCTCGTCCTCGACCTGGAAATAGTCCCTGACCGCCCACATCTCGGCATCGCGGCGGCCCCATTCGCCGAAGATCCGTTCCGGGCCGTCGGCCCGGCGAATACGGCGCCGGACCCCGCGCCAGGTGAAGTGGGTCGGCGGGTTGTCGGGGAGGAGCGCGAGGGTTTCGATCGGCTCCGGTCGGCGGAACAGCCTGGCAGGGCGGGGCCAGTCCGGCGACCAGGCCTTACCGGTGGGCGCGGCCAACGGCGCGAGCTTGCGCATCGACCGCTCGGGAACATCGCTCTCGACGGGCGCCAGGCGATAGAGCCGCTCGGCGCCGATCCGGTTCGAGAGCGTATCGATCAGCCCGGAGACATCGGGCATCGCCGGCTCGCCGAGGCGGCCTGCGGCCGGACGCCAATCCAGCGGTTCGGCCGCGCTGGCCGCGAGCGTCATGCGCTCGATGCCGAACCCGGGCTCGATGGTCTCGATCCGGTCGGTCAACAGGCGCGTCAGGCGACGCGTATCCCGTACCGGCCCGGCCAGCCCGACGCGGACCGCTTCGATCCGGTTGTCGACGCGGTGGCAGAGCCAGTCGAGGCGGCGGACGCCAAGACCGCGCGCTTCCAGAAGGCCGCACAGGGCGGCGGCAAGAACGCCCGCATAGCGGGCCAGCGTCTCGGGGGCGCCGATCGGTTCGGCGAAGACCTGTTCGACGCGTGGTGTCTCCGGCGCCTCGACAGGGATCAGAGGCTCGGCCGCCCGCCCGTAGGCCTGATCCAACCGTCGCCCCAGTTCCGCGCCGAACCGTAGCTGCAGCGGCGCGCGGGGCCGGTGGGCGAGGTCGCCGATCCGCTCGAAGCCCATTCGGCGCAGGGCGGCGGGCAGTTCCGCCGCGAGGCGCAAGGCCTCGAGCGGGAGCGGGGCCAGGGCCGCGTCGATCGCGAACTCGCCGACGACGTCCAGGTCGCGGCGGAAGCGGGCGACCGCATGGGCGGCTCCATAGGTCGGAGCCACGGCTGCGCGGGCGCGGACGCCGACCCGCTCGAGGCGCGCCGTCAGATCGCCCAGAAGCGCCGTTTCGCCGCCCTTGAGATGCGCGGCCCCGGTGATGTCGATGGCCAGCCCGTCAGGCGGATCAGCCTGGCAGACGGGCGCGTAGCGGCGCATCGCCCATACGGCGAGACGATCCAGCGCGTCGGCGTCTCCGCGCGGATCGGCGTCTCTCACGTCCAGATCAGGGATCAGGACCTGCGCCTGGGTCGTCGCCATGCCCACGCGCGCGCCGCCGGCGGCGGCGGCGGCGCTGCAGGCGGTCACGACGCGCCTGCGGCCCACCCGGCCGGTGAGCACGAGAGGCCGATCAGGCGGCGGCGCGTCCGCGCCGAGCCGTCGGCGAAGCCGATCGACGGGCCAGTTCGGCAGGAAGAGCGAGACGACCCGTCTCATCGCAAGCGTCCAGAATGAAGTCCGCCGCGTCGGCGCCGCGGCAGCGCATGAGTTCGATCCGCCATCGCGCTCGCCCGATGCCTGGAACCGGCAAGGGCGCCGACGGCTCGGCGCTGACGCGCCAGCGGGTCGCGGCCGCGGTCGGTTGACCGAAGTCTGCAGCCTCGGCCGCGCGACGCCATCGGCGGACCGCCAGACCGATCACACCCGAGGCTTCGGTGGCGAGTTGAAGCCGGCGCGAGGCGGTCATGCTGAGGCGGGACGTCTCGCACACGACACCGGCGAGACCGCGATGACGCAAGCCTTCCTCGAAACAGGCCATCAACGCCTTCTCGTCTCCGGCCTCGACATAGATGACCCGATCCGGCTCCAGTCCGGCCTGGCTGAGCGCGGGGGCGAACAGGTCCGGTCGCGTGATGCACCAGAGCACGGGACCGGGGAGGCGGGCGACCACCCCGGCAGCGAACAGCGCGGCCGCCGCGCCGCCGACGGCGTCGTCACCACCCCCGGCCACCTCGTGGAGCGCGCCCAGCGTCAGCCCCCCGCCCGGCAGGGCGGCATCCACCGGCTCCACGCCGAATGGCAACACACCGACCGGTCTTCGGTCGGCCTGCTCCAGGGCAAGGACCTGAGCACGCAGATCTTCAAGTTTGGCCGAGCGGGCGGCCGGCATCGACGAACTCCTCTTCGTCACGATAAATGTTCTCGAAACGTTCTGGTTTGGCGCCGGGGGGGAGTCAATCCGGTGGTGCGCTTATCCCCGCCGATTTGCGGCGAGGCCGGAGCCGTGAAATCCTGCGCCGGACGGCCCCCGGAAGGTCCTATGTGCAACGAATATCAGCTCATCCTGCCGTTTGATGACATCATCGCGGCGTTCAACCAGACGGGCGACCGGCTGGTCTTTCCAGGAGGCATGCCGAATTTCGGACCGATGGCGTCGATCCGCATCGGGGAACGCGCGCCTGTCATTCACATGGGAGCGTCGGGGCCCGAGGTGCTCATGACGCCATGGGCCTGGAAGGGGCCGGGGGGACGGCCGGTGTTCAACTTCCGCTCCGATGGCCGGTCGTTCCAGGGATCGCACCGGTGCCTCATTCCGGCGGATGGCTTTTTCGAGTTCACCGACGCGGAACCGGGCCAGAAGCGGAAGACGAAGTGGCGTTTCACCCTCGCCGGCCAGCGGCTCTTCTGGGTGGCGGGTCTGATCAAGGACGGCGCCTTCGCCATGTTGACCACCGAGCCGGGGGTGGACATCGCCCCCTATCACGACCGCCAGATCGTAGTCTTGCGCCCCCAAGACGGTGCGGCCTGGCTCAATCTGCAGACACCGCACGACGACCTGTTGCGGGCATTGCCCGCCGGGAGCCTCGATGCCGAGAAGGTCTTTCCGGTCGCGGCCTGAGCCTGAATCCGAGAAGGCGTCTGAACGAATGTGGCGCCGGGTCATGCGCCGCGAGGCCAACGCGCGTCTGAGGGGAGCGGCCAAGTCGTCGCGGAACTCCTGCGGCCGCTGAACAGGTCTCAAGACCGTCCCCCGGGCCAGGACCGGAGGGAAGGGAAGGGCGGGGAGGGGCGCTCCGCTTCGGAGCGGTACGGAGCTCATCATGTCTCTCGCCCTCATTGCGCCGCCCGACCCGGGGCGGCTGTCCACTTCCGGTCGCGCTGTCACCACCGCCGACGGCGGCTGCGCCTGGCTTCACCGTCTCCTCATCGATCTCGACCTCGCGGCCGACGGAGCCCTGGTCGGCGCGCTCCAGCGCCGGTTCGACACAGTCGGCGCCTTCGTTCACGCCGACACTGCGGAGTTGAAGCGCCACGGTCTCGACCAGAAGACGGTAGACCGCGTCAAACGCTTGGCGGGACTGACCGAACATCTCGCCCGCGAAACCGCCAGCCGCCGGCCTGTGATCACCTCATGGTCGAGCCTCGTCGCCTACGCCCGTGTGTCCGTCGGTCATCGGCCAAGGGAACAGTTCCGCGTCCTGTATCTCGACAAGAAGAACCGCCTGCTCTGCGACGAAGCGGCGGCGGATGGCACGGTGGATCATGCTCCGGTTTATCCGCGCGAAGTGGTGCGGCGGGCGCTCGAGGCTGGCGCATCCGCCCTTATCCTCATCCACAACCACCCGTCCGGCGATCCCCAGCCGTCGCAGGCCGACATCGCCATGACGCGCAAGGTGGTCGAGGCGGCGCGGGTGTTCGACATCCCGGTGCACGACCATCTCGTGGTGGGTCGGGAGGGCACGGCGAGCTTTCGGCAGATGGGGTTGCTCCCATGAGCCTGCGCGGCATTGTCGCCGCCCTCGGCGGCGATCTCTATCACAACGGCGCGCGCGCCAACGTGCCTGGGCCCGGCCATTCCGGCGAAGACCGCTCTGTGTCCCTGTGGCTGACGGAGGGGCGCGTCGTGGCCCATTCGTTCGGAGGGTCGGACTGGCGCGCCGTGATGGCGGATCTGCGCCGTCGCGGCCTCGTGGACGCGGCGGGCCGGCCGACGGGCGCGCCGCTGTCCGGCGCCGCATCGGTCGCACGTCCGGATACGCGCGTTCGTCGGCAGACGGCCGAGCGGCTCTGGTCGCAGGGCGTGAGGATCGGCCCGTCCGGCCTGGCCGCCCGTCATCTGCAGCGTCGCGCCGTTCCTTGGTCCATTGGCGTTCGCGACCTTCTCGAACATCCCGCCGCGCCGGTCTCGGTCTATCGGACCGGCGGGCCGACCCTGCGGGCTCTGATGGCCCGCATCAGCGATCCCGACGGGCGCACGACCGGGGTGGAACTGACCTATCTGGACGCTGCGGCGCGTCAGGCGGTCCGATTGGCGGTGTCACGCAAGACCGTGGGCTGTGTTCCGCCCGGCGCCGCCGTCCGTTTGTCCGTCGTCGGCCGCAGGATGCTGGTGGCCGAAGGGGTCGTCACGACCCTTTCGGCCGTGCGCGGGTTCGACCTGCCCGGCTGGGCGCTGCTCTCCGCCGGCAATCTGGCGGCCTGGACGCCGCCGCCCGATGTCCGCAGCGTTGTGATCGCCGCTGACCGCGGTCTCGCCGGCGAGGCCGCCGCCCGCCGTTTGAAGCATCGCCTTGCGGCGCTCGGCCTTGCGGTGGAGATGCGTCTGCCGCCGCCCGGCTGTGGCGATTGGAACGACGCCATCCGCACGACCGCCGAAAGGGAAAAGGAAGGGCGCGGTGGGGCGCCGGAAAGGCGGGGATAGGCCCCGTCGCCGGCAGGAGTTCCGCCATGCCCAGATCCGCCTCCGCCGCCCTCACGGTCGTCGAGACGCCGTTCGACATCGCCGCAGCCCGTGCCCGGCTGCGGGTTCCCCTCCGCGATGTGGATATCGCCCCTGAGAACCTGCGCTTCGGCGAACCGCCGGACGACGACATTCCGCTGCTGGCGGAAACCCTGTTCGCGGCGGGCCAGCTGGAGCCGCTGACCGTGCGCCCGGGACGGCGAAAGGAGCGGGCGAACATGGCCCTGGACGGCCGTCGTCGCCTCCTCGCCTTGCGCTATCTGCTGGAAGGCGGCCGCATCGACGACGGCTTCCTCGTGGACGTGGTGGTGGAGACGGATCCCGCGCGCCAGGCGGCCGCTGTCCTGCTCACCAACACAGCCGCCCCGGTTCACGTCGCCGACGTCATCGCCGCGATCGGCCGGATGCTCAAGGGCAAACTCGCCGTGCCCGGGATCGCGAAGGCCTTGGGGTACGCCGAGATCGACGTGAAGCGGCTCGCCGCCCTGTCGGCCCTGCCACCCGTGGCCCTCGAAGCCTTGCGGCGCGGTCGGCTCAATCTGCGGCAGGCCCGGCTGCTCGCCCGGCTGCCGGACAAGGCCGAGCAGGCCGAATATGCGCAAATGACGCTCGACGGGCACGGCTTCCAGGACTGGCGCATCACCGAGAAGCTGGACGAAGACCAGGTCACAGAGGGCGACGCGCGCTGCGCCCTGGTCGGCGCGGAGCGCTATGCGGCGGCCGGCGGCCGCACCGTCGTCGATCTGTTCGGAGAGCGCGCGCCGGTGCTTCTCGACCCGGCGATCCTGACCGACGTCTGGACGCGGCGCGCGCGAGAGATCGCCCTGGTCTTCGAGGCGGAAGGCCTTGCCGTCCATGTGTCGGCGGGCGACGCTCTCGAGCTGCCCGACGATCTGGAACCGGCACGCTACGCCTATGGCGGCATGCTGCCCGCCGCCGAGCTGGACGCCTATCGCGAGGCGCGCGAGGTCTTCAACGCCGCCGCCGAGGCGGTCGGGGAACGGCTTGCCGAAACCACGGACCCGGCCGTCGTCGATCCCCTGCTGATCGCGATGGCGAAGGCGCGCCTCGCGATGGACCAGATCAGCTGGGGCGGTCGCGTCGCCACGACACTGGTCTTCTTCCCGTCCGTCCGGGCGGGCCTCGACATCCGCTGCTTCACCCCGGTCGAGCCGGAGATCCAGGACAACGAGGAGCTCAGCGACGCTCGCGATGAGGTCGACGACGACGGCGATCTGTCGCCGGCGAACGGGCGATTCTATCGGGCGCCGGAGGTCGAGGCGCCGGAGCCCGAGACTGAGGGGATCAATCACGCCCTGCACGCGGTGCGCACCGATGTCGCAACACGCGGCCTGATCCGGGCGCTGGCCGACGATCCGGGCGCGGCGCTCACGGCGCTGATCGCGCGCCTGTTCGTCCAGGTCGCGGTCCGCGGGTCCGGCGCACGATCCGAATCCGCCTTCGCCCTGACCGCGACGGCCTTCAATCCCGCCGGCGGACGGATCATCGAGCCTCTGGACGGCGACGTTCGCCAACGGCTCGATGAACGGCGCGCGGCTTGGGAGGGGTCGGACCAGACGGTGATCGCCTGGGTTCACGCGCTCGCGCATGGCGACAAGATGAGCCTGCTCGCCGAGCTGACGGCCCTGACGCTCGATCTGCGCGAAGAGCGGACCAGCCTGATCCGGCGGGCCGCGCGCGCCGAGGCGGCGGAACTGGCTGCTCTCTGCGGCGCGGACATCACCTTGCACTGGACGCCGGACGCCGACTTCCTCAAGCCGCATTCCAAGGCGCTCCTGCTCGGCATGCTGGAGGCGATGGGAGAGCCGAGCGATCCCCGCGTCGGCGTGCTTAAGAAGACGGACCTGGTCGACTGGGTGGCGGAACGGGCGGCCGAACGCACCTGGGCGCCGGCCAGTCTGTCGTGGACGACCGACATGCCGGACGGCGATCCGGAGGCGGCGGTGATGGACGGGCCCGACCCGTCGGACGCCGCGGCCGAAGGGGCCGCCTCGCCCGAGGCGGACGGCGCCGGCGCCTTCGTCGTCACCGAGGCGGGGGAGGCGGCCCTCCAGCAGACCGCCTGAGACCCCTGCCGCCCAAGAACCCGCTCCGCCGTCCGGCGGGGCGGGTTTTGTGCGCGCCGTTCCTGTTGAAAGGGAAGAAGAGGGCTAGGCGCGGCGAGCCTGGAGGACCGTGGGGGATGCGCCCTCCGCTCCCGGCGAGCGGAGCCGCGACCATGTCCTCGACCTCGACCCTGTCCCTCTTTCCTCCCGCGACCGACACGCCCCACGCCGCCAATGTGCTGGCGGCCGCCCGGGCGCTGGCAGGCCATCTCGCGCGATCGCGCCCGCTGGATCGCCGTCTGGTCTCGGAGGTGATGACGACCCTCTTCGGCGGCGCCGACACAGAAAGCAAATGGCTCTGGCGCGACGCCTACGAGGCGATCGAGGCCGCCACGGTGCTTCAGATCCGGCGCCTAGCCCCCCAGGTCGCCCGCCTCGAGGACGCGCCAGCGGAGATCGCCGCCCTGCTGGCTGCGGTCTCCGCGCTCGGCCTGACGCACAGCCGGCGCAGCGAGGACCAGGTCGCCCTGGATCAGTTCTCCACACCACCGGAGCTGGCGGCGATCGCGGTGCTCGCGGCCCAGGTGCGCCCCGGCGACCGGGTGCTGGAACCCTCGGCCGGCACGGGTCTGATCGCGGCTGTGGCGGAGGCCTGCGGCGGCGTCCTGTGGCTCAACGAGCCGGCGGACGGCCGCGCCGCCCTGCTCGACGGCCTGTTTCCGGCGGCGCGGCGCTCGCGCCTCGACGGCCGCCACATCCACGACCTGCTGGACGCCGCGGGCCGGTTCGACGTCGCGGTTTGCAATCCTCCGTTCACGGACCTTGACCGCCATCTGAAGGCGGCGCTGGGCGCGCTCGCCGACGGCGGACGTCTCGCGGCGGTCGCGCCGGCTTCGGCCCTGTCGGACGAGGGCGGCCTGCGCCGGCTGTCGGATGGGGGCCGCATCGTCGCCCGGATACTCTTTCCGCCGCGCGCTTTCGCCCGGCACGGCACGTCGGTGGAGACCGGTCTGCTGGTGCTGGAGCGGGACGAGACCGGTGCGGAGGTCGCACCGCTCGCCGTGGCGGACGACCTGGCGACCGCCGCGATCCTGGCCGCCGCCGTGCCGGGGCGCGCGGGCGCCCGGCCGCGCGCCCGGCTCGAAGCGTCTCCCGCTTCGCTTCTGGCACCCGGAGGCCGCGCCGGCGCGCGCGCGTCCGCGCGCCTCGCCTTCCTAGCGGGCGCGTCCGCCGTGGACTACGAGACGCGCGCCTGGACGGGCGAGGGACGCGACATCGGCCTCTATCAGGCCCACGGGCTGGCGCGCATCGTCCTGCCGGACCCTCGGCCGCACCCGTCGCCGCTGGTGGAGTCCGGGCCGATGGCCTCCGTGGCCCCGCCCGCGCCGACCTACCGGCCGGTGTTGCCGCGGGCGCTGCGCGACGAAGGGCGGATCTCCGACGCCCAGGCGATCCGCAGTCTCCGCGCTAGGACGTCCGGCGAGGCGGATCCGGGCGGACCGGTGATCGCCTTCCGGGGGGCGCCCTCGGCTGATACGGCCGAAGACGCCGGGCGGATTTTCGACGCCCTGAACTGGGCGCTGGCGGAATGGCCGGACATGGCGCTCGCCACAACCGGGGCGAAGGGCTCCGAGAAGCTGGCGATCAAATGGTCCCAGCAGAAGGGCGTGAAGCTGATCCTGGCGCGGGCGGACTTCGACACACATGGCAAGGCGGCTCCCTTCCGGGCGAACGATGACCTGATCGCGCTCGAGCCGACCTGCTGCCTGACCCTGGCGCACTCCCTGGGCGAGGGCAGGGGCTCGGGCGATCGTCCGTTCGGCCCGGCGATGAACCTCGGCCAGAAGGCGATGGAGCACGGCGTCCGGCACGTCGCCATCCGCGCCCGCGCCGCCTGAGACCCGCCTGAACACTGGACCCGCTCGGCTTCGGCCGGGCGGGATTTTTTCTGTCGTCCGGCCGGCCTGCCGATCTGTGGCGACTGTTGATCGGGTTGGATCAAGTATGATGCTGCTGTCCGGAAATCTTCGAATTTCGGCTGAGGGCAAGATAAAAGGGAGTGTTGGGCCTGGCCGGCTTTCTTTATGCTTTCAGCATCTTGGAGGAGAGGTCGACCCGGATCGACGACTTGCTTTGAGTTGTCGTTCTTCGGCGGATCTTCCGGGGCCGGAGCGCGGATCATGTCTGTTCACCAGGCTATTCAAACCAGGCTGTCGATACGCGGCGGCGTCGAGGACGCCCCGGGCGGCGTGAGGCTTCCGACGCGACTGAAGACCGACCGCGATCCGGTTCGTCTTGGCATGATGAAGCGCCTCGCCAGTTCCCGAATGTTTGCTCTCGGCAATCGGTCGGGCGTTCTCCGGGCGGCGCAGAACCGGTCGGGACGGGCCTTCCGCCTGGACGTGCGACAGCGCGTCATCGTCAAGGCTCTGGTGTCTCGCCACGCCGGCAAGGGCGCAGAGCGTGGCGCGGCGTTGGCGGCGCACGTCGCCTACCTCGGTCGCTCCGGCGCTGGCGTGGAAGGCGCCCGGCCCGAGTTCTTCGATCGGCATCAGGACGGCGTTCAAGCGGCCGTCGAGACGAGAGGCTGGACCGACGACCGGCACCATTTCCGCTTCATCATCTCGCCCGAGCACGGCGACCGGATCGACGACCTGCGCGGCTATGTCCGCGAGGTTATGGCGCGGGTCTCGGCGGATCTGGGCGAGCCGCAGCTGACCTGGATCGCGACCTGTCATTACGACACGGACCAGCCGCACGCGCATGTGCTCGTGCGCGGTCGCCGTGGTGACGGGCGGGACCTTGTGATCCCGCGCGACTATATCGCCTACGGTTTCCGCGCCCGCGCCCAGGAGGTCGCACAGGAGAGGCTCGGCGACCTGGCCCGGGTCGACGCCGAGAAGCGTGTTTGGCGCGAGACGTCGGCGGATCGCTTCACCGGACTTGATCGCCGGCTCCTGGCGGCGGCGGAGCCGGGCGGGATGGTTGAAGACGGCGTGGGACGGAGCGACGCCTGGAACGCCCTGAGTCGAGGCCGCCTCCGTCATCTGGAAGGCTTGGGTCTCGCGGTCCGCGCCGGCCGGCGTTATCGGCTCGATCCCGAGATGGAGACGAAGCTTCGGACGCTCCAGGCGCGCCGCGACATCATCCGCACCCTGAACCAGCGGCGGCTTGAGGTCGGGCGGGACGTGAGACCCATGGGGGCGTCGCCGCTGAAGGGACGCGTGGTCAAGACCGGGTTTCACGACGAGCTAGGCGCGCATCCGTTCGTGATCGTGCGGGACGGCGACGGCGCCGAACACTACGCGCGGCTGCGCGCGGGTGAGCCCAGGCTTGAGATCGGCAAGACCGTGGCGCTCGCCCCGACCGGCGCCGGCTTGGCGCAGGTCCTGAGAGGGCGCGGGAGCGGGTTGGAACGGTGACCGTTCCGGTTGTATTATCCAGCATAGTGAGTTGTATTGCCGAGCGCAGCCAACTGACGACCGAAGGGCTCCGACCATGGACAAGCGCGTTGTTCACGTCGTCACCAATGTCGATCGCTATGAGGACGGCAGGCCCACCTGACTGTGGCTGTCCGAACTGACCCATGCCTGGGATCATTTCGCAAAGCGCGGCTTCGAACAGCGCATCATCAGTCCCGTCGGGGGCCGGTCGCCGCTGGAACCGCGCGCGCTCAAATGGCCTCTGTTGGACGGTTCGGCGAAGGCCTGGCTGCGCGATCCTCGACAGATGGCGCGACTGGAGACGACGCAGCGGCCCGAAGACATCGATCCGCTGGACTGCGACGTGCTTTTCTTCACCGGCGGTCACGGGGTGATGTGGGACTTTCCGGACAGTCCGGGCCTGCAGACCCTGACGCGCGCCGTGTGGGAACGCGGCGGTATCGTCGCCGCCGTCTGTCATGGCTATTGCGCGCTGCTCAACACGCGCCTGACGACCGGCAGACTGCTGGTCATGGATCGCATGCTCACCGGCTTCTCGTGGGCGGAGGAGGTGTTGGCCGGCGTCGCGGGCCGGATGCCCTACAATGCTGAAGCGGAGATGAGACGGCGCGGCGCGGTCTACCTCAAGGGACTGCTGCCCTTCGGACCTTACGTCGTCGCGGACGGCTTGCTGGTCACGGGTCAGAATCCGGGATCGGCCAAGGCGACCGCGCGCAAGGTGACGGCGTTGCTGGACAAGGTCGCCTGAGCGCTGCGGTTGGCGGCCCTTTCGGTTCGGACGGCTATGACTGCGATGCCCTGCCTGGGGCCAATGGCTTGCGCAGCCCTCGAACGCTGACATGATGATCCCGAACGCTGCGGCTCTGGCGGCTTCGTCGGTCGATCCGGAGCGGCTGCAGCTTTCAGTGTCGAGCGCGAACGCCGGGGAGTCTGATGTTCGACCGGGAACCAGTGGAGAAGGGCGACGGCGATCGCCGGGCCAATCCCGTGGATGTTCACGTCGGCGGCCGGATCGCTCATCGCCGGCGCAGTCTGGGACTCAGCCAGAGCGACCTCGGTCAGGCGCTCGGGCTCACGTTCCAGCAGATCCAGAAATACGAGCGCGGCGCCAATCGCGTCTCCGCGTCCAGGCTCTGGAAAGCGGCGGGTTTCCTCGGCGTGTCCGTCAGCTACTTCTTTGAAAAGGCCTGGCGCAGACCGGTGGAGCGACAGCGGAGACGATGGGGCCTCCGCCCACGAGGCTTACCCTAACGATCGAACGCTCGGCCGCGCGCTTGGGTCCGGATCAGCAGCGGCTGATCCGGGACTTGTTGCGTTGCCTGCTGCCGACTTCTTCATCGCAGATCCGGGACGAGGAGGCTGACTGACCAGCTGAGCCGCGTCCCGCGCGATCTCACTCGAGGAGCCGCGCTGGCGGCACGTCTAGACCCTCGGCCAAACGGCCCAACAGACGGACGGATGGATTACGGACGCCGCGTTCCAAGTCGCTGAGGTAGCTCCGCTTTGTCCCCGCACGGAATGCTAACTCTTCCTGCGACAGCCCGGCGGCGCGTCGGAGGGTTTGGAGGTTTCTCGCTAGCAGGGTAACCGCGTCTGTCGGCATTTAGCGGTCAACGTTCGCGGAAGAGCTCAATGGCTTTAACGCCCAACGCTTTGGCAATCCGCTCCACGACATCCAAGGTGGGATTTCGCTCGCCGCGCTGGAGTTGGCCCATATAGCTATATGAGAGTCCTACGTCGGTCGCGAGCCCCTCGATCGTGAGCTTCTTCTCAAGCCGAATCCGGCGGACGTTGCGCCCAAAAGTCTCCGTCAAACTCATTCATACAGGCACACGCAAAGCGCGTCGAGCAGCCAGTCATCATAGTAACCATTGCGACTTGTGGCTCTGTGAGTTGAGCCGCTGGTGCATGCCGCGTTGTCAGGGAATCAGGAGTGAGATTCGGCCAAAAGGGCCGTTGGCGGCGTTTCAAGGACGACGGCGAGATTTTCCACGACGCGCAGCGTTGGATTTCTCTTCCCCCGTTCAAGCTCTCCCATGTAGCTGTAGGACAGGCCCACGGCGTCTGCCAAGCCCTCGATTGTCATGCCTTTTTTCTGTCTTGCACGACGTACGTTCCGCCCAAAGATTCTCGTAAGCGCCATAGACGCAGGCGGCGCCCAACGTACATTTTGGGCCAGTCACTATAGTGACCATTCCGATGGTGGTTTACGCTCTGACATCCCTTGATTTGGAGGGCGAAGTCCTCGGAGCGACGCGTGGATGACCGAGTCGATAGTGTTGAAGGCCGGTTCGAGGATCGGCTCACGGCTCTGGAACGTCGTTACGGCGCTTGGTTGCGGCGTGCCCTTCGGAGACGGTTTGGGCAGGACGAATGCGACGACCTGTCCCAAGAAACCTGGCTTCGCGTGGCCTCAAGCAAATCTGTTGACGGTCTCCGATACCCGAAAGCATTCCTGTTACGGATCGCCGTGAACCTGGCCTGCAACGCAAGGCGCCGACGTGAACTGGCTTGCCGGGCGGAAGCCATCCGGTCGGTTCATGATCGGGTCGATGCTGACCAAACCGAACGATTGATGTTGCTGGAGACCGTCCTGAGCTTGCCAGAATCCGTGAGAGATGTCTTTTTATTGTCCCGGATCGACGGTCTGACGAACGCCCAGATCGCCGACAGACTGGGGATCTCCCCCAAGACTGTGGAAGGGCGCATGACCCGGGCCTTGGCCCACTGCGCCGCCCAGCTCCGGCGCTAGGATGGGGCGCGACATGGCCAACCCGACGATGCGGGTTGAAGCGGCGGAGAGGGAGGCGGCGGCGTGGCACGTCCGCCTCGGCACGACTTCGATCGAGACTCGCACCATCGAGGAATTCTTCGAGTGGCGGGCCAGGCCCGGCAACGCCGAGGCGTACAGCCGGGTCGACCGCGTCTGGCGCGAGAGCCAGGGTCTTGGACCCGACCCCGCGCTCGCCGACGCCCTGGAGGGAGCCCGTCGCCGAAGCCGGGTGAGCCCGGCGTCCGGTCGGCGGTCCGTTCTGTTTGGCGGTCTGGCCGTGGCCACGGCGGTGGCCTTGATGGTGGGCGGGTCCTGGTTCTGGAGCGATAGGAACGCGTTCGCCACACGGGTCGGCGAGCAGCGGGTGATCCCGCTCGCCGACGGATCGAGTCTGAGCCTCGATACGGATTCACGAGTGCGCGTCAGATTTACGGACCGCCAGCGGCGGATCGACCTCGTGGAAGGTCAGGCGCTCTTCAATGTAGCGCATGACGCTGGGCGTCCCTTCGTGGTCTACGCCGGCGAGACCCGGGTCACGGCCGTGGGAACGGTTTTCGACGTGCGCAGGGCAGGGGAGGGGGTTCGCGTCACGCTCGTGTCTGGCGCTATCGACGTCCAGTCCGACCAGGCGCCGTCGCCGCCCCGTCGCATCGCCGCCGGCCAACAGGTGCGAGTCTCTGGCGCGAGGATCGATACGCGCGCGGTCGACGTCGAGGCGGAGACCAGCTGGGCCACGGGCCAACTCGTCTTCACCGATATCCCGCTGGCGCAGGCGGTGGCGGAGATGAACCGTTACCTGACCGAAAAGATCGAGATCGACGACCCCGCCATCCGGTCGGTGGCGGTCAATGGCGTCTTCCGCACCGGCGACCGCGACGCCTTCGTGGCCGCGTCTTCGGATGTCATGGGATTGCGGGCTGTTCCGAAGGCGGACGGATCGGTCGGGCTCTCCCGGCGCAGAAATTAATTCGGGACGCCGAGAGGGTTAGCCCCGGTCTCGATGGTCTCTCTCTTCAGCGCCACTGGGGGCGTCGAGGGGAAACCAGTCTATGAGCCGTTCCTATCTGCTGTCAGGCGCCGCCGCGGTCGCCTGCATCGTCGCCGCCAGCTCGCCCGCGTGCGCTCAGTCCGTGCGGGAGTTTCGGATTCCGCACGGACCGATGAGCGAGGCGTTGACGGCCTTCGGGCGGCAGTCCGGTCACCAGATCTTCTTTACCTCCGACACCGTGGCGGGCCTGCGGTCGCCCGGCGTCAGCGGTCGGCTGGAGCCGGGGGCGGCCTTGGACCGGCTTCTGTCCGGTTCCGGCCTGACCTGGTCGCAGAGCCGGCCTGGGGTCTTCGCGGTGCAGCGGGCCGGCATGGCGAGTGTCGACGAGGCGGTCGAGATCGATGAAGTCATCGTAACGGGAACGCTGCTGCGGTCGTCGGGAGATTTGGCATCGCCCGTGGTTCAACTGGACCGAGATGCGCTGGATGGAACCGGTCGTGGCACTGTCGCCGACATTCTCGTTTCCTTACCTCAGAATTACGCCGGCACGTCCACGCCGGTGAGCCAAGCCACGCTCGCTGATGCCGGCACCTCGAACGATGTCTACGCCACCGGGGTGAACCTTCGCGGTCTCGGGGCGGCGTCCACGCTGGTTCTCGTGAATGGTCGTCGGCTCGCAGGAACCGGGTCTCGTGCGGAGTTCGCCGACGTCTCGGCCCTTCCGTCGGCGGCCGTCGACAGGGTCGATGTACTTCTGGACGGCGCATCTGCGCTTTACGGGTCCGATGCGGTCGCGGGCGTTGTGAACGTGATCATGCGGCGATCCGTGGACGGACAGGAGACGCGAGCACGCGTCTCCGCCGCGGAAGGCGGTGCAGAGGACGTCCAAGTCTCGCACCTCATAGGTCGTAACTGGGGATCGGGCGCAGCCTACCTGGCCTATGAATATCAATCCGCCAACGCGTTGAGCGGTTCGGACCGAAGCGTCACGGCGGATGGAGATCTGCGACCCTTCGGTGGGAGTGACCGCCGTGGTTTCTACAGCGCGCCCGGCAATATTCTCGCGCTCAACCCCGCGACATCTGCGTTCGAAGTCCAGTTCGCGATCCGCCCACCGACCGGTGGAACGGCGCAGACCCCCGGCGACTTCGCGGCAGGCCAGAGCAATCTTCAATCCCCGCTCGCCGGTATCGATCTTCTGCCTGCACTCGAACGCCACAGCGCGTATGCGCGCATCCGGCAATCGATAGGCGAACGGCTCGAGTTGACCGGGGACATCCGTTACAGCCTTCGAACGACGGAGTCGGCAACGGCGGCCGCCGCGGGGATCTTCAATGTCACACAAGCCAATCCGTGGTTCGTGTCGCCGAACGGCGCTTCATCGCATACCGTGGCGTATTCTTTCCTTCGGGATATAGGGCCAGCGCGGAGCTCGACCGAATCCGAGAGCTTGGGCTTGACTATCGGTGCGCGTTACGACGTTTCGCCGACTTGGTCGGTCGAGGCCTACGTGGCCGACGCTTGGGAACTGGCGGACTTCGGCGTAAGCAACCGCGTCAACACTCGGTTCCTGTCGGAAGCCTTGGGGAACATCCCAGACGACCCGGCAACGCCCTTCCGTGCTGCAGTAGATGGTTACTTCAACCTCTTCGGAGACGGCAGCGCCAACGCCCAGGCTGTGTCGGACTTCATCGGCAGCGGCTACGGTGTTGTCCGGAATCGTAGCCGCGCAAGTTCGGCGAACCTGCTTGTGCAGGGACCTCTTTGGCGTCTTCCGGGAGGTGATATCTCGTTGGCTGTCGGAGGCCAGGCGAGACGAGAGGCCTTTGAGACCGAGGGCGAGACCTTCCTGACGGCAGCCGCGCCCCGTTTTATCTCCAGCCCCGACCGATCTCGAGCCATCTCCGCAGTGTTCGCCGAGGCGCGCATTCCGATTGTGGGACCGGACAATGAAAGAGCCGGGATCCGGCGCCTGGAGCTTTCTGTCGCGACCCGGTTCGAGGACTACGATGATTTCGGTTCGACAACCAATCCGAAGCTTGGCTTGATCTGGTCGCCGGACGAGCAGATCACCATGCGGACATCTTGGGGGACGTCCTTCCGCGCCGCAGCGCTCACGCAGCTGTTCGACCAGTTCGGCGTGTCCCCGGCCTTTTTGGATCGGGCCGATGGGTCGGAGGCGTTGATCCTCATGCTGTACGGTGGCAACCCCGATCTGCAGCCTGAGACCTCAGAAACCTTTACACTCGGCTTCGACTATCGCCCGACCAGAGGGCCGAGGCTCGGGGTCAACTTTTTCACGACCAGTTTCGATGACCGCATCGCGCAGCCCGTGAACGCCAACTTCGACGGGGCGCTCATCGACCCCACGCTCCGTCCCTTCGTGACCTTCGTCGATCCGGTCAACAGCTCCGCCGACCGCGCACTCATCGAGAGCTTCTCGGACGCTCCCGGATTTTCCAGCCTCTTCCCGGTCACAGCGTACGGCGCTGTGGTGGATACACGCTGGGTCAACACTGGCGCGGTGCGTGTCAGCGGTCTGGACGTACAGGCAGGTCACGGTTGGGAGATCAGCAACGGTCGTCTCGCGCTCGACCTGACAGCGTCCTGGATTTTGGACTACGAAAGCCAGACGACGCCGACAGCGCCCATTGAGGAGGTCGCCGGCCTCGTAGGTTACCCGACGGACCTGAGAGCGCGGACCGGTGCGACTTGGTCGCGTGACGGCGTCGCGGTCGGGCTTCATTGGAACCATGTGGCCGGCAGCAAAGATCGGGCCGGCAACCGCCTCTCGGCCTGGAATACGATTGACGCAACGGCCGGGTGGACTTCGGACCTGGCCGGCGCGCCCGGCGTCCAGGTTCAGCTTGCCGTCCAAAATCTGCTCAACGAAGCGCCGCCGTTCTACGACGCCCCGACTGGTTTGGGGTTCGATCCCGGTCAAGCCAGCATCTTGGGACGCGTGATCTCCCTGCAACTGACGCGACGCTGGTGAGTATCCGAAATGTGGACGCTCATCTGTCGCGTCGTCGGAACGGCGATCGCAGCGGCTTGCTTGGCGGGGGCCGCGCACGGCCAAGGTATCGAGGCGGATCGATCGCTTACGGTTGATGATTTGCTGGGGTTGGAGGCGTTCGGAAGAGCGGCCATCTCTCCGGACGGCCGATGGGCGATTTACGAGAGGCGCGGTCCTTACGACACCATGCCCCGCATCGAAGCGAATGGCCGTTCCACCTGGCAAATCATGGAGCTCTGGATTGTTGATCTCAGCGATCCAACCTCTCCAGAGGAAAGGTTGCTTCCCCACGAAGGCTTGGGGCTGCAGTTCGCCGCTTGGTCGCCGTCCTCGGATCATCTCCTTATCACGAGGCTTCAAGGCGACGGATTCGAATACGGGATCGTGTCCCTAGTCGACCGATCCGTCCGATGGACCGGCCTGACGCCCGATCTTCCCCTGGGCGGGGCGACTGCGACATGGGCGTCTGCAAACACGCTGCTGCTGCCAGTGCGCCCCGACCACAGTCTTCCGCTGGCTCTCGGGTATGATCGTACAAGCACGAGACGTCGCGCCGAGGCGTGGGAGCGGACCGCCGAAGGGCGCGAACCCTCCAGGACCGTCATCGACGCGCGGGGGGGGCGTGGTCGTTCCGGAGCGCCCCGAGCCCCGCCAGGCCTTGGTTCGGCTGGAACGGGACACGCTGCAGATCACGACCTTGCAAGAGGGATGGCTTGCCGACTTCACCGTCTCGCCTGACGGCGGAAGCGTCGCCGTGGTCATGAGGGAGGAGCCGATCCCATTGGGAGATCCGCAGCTTCTCCACATGGAGGATGATCGAAGGCGCCGGCTTGTTCTGATCGATCTCAGGACAGGGCGCGTGCCACTGCGAGTCGATGGGCTGGACATCGCGCCCCACCTTCTTCGATGGTCACCCGACTCGACGGCCGTCCTCGTTTGGGCCCGCCCAGACGGCGCTCGGTGGGACGAGGGAACGCTGATGAGCGCCAGTTTTGAGTCGACCGACCCATTCAACCGCGGCGGGTTGCGTGCCGGCGCGTCAGCCAGCGTTGTTGTCGCTGGCGTGCAAGCCGACTGGCTGGGTCTCACCCCGGTCATGTACGCACGACCGACGGAGGGTGAGCGCGGGGACTGGTATCTGCTGTCTCAGGACGGTGTCCCAGAATCCCTGACGGGCGATTTGGTTGTGGCTCCGACGCGCATCGCTGCATCCGGGCCGGAGGGCCTGCTCGCCTTCGCGGACGGCCGCTACTGGGAAATCACAGCGCACGGAGCCCATGCGCTCTCGCCACCCAACCTTAACCTCCGGGAGGCCATGATCTTCGACCTCACCATGGGGCGTCGCCCGAAAAGCAACGAGGCGCCGCGCAGAGATTGGTCGATCGCGATTGATGGCGAAGGCCAGGTGAGGTTGGTGAGGGACGGCGCAGCGCCGACGTTGGGGGGCGGCGGCGCTGACCTCGACAAGACACTTGCCGTTTCTCCGGAGGCCGTGCTGACACTCCGTCCGCGCGGGCTCGCAGATGCCCTTTTGCATCATAGACCGGGATCGACTGAAGCGATAGCCGAGGTTAACTCGACCCTTGCGAACATGTTCGTCACCGAGCCCAGGCCGATCCGCCACTTGGGTTTCGACGGTCGCGAAACGGAAAGCTGGCTGTTTCTGCCGAACGGCGAACCCCGAGGCGTCATCGTGAACCCCTACCCGGGCTGGGCTGACAATCTGGCGCGGCTGGACCCGCTCACTATGACGTACAGTTTTCGGCCGGAGGTCTTCGTTGGGGCCGGCTATGCCGTCCTGAGCCCATCTGTCCCTGGGGATCTACCCGTCAGGGAGCGTGGCGATGCTTATGCCCGCAGCGTCGATCTCGCCGTCGATGCGGCGTTGGCCGCCTTTCCGGAGCTTCCTTCAGACAGGATGGTCCTTTGGGGACACAGCTTTGGCGGCTATTCAGCCCTCGAGATCGCGACGCGCTCGGGCCGGTTCAGATCCTACATCGCTTCGTCCGCCTACAGTGACATGCTTGGTGTCTGGGGAGAGTTCGACGCCTTAGGGCGCATACAGCCGGAAAACGGCATGTTCTTCAGGTTCAACCAGGGTTGGACCGAGACCGGTCAGGGGGCGCTCCAAGATCCGCCGTGGCGTGCGCCGGAAGATTACGCCGCCTCCAGTCCATTTCTTCGGGCCGATCACATAACGAGGCCGATCCTGTTCCTGACGGCTGATCTCGACTTCACGCCGGCCACACAAGCCGAGAGAATGTTTAGCGCCATTCTTCGCAACCACGGACACGCCCGCATCGTGACCTATTGGGGCGAGAAGCATCTGACATGGAGCCCGGCCAACATCCGCGATCGCTACCAGCAGATTTTCGATTGGTTGGCGCTCACACTCGATGATGCTGGTTCTGAGACTACGTCAGCCGACGCTCCCAAAGGCGAACCCATCCTTCAAACGCCGCCGCCGTGAGGACAGCCGCGTGCTGCCCGCGCCAGATCAAGACTTCCGGAGACAGTTCGGTCAACACCCTCTCCCGATCGATAATCCCGCATGACGCCAACCGGCCGTCGGCCAGCCACGGTCGGAGGGTGTCCAGATTTTCCGACACCATTCGTCCGTAAATCCGGGTCATCTCGCCCTTCGTCCGGCGATCGACGATCGCGGTCGGCAATCGGTTGCGAAACGCCCTTCGCGCCAGCCCCCGGTCTCTGCCGCCGACCGAGAGCTGAGCGGTGGGAAGGGCGAGGCAGGCCTCGACGACGGGCTGCGCGCACAGGGGATGGCGAACGTCGACCGCCTGCGTGAGCGACGAGGGGTTGTGATGGGAAATGCTGTCCGCGACCCCTGCGATATGAAAGCATTTGGCGGGTCCGAAGCCCTCAAGGTCTCTGAGCCAAGGATGTGGCGGAGGCTGTCGATCAAGCGGCGCGAGAATGGGGTGATCGCGGAGGAGGGGATCGGGTTTCCCCGGTTCATATCGGCGGGCCGTCCGAACCATTGACCAGACCGAGAGCTCATTGGCGGCGGCGAGCTCGGTGAGATCGGGCCAAGCCAGTGCTCGCCATCCATGCGCCAGCCATTGATCCGTGAAGACGTCCGTCGTGGCGGCTTGAAACAGGATGCTGTCACCCCCTTTTCCCGTCATCACCGCCTTAGCTCCGTGGTCGTGTAGAAGGCTGGCCCAGCGCAGGTTTTGAGGATGATCGAGGGCGTTCAACCCCGGGCGGAACCCACCCGCGAGCGCGGTGAGCCAATCCGATGTCAGCGGACCGACGGCATGGGGGGTGCAGTAAGGCTTGAAGCCGAGAGCATCGCCAAGGATTTCAACATAGGACCGCTCATCGGACTCTGGCGTGGCGCCGTAAGCATTGATCCACAAGCTGACAGGTTCCAACGCGACCTTCGCGAGAGCGGCGGCGACGATGCTGGAATCCAGACCGCCCGACACCTCGGCCGCGAGCGGCCCGGCGAGGTTTGAAAGGCGGGACACGGCCTCGTCCACCGCCGAGCGAATGCTGACTTCCGCCTGGGCTGCGGGGGGCGGGTCAAGGCTCTGCATCGCGATCTGGCGCGGGGTCCACACAGCTATCGGGGGGACCGTCAGCGGCGTCGGCTGCACCGTGCCGGGCTCAAGGGCGTGCGGGCCGTCAAGGAGCAACGCGCCGGTTCCCGCAACCAGACTATGCAACGCCTCGGCGACGCGGTGACGTGCCCCTGAGTTTTCAT
>NZ_JZRG01000017.1:0-50909 GCF_000964075.1 Brevundimonas sp. KM4 | reverse complement strand
TGAAACCAACCGATGAAAGCAAGAAGTTTTTCGCTTCTTTCTTCCGTGGGACCTTGGAGACTTTCACCCCCGCGGCCCCGCCGGCCAGCCCGTTTCCGAGCGAGGCGGCTCTATACGGAGAGGCTGATTTGTCAGCAAGCGGATTCTGACACGAAAGGGAAGTTTCTCGCAAAACCGGAATCGGCCAACGGCGCACGCGCCTCTCAGCCTGCAATATAGGTCCGCAAGCTCTCGGCCTCATGGGCGTGTTCGGCGATCTGGCATTTCACCACGTCGCCGATGGAAATGACGCCGACCAGACGATCCGCCTGCATGACCGGCAGATGCCGGATGCGCCGATCGGTCATGCGGGTCATCAAGGCCGACATCTCCTCGGCCGGTTCGGCATAGATCACCTTGGCCGTCATGTAGTCGGCGATCGGACGGTCCAGCGCCTCGGCGCCATCGGCCGCCAGCGCCTTGACCACATCGCGTTCGGAGAACACGCCGACCACCCGGTCGCCGTCACAGACGACCAACGCTCCGACCCGCTTCTGCTCCAGTTCTTCGCACGCCCGCGTCACAGTCAGATCCGGCGCGATGGAGAAGACGGCGTTTCCCTTTGTCTTGAGGATTTCGGCGACGAACATCGCGGTCCCTTCTCTCTGTAAGAGACGACCGCTGGGCCGGAATGGCGACAGGGCCGCTCAGGCAGCGATGATCGCTCAGCCCCCGTCCGGAATCAACGCGCCTCAGCGATCAGGCGCGGCCCCCGCCCCGAACATCCGCCCCAAGGGACCGATGGCCAGAAAGCCGACGAAGAACCCGACCGCGTGAGCCTCCCAGGCGATCCTGGCGCCCTCGGCACCGGGCAGTCCGCTGATCATTCCGGTCACCGCGTTGACCGCCATCCAGGTGATGGCCGCGCCGACCACGCGGCGATCCCCCATCGGCAGCACCCTGCCCTGTCCGCCCAGCAGCCGTGTCGCGGCGCCGATCAGGCCGAAGACGGCGCCGGACGCGCCGACCATCGGCTCGCTGGATCCCCAATGGATCAGCCCATAGCCCAGCGACGCCAAGACGCCGCACGCCAGATAGAAGAGCAGAAAGACCGTCGGACCGATCCTAGTCCCGAACAGCCGCGCCACCGGCGTCCCGAACGCCAGCGCCGCCACCGCATTCATGATGGCGTGGGTCCAGCCGCCGTGCAGCAGCATGGCCGTCAGTAGCCCGCCCCACCGTCCCTGCTCCAGATCAAGGGGCGCGAACGCCATGCTCATGCCCATGTCGGGCAGGTCGCGCTGGAAGAAGAAGAGCGTCGGCATCGACGCCGCGATCAGCAGCACGACCAGCGGCACGTTGAACATCGGCTCTCGCGCCGGGCGGCTGTTCGGCGGATCGAATCGACCGGATGCGTCTGACATGACGCCACAAATGCTCAGTGACCTGCGTCACATCAAGCGCTTCTTAATAACCTTAATGCAGGTTGGGGTGCGGATCACGCTCGTGGTCCGGCGTCCGTTTGTGCGCGAGGAACCCCGGAATGCCCGCCAAGAGGCTGTTTCTATCCACCGCCGTCATGGCCTTCGCCGCCGCTGCAAGCGTGCCGGCGATCGCGCAGTCGACGGGTTCGGGCGGCGCTGCGCGCTTCCAGCAGGGCTATGGCGGCGCGCGAACGGCCGCCAATACGGCCGCGACCGGCTATACGCGTGACGCCAACGGCAATCGGCTGATCGTCAACGGCATCATCCAGTCCGGCGCCTCGTCCTATTCCAGCCAGTCCGGCGGCGCGGCCTCGGCCTATGCCGGCGCAGGCGCGTCCAGCAACGGCGGCACGACCATCGGCGGCTCCACCGCCATCGGCAATCAGCTGAACGTGGTGGTCCAGGGCAGCCGCAACACCGTCATCGTCAACTCGACCCAGACCAACACCGGCGCCATCAACGCCGGTACGGCCCTGAACGGGAACATCAACCTGCCATGAGCCGCCGTCATCTCATCAAGGGGTCCGCCGCCGTCTCGGCCGTCGCCCTTCTGCTCGCCGGCTGCGTCAGCCCGGTCGCGGGTCCGTCGGGACAATATGCGACGCCGATCGGCAATGCGCCGGTGACCGCAAACCCCACGCCCTATTCCGCCGCGCTGTATTGCCTGGCCGACTACGCGCGTCGCTACAACCTGCCCTCGCCGCGCATGGCGGTGGGCCGGATCAGCGACTACACCGGCACGGTGTCGTCCGACGGCGGCCGCCAGATCACCGGCGGCGCCTCCCTGATGGCCAACTCGGCGCTGGCCAAGGCCGGCGCTCGCATCGTCGAACGCTACGACACCTCGGTGTCCGAGCTTGAGCTGCGCTACGCCAACAACAAGCTGATCGGCGACCAGGCTCCCGACGCCAAGGGGCCGGAGGACACCCAGTACCGCCGCATCCTGGCGGGTCAGGTTCCGGGTTCCGACTTCTATGTCGTCGGCGGCATCACCGAGGTGAACTACAACATCCGCTCCGGCGGCTTCGACATCGCCGGGGGCGAGGTCGACAGCAACCGCCCCGGCTCGGGCATCGTCAATCACCGCGTCTATGTGATGAACATCGCCATGGACCTGCGCCTGGTCCAGACGACCACGCTCGAGGTCGTCGATGTCGTCTCCTATCAGAAGCAGATCATCGGCCGCGAAATCTCGGCCGGCGTGTTCGACTTCCTGAACGGCAACGTCTTCGACATCTCGGCCGGCACGGGCGGGATGGAGCCGACGCAACTGGCCGTCCGCGCCCTGGTCGAACGGGCCACGGTCGAGTTCATGGCCAACCTCTATGGCGCGCCCGGCCCCGAAATCTGCCTGAACCCCGCCAACGACCCGCTCGGCGATTCCACGGTCGGCCCGACCGGCGGCTATTATCCGGCCTATCCCACTCAGGACACCAACAATGGCCAGACTCGCGCCGATCCGTCTCGTTGGCATGATGGCCGCGACGGCGACGTTCGCCGCACTCGCCACTGACGCGAGCGCCCAGCAGACGCCGGCCTGCGATCCGCAAGCCGGCGAAACCTGCTCCAGCACCCAGATCCAGACCGGCGACGTCACCGGCCTGGTGGACATCGACCTGTCCGTCGATCAGGTGACCGTCAGCAACAGCGCCCAAGGCAATGCGCTCGCGGGCGGGGTCACGGCCGCCTCCGCCGGCTTGGTCTCGCGCCAGTCGATGACCGGCGCCACGCTGGCCCGCAGCAATGTGGTCGCGAGCGGCGAGGCCGACGGCCAGCTCAGCGTCGATACGACCGCGCGCGGCAACTACCTGGGCGTCACCACCGATCGCGCGACCTTTGCCGTGGACTCCAGCCAGTCCGCGACCGGCGACCGGGTCGAGGCCGGAACCTATGTCCAGGCGCCGAATGGCCGCATACTGCAAGGCGGTTTCGCGACCAGCACCGCCGTCGCCAACACCGTCGCCCTGGGCGGCCCCTCGTCGTCCCTGACCGGCGTCATCGACCAGCGGGCCCAGACCACCGTCTTCGCCGAGACCGTCGCCGACATTCAATACATTCCGGCGCCCGCGACCTTCTCGTCCCAGGCCGTCGCCAATGCGGTCCAGACCAATACGACCGGCGCCTCGCACCAGGATCTGACCATTCGCCAATCGAACGCCGCCTCGACCACCGAGGCGCGCACCGACGTCTATGTGGACAACGGCTGGGACCTGACGGTCGGCGCCAACGCCGGGGCCAACCAGGCGATCACCGCCAACGCCGGCGGCTCCATGCTGATCCAGACGGACCAGGCCAACGCAGGCCGCGTCCGCGCCGACGCCCGCGTCCAGACCAATCTCCAGGGCCAGACGGTTCTGGCGGCCCGCAGCGTCGCCAACGAGACCGTCGCCGGCAATAACGACATCTATCTGAAGCTGGACAACACCCAGCTGAACACCGGCGGGGTCGAGGCCAACGCGACCTATGTCGGCGTCAACGGCTATGACGCCTATGTCGGCTCCGACGCGGTCGGCAATACGGTGACGGGCTATGCCTGTTCCCAGTGCGGCGGCGACGTCAACGTCAACAACACCCAGACCAACAGCGCCAATGTCACCGCGACCACCAACGCCACGGTTTCGTCCGGACGCACCGCCGTGGTCGGCGCCAACGCCGTCGGCAACAGCGCCAGCTTCTACATCAGCCGCCCCGGCGGCTGATCTGAACATGACAAGTCGGTAAGGTTCGCCAGCGCCGCTTGTGGCGAAGGCAAGCACACTTTACACATCCGGCATCGCGCCATCGGGGGTTGCGGTTTCGGAGTGATATCATGCGTTCTGCGCGTCATCTGCTGCTTGTCGCCGTCTCGGGACTGGCCCTGACCACCGGGGCTTTCGCCGCCCCTGCTCTCGCCCAGACCGCGCCGCCCGCTGCGGCCGCCGCCGGTCAGGTCGCGCCGTCAGCCCCCTGGGCTCAGGCCGCCAGCGACATCCCCGCCGATCCGGCCGTCCGTTACGGCCTGCTGCCCAATGGCATGCGCTACGCCCTGCTGCACAATGCGACGCCTCCGGGTCAGGCCTCGTTCCGCCTGCGCATCGACGCCGGCTCGCTGATGGAGCGCGACGACCAGAAGGGTCTGGCCCACTTCATGGAGCATATGGCCTTCAACGGCACCAAGGACGTGCCGGAAAACGAGATGCTGCGCATCCTCGAACGCCTGGGTCTGGCCTTCGGCGCCGACACCAACGCCTTCACCAGCTTTGACCAGACCGCCTATGTGCTGGAGCTGCCCAACACCAAGGACGAGACGGTCGATCCCAGCCTGCACATCCTGCGCGAGATGATGTCTGCGGCCCTGATGGCGCCGGACGCCATTGATTCCGAGCGCGGCGTCATTGTCGGCGAGGAACGCACCCGCGACACGCCGCAACTGCGCGTGTTGAAGACCCAGCTCGGCCTTCTGGCGCCCGGCCAGCGTCTGTCGGAACGCCTGCCGATCGGCGACCTCGACATCATCCGCACCGCGCCGCGCCAGCGCTTCGTCGACTTCTATGACGCCTACTATCGCCCCTCGCGCGCGACCTTCATCGCCGTGGGCGACTTCGACGTGGATGCGATGGAGGCCAAGGTCCGCGCGGCCTTCGGCGACTGGAAGCCGACCGCCGCCGATGGTCCCGAGCCCGACCTGGGAACCGTCGCCCCGCGTCAACCCCAGACCAGCATCCTGGTCGAGCCGGGCATCCAGTCCTCCATCCAGATCAACTGGATCAAGGCCCCGGACCTCAGCCCCGATACGGCCGCGGAACGCGCCGCCGACGTCCGTCGCGGCCTGGGTCTGGCCGTGCTGAACCGTCGCCTGGGCGAGATCGCCCGCGCCGACAACCCGCCCTTCATCGGCGCCGGCGCCGGCTATCAGTCGCTGTTCGACAGCCTGGACGCCGGCACCCTGTCGGTCGCCTTCAATCCCGGCGGCTGGCAGCGCGCGCTGGAAAGCGTCGAGCAGGAAAGCCGTCGCCTGGCCGAATACGGCGTCAGCGACGCCGAGCTTCAGCGCGAAATCGTCAACACCCGCACCGCACTTCAGAACGCCGTCGCCTCGGCCGCGACCCGTTCGACCTCGGCGCTGGCCAACGGCCTTCTGGGCGCCGTCAACGACGATCAGGTGTTCAGCTCACCCCAGACCAATCTCGATCTGTTCAACAAGGCCGTCGAAGGCCTAACCGTCGACCAGGTCAATCAGGCGACCAAGGCCGTCTTCGAGGGCCAGGGCCCGCTGCTGCTGTTCAGCTCCCCCGTCCCGGTCGAGGGCGGCGAGGCCGCCGTCACTGCTGCGCTGGAGGCCTCGCGCAACACCCCGGTGCAAGCCCGCGCCGCCGAGGCCGAGTTGAAATGGCCTTATGACAATTTCGGCGCCCCGGCGGTCCCCGCCGCCCGTTCTGAAGTCGCCGATCTCGGTGCGACCCTGGTCCGCTTCCCGAACGGCACGCTGCTGAACATCAAGAAGACCGACTTCCGCGCCGATCAGATTCTGGTCAGCGCCCGCACCGGCCTTGGCGAACTGGGCCTGCCTGCCGACACCCTGTCGCCCCTGTCGATGGCCAGCACCGTCCTGGCCCCTGGCGGTCTGGGCAAGCTCAGCCTGGACGAAATGAACCGCGTCCTCAGCGGCCGCACCTACAGCGCCGCGGTCAATCAGGCCGGCGACGCCTATGTCTTCGCCGGCGCCACCAAGCCGGCCGATCTCCAGCTGGAGCTTCAGGTCCTGGCCGCCTACCTGACGGACCCCGGTCTGCGCGGCGCCTCGTTCGAACAGACCAAGGCCATGTTCCCGCAGATCCTGGCTCAGCTAGGCGCCACGCCGCGCGGCGTCTTCCAACGCGACGCCTCAGGCCTGCTGGCCAGCGGCGACGCGCGTGAGACGACCCCGACCGCCGAACAGATCGCCGCGATCCAGATCGACGACATCCGCTCGGGCGTTCGCTCAGCCCTGGCCCAGGGTCCGGTCGAGATCACGGTCGTCGGCGACGTCGACGTCGACGCGGTCATCGCCGCCGTCGGCTCGACGTTCGGCGCCCTGCCCTCGCGCGGTCAGGCGCCCACCCCGCCCGCCGGCTCGACGGTGCGCAAGTTCCCGGCCCCGACCGCCACGCCGGTTCAGCTGTATCACACCGGACCCGCCGAACAGGCGCTGGGCTTCGTCGCCTGGCCGACCACCGATCAGGTCGAAGATCGCAAGACCGCGCGTCAGCTGTCGATCCTGTCGGACGTTCTGCAACTGCGCCTGAACGACGAGATCCGCGAGAAACAGGGCCTGGCCTATTCGCCCAGCGCCGGCTCGACCACCTCGGACACCTATCCGGGCTACGGCTTCATCTCGGTGACCGCGGAAACCCCGCCGGCGGCCCTGCCCAAGCTGTTCGAGACTGTGGACGCCATCGCCGCGGACCTGCGTGACAATCCGATCAGCGAGGACGAACTGAACCGCGCCCGCCGCCCGGCGGTCGAACGCATCCGTCGCAGCATGGCCGACAACGGCTACTGGCTGACCCAGCTGTCGCAGGCCCAGAGCGATCCGGCGACGCTGGACCAGACCCGCAACCAGATCGCCACCTTGGAAGCCGTCACCGCCGCCGACCTTCAGGCCCTGGCGCGCCAGTATCTGAAGTCCGACAGCGCCTGGCGCGCCACCGTCACCGCTCAATCGGCGGCGCAATAACGCCCACGAAAAAGGCCCCGGTTCTCGCGAACCGGGGCCAGTCGTCAGGATCGTCGACGGAGAGCCGACGGTCGCCTTATCTTATCTCCCGCCTGATCGGCGGCTGAACGGGCGTATTTGGGTCCGGTTCAGAACACCCGGCCGCCGACGCCGCCGTCTAGGGTGATCACCCCGGTCAGCACGGTCGCGCTCTCGACCTGTTCCTCGCGGTATTCGGTATATTCCTCTTCGCGATACATCGTCAGGATCTTGATCCCGGCGCCGTAGCGACGCAGCAGCGAACGCTCGTTGCAATCCCGCTCGGGCTTCTCGGGCCGGCATTCCAGCTTGCCGCCCGTCCCATACCACAGCGCCTCATGCTTGCGGCAGGTCAGGGTCGTGCCGTGATCGAAGCTGATGTCGCCGTTATAGTCGGCGATGGTCGCCTGCAGCCAGGTGCCCGACAGGCAGCGATACAGCTCGCCCTCGAACCCTTCGGCGATCTCGCGATCCGGCCGCACCTGCGAGGCGGGGTGCGGCACCTGGCGGTCGTCGATGCAGACGGCCTGGATGACGACCCGCTTCATCATGCTGCGGAAGGCGCTGTAGGGGGTGCGCACGGTCTGAGCGATCACGCCCTCGACGGCCAGCCCCTGGATCGTGGTCGGATAGGGCTGATCGACGCTGACATAGGCCGCGCCGCCGCCCCCGCCGAAGCTGCCCGAAAAGCCGCCGGCGCGCGCATTGACATAGGACCGTGCGCCGGAGTTGGCGTTGGCTCCGGCGCCCGCGTTCGCATTGGCGCTCGCGCCAAGGTTCACGTTCACATTGACGTTGGTGTTGATGTTGCCGTTCCAGTTTCCACCGCCGCCGGGACCGCAGTTTCCGCCGCCGTTGCAGGGCGGCGGCTCAGGCGGAGGGGGCGGCTCGCACGAGGTGCAGGGCGGCGGCTGACAGCCGGACGTGCATTGCGCCAGCGCGGCTCCGGCGCCCGCCGAGACGACGAGACCGGCCGCCAGGCCCAGCATCCATTTCGTGATCCGCAGCCGCATCGGCGGGAACTCCCAAGCGAATATCGTGTCGGCCGAACAAGATTCCGGCCGATCCTCCCGTCACAAAACCGCAAAAGCCTTTCGTTTCCGTTGATACGGCGCGCGCTTCGGGATGGCGCAATGCCGCATCCGTCTGCTAGACCGCCCGCACAATGACCGTCCGCGTCTCCATTCGCCTGATTTCGATTAGCCGCCCGGCGTAGCGCTCCTGGGCCTCATGGCCCCGTGCACGCCGGGATCGAAAGCCCTCAGGCAGCGCGAAGCGCGATAGGGCGAAGAGAACAGCGACCTAATTTCAAGACGCCGAGACGACCAATGGCCGACGCCCCCGAACACACCACCGACACCCCCTCCGGTCGCGACTATCGCGACACCGTCTTCCTGCCCGAGACGCCCTTCCCCATGCGCGGCGGCCTGCCCCAGAAGGAGCCGGTCATCCTGGAACAGTGGGGCGACCTCTACGGGACCCTGCGCGCCGAGCGGCAGAAGCAGAATGCCCCCCTTTACGTTCTTCACGACGGCCCGCCCTACGCCAATGGCGACATCCACATCGGCCACGCCCTGAACAAGACGCTGAAGGACTTTGTGGTCCGTAGCCGGTTCCTCCTGGGTTACGACGTCGACTACGTTCCCGGCTGGGACTGCCACGGCCTGCCGATCGAGTGGAAGATCGAGGAGCAGTTCCGCGCCAAGGGCCGCCGCAAGGACGAGGTGTCCAAGGACGAGTTCCGCCGCGCCTGCCGCGAATACGCCGGCAAATACATCGACCTGCAAAAGGACCAATTCCACCGGCTGGGCATCGTCGGCGACTTCGCCAACCGCTACGCCACCATGGACTTCACCTCCGAAGCGGCCATCGTCGCCGAGTTCCACAAGTTCAAGAACTCGGGCCAGCTGTATCGCGGCTCCAAGCCCGTCATGTGGTCGCCGGTCGAGCGCACCGCCTTGGCCGACGCCGAGATCGAATATCACGACCACGTCAGTCCGACGATCTGGGTCAAGTTCCCGGTCACGGCCATGTCCGACGACCATCCCGACGACCTGCTGGCCTTCCGCACCAGCACCCCGTCCATCGTCATCTGGACGACCACGCCCTGGACCATACCGGCCAACCGCGCCATCTCCTACGGCCCCGAGATCGCCTATGGCCTGTATGAGGTCACGGCCATGGAGGAAGGCCTGGAGTTCGCGCCCTGGGCCAAGCCCGGCGACCGCCTGATCCTGGCCGACAAGCTGGCCGAGGACGTGTTCAAGGCCGCCAAGATCGCCGCCTGGACCCGCGTCTACGACATCAACCCCTCGGGCCTGGAGACCGCCCACCCGCTGGCCGCGCTCGACAGCGGCTATGGCTTCTCAGTGCCTCTACTGGCCGGCGACCACGTCACCGACGACGCCGGCACCGGCTTTGTCCACACCGCGCCCGGTCACGGCGCCGACGACTTCGAGGTCTGGAAGGCCCACGGTCATCACGAGGTGCCCGACACCGTCGATCCCGACGGCGCCTACTACCCCGGCGTCCCGCTGTTCGCGGGCCTGAAGGTGCTGGAGACCGAAGGCAAGAAGACCGGCAAGTTCGGTCCCGCCAATGGCGCGGTGATGGAAAAGCTGATCGAGGCCGGCAATCTGCTGGCGCGCGGGCGGCTGGAGCACTCCTATCCGCACAGCTGGCGCTCCAAGGCGCCGATCATCTTCCGCAACACCCCTCAGTGGTTCATCCGCATGGATCAACCGCTGAAGAGCGGCGACACCCTGCGCGAGACGGCGCTGAACGCCATCGACGCCACCGCCTTCCATCCGGTCGCCGGGAAGAACCGCATCCGCTCGATGGTCGAGGGCCGTCCCGACTGGCTGGTCAGCCGCCAGCGCGCCTGGGGCACGCCTTTGGCCATGTTCATCGACAAACAGACGGGCCAGCCCCTGCATGATCCCGAGGTCGACGCTCGCATCGTCGCGGCCGTCGCCGAACACGGGGCCGACATCTGGTTCACCGCGCCCGACAGCGATTTCCTGGGCGCCCACGACCCGGCCCGCTACGAAAAGGTCGAGGACATTCTGGACGTCTGGTTCGACTCCGGTTCGACCCACGCCTTCACGCTCGACCCGCGCCTGCCGGAAAACGGCTACGCCGGCGACCGTCCCGCCCACTGGCCGGCCGACCTCTATCTGGAAGGCTCCGACCAGCACCGCGGCTGGTTCCAGTCGTCCCTGCTGGAAGGCTGCGGCACGCGCGGCCGCGCCCCGTTCAAGGCGGTCCTGACCCACGGCTTCACCCTCGACGAGAAGGGGGAGAAGATGTCCAAGTCCAAGGGCAACACCACCGACCCTCTGACCATCATCAAGGAGTCGGGCGCCGACATCCTGCGTCTGTGGGTGGCCCTGGTCGACTATTCGGACGACCAGCGGATCGGCAAACAGATCCTGCAGACCACGGTCGACGCCTATCGCAAGCTCAGGAACACCGTGCGCTATCTGCTGGGCGCCCTGGCCGATTTCGACGAGGCCGAACGCCTGCCGCTGGACCAGATGCCGCCGCTGGAGCGGTTCGTCCTGCACCGCCTGCATGAGCTCGACGCCCAGGTCCGCGCCGCCTACGCCGAATACCGCTTCCAGGACGTCGTCCGTCCGGTGCTGGAGTTCTGCGCCGGCGACCTGTCGGCCCTGTATTTCGACATCCGCAAGGACGCCCTCTACTGCGACCGCCCCGACAGCCAGCGTCGCCGCGCCGCCCGCACGGTGATGGACGAGGTCTTCATGCGTCTCACCGCCTGGCTGGCCCCGCTGACGCCCTTCACGATGGAAGAGGCCTGGACCACGCGCTTCCCGGAGGCCGGCTCCAACTGCGCGCGGGTGATGCCCGACACCCCGGCCGAATGGAGCAACCCGGCCGAGGCCGAGCGTTGGGCGGCGATCAATACGGTCCTCGAAGTGGTCAATGAATCGCTCGAAGCCGCCCGCCGCGAGAAGCTGATCGGCGGCGCCCTGGACGCGTGGCCGACCGTCACCGCCCCGGCCGCAGCCTTCGCCCCGTTCGAAGGCCTCGACGCGGCCGAAATCTTCCGCACCTCAGGCGCCGATCTTGTCGAAGGCGAGACCATCTCGGTCACGGTTGCTGTCGCCGAGCACCCCAAATGCGCCCGCTCCTGGCGCCGCGTCCCCGACGTCGGCTCCGACCCCGCCTACCCCAACCTCTCGGCCCGCGACGCCGATGCGGTTCGGTATTGGGACCAGACGCACGCCTGACCACAACACTGTCTCCTCCCCGCTCTGCGGGGAGGGGTACCGCGAAGCGGTGGAGGGGTTCTTGAAGTCCCACCGGCGCCCGCGATGCGGTGAAGAGCCCCTCCGTCACGGCGCGAAGGCGCGCCGCGCCACCTCCCCATCAATGGGGAGGACACGACGCTCAGCCATCGCAATGCCGCTGGTCTATCCGCTGCGATTTCAACCACTTGCCGATTTATGTCCCCCGTCTCCCATCCACGGGGTCAAACGGCCCCATAATAGCTCCGTCTCGTCGCATGGAGGGCTCGCCTGGCCTGCGACCTTGCGGCGGCGGGAGCGGAGGGAACGGGGTCGATGGTGGAATCCCATCGCGGCGCCGGGGCTGATCGGTCGGGGAATCGCCCCGGCGTCCGCAGTCGCGTCGTAGGGTCGAGGGGGATACTCGGCCGCACCGGGGATCGGGGATCGCTGCTCCGACCCGCCCGTCGCAGGCTTATGGGGTTAGGCGATAAGACCGCCACCGCTCGGCGCCCCGAGCTTGCAGGCCAACCACCCGCGCGGAGCGTCAAATCCTTCGTCGAACGGTAACAACTCAACAGAACTCCGGGCGAAGGCCCGGCGCTCCGCCCAGCCCTCCAGACTTCGCAGGCCCAACGCCGCGAAGCCGAAGCCGTTTTCCGTCCCGCGCGACACTGCGTCGTCTTGTCAAACCGCCCCTCGCGCCCCAACTGCAAAGCCTACCCAAATCCCACCTTCGCTCGCGACAGGAGCCCTGATGCCGCATGCCGACAGCCTGATTCTCACCCTGGTCGGGGGCTTCGTCCTCGCCTTCGTGTTCGGCATGCTGGCGCATCGGCTGAAACTGTCGCCCCTGGTGGGCTATCTCGTCGCGGGGGTGATCGTCGGCCCCTACACGGGCGGCTTCGTCGCCGACACCGAACTGGCCCCGCAACTGGCCGAGATCGGCGTCATCCTGCTGATGTTCGGCGTCGGCCTGCATTTCTCACCCAAGGATCTGATGCAGGTCCGCAAGGTCGCCATTCCCGGCGCCCTGGTTCAGATCGGCGTCGCCACCGTGCTGGGCTGGGGGCTGGGCCGGTTCGTGCTGGGCTTGGGCGATGTCGAGGCTCTGCTGATGGGCTTTGCATTATCCGTCGCCTCGACCGTCGTCCTGCTGCGGGCGCTGGAGGAGCGCAAACAGGTCAAGGGCGAGATCGGCCGCATCGCCGTGGGCTGGCTGATCGTCGAGGATCTGGTCATCGTCATCGCCCTGGTCATGCTGCCGATGGTGCTGGTTCCGGCCGGAACTCAGACGGACTTCGCCGCCTTGGGAACCGACGTCGGCCTGACCCTGCTCAAGGTCGTGCTGTTCGTCGTCGGCATGCTGGTCGTCGGCGGCAAGGTCATTCCCTGGCTGCTGATCCGCATCGCCCACACCAAGTCGCGCGAACTCTTCACCCTGGGCGTCCTGGCCATCGCCTTGGGCATCGCCTGGCTGGCCTATTTCCTGTTCCATTCCTTCGCCCTGGGCGCCTTCCTGGCCGGTCTGGTGATGAACGCCTCGCCCCTGGGTCACAATGCGGCCGAGCGGTCCCTGCCGCTGCGCGACGCCTTCGCCGTGCTGTTCTTCGTTTCGGTCGGCATGCTGTTCGATCCGATGATCGTGGTGCGCCAGCCGTGGGCGGTGATCGGCGTGCTGGGCATCGTCATCGTCGGCAAGTCGGTTGCGGCCCTGGTCATCACCAAGACCTTCAAGCTGGATCGCCCGACCGGCTTCACCGTCGCCGCGTCCCTGGCCCAGATCGGCGAATTCTCCTTCATCCTGGCCGCGCTCGGCGTATCCCTGGGCGCCATGAGCCGTGAGACCCACGACCTGATCCTGGCCGCCGCCCTGCTGTCGATCTCGCTGAACCCCTTCGTCTTCCTGTTCACCGACCGGATGGGCGGCAAGCCGAAGCCGCCCGCCGCCGGCGCCGTCCGACCCGCAGCCTCGGACGGCCCGATCACGGATGCGGTCGCGGCGCCCTGAGCCCCTTTCCGCACCGCGCGCCGCCCGCTATCGTCCGCTGATGGACAAAATCGCCGCAGATCAGGCCGTTCTTCACTATGGCGACGGCGAGTTCGCCGTCTTGAAGCCGGGCCGCTTCGTGCGCTGCGCCGTGACGGACAAACCGATCCCGCTGGAAGTCCTCCGTTACTGGAGCCCCAGCCGTCAGCAGCCCTATTTCGGCCCGGCCGAATTCATCGCGGCCCAGCAAGGCGATCAATGATCCCGTCGCGCCGCGCCCTGCTGACCGGCGCAGGCGCCAGCCTGATCGCCGCGCCGCTGATGGCTGAAGACCGCAACGCCCTGCCGCTGGCCCTGAACGGCGCTTGGCGTCAGGGCGGCTATGCCTTCGGTCGCACCGCGCCGCGCGCCTTGATCTTCGTCGACGGCGAGGCTTTGACCACCGCCTCGGCCGCCGGGCTCTTCGTGATCGGCTTTGATCGCGACGCCGGTCCAACCACCCAGGTCGAGGCCCGGACCGGCGACCGGTCCGCCCGACGCACCCTCGACATCGCCCCCTACGCCTTCCCGTCAACCAGCGTGAACGGTCTGCCGCCCTCGACCGTCGAGCCCAGCGATCCCGCCCTCCTGGCCCGCATCCAGCAGGAGATCGCGCTGAAGACGGAGGGCTTCGCCAGCCGCATCGACGCCGACGACTTCAAGGACGGATTCGTCTGGCCGCTGGAGAGTTACCGCGTCTCCAGCGCCTGGGGCGCCCAGCGCGTCCTGAACGGCACGCCCGCCCGGCCGCACTACGGCATCGACCTGGCCGCCCCCCAGGGCAGCGTGATCCGCGCCCCTGCCGACGGCCGCATCGCCTTCGTCCGCCCCGACATGCATTTCGAGGGCGGCCTGACCCTGATCGACCACGGCCAGGGCCTGATCAGCTGCTATCTGCACCAGTCGCAGCTGGACGTGGCGCTGGGCCAGCGCGTCCGGCGCGGCGATGCGCTGGGCCGCGTCGGCATGACCGGCCGCGCCACCGGCCCCCACCTATGCTGGCGCATGAAATGGCGCGATCGCAACCTGGATCCGTCACTCATGATCGGGGCGCGTGTTCCAGAAAGTCTAGCCTGATCAAAGGCTCCTCTTGCGAGACTACGCATATCCCCTTAGCCTCGGTCGAAGATCTGGCGGGGCCCGATGTTTTCTCTGAAATCGCTGAACGTCCTGCTTGTGGACGACAATCAGAATATGCGCGCCATCGCGTCGGCCGTGCTGCATTCGGCCGACATCCGCAACGTCTATGAGGCGTCGGAAGGCGCAACGGCTTTCGATCTGCTGCGTCGCCACGCGATCGATCTGGCCATCGTCGATTTCAACATGTTCCCGCTGGACGGGGTCGAGTTCACACGGCTGGTCCGCACCAGCCCCGACAGCCCCAATCCGTTTCTGCCGATCATCATGATGACCGGCCATTCCGAACGCAGCCGGGTCTATGAGGCCCGCGACGCCGGGGTGACCGAGTTCATCGTCAAGCCGATCACCGCCAAGGCCGTGCTGGATCGGTTGAACGCCGTCATCATGAAGCCCCGCCCCTTCATCAAGGCCGACGGCTATATCGGCCCCTGCCGTCGGCGCCGCGAGACGCCCGACTATGCCGGGCCTTACCGTCGAGGATCGGACGCCTCGCGGTCCAACGCCGCATAGACCTTGTCCGGCCAGCGCTTGTGGACCCAGAACCAGTCCACGGGATGCTCTCTGACCCGGTCCTCGACGAAGCGATTGGCGGCCTGGATGCCCGCCAGAGTATCGGCCGCCTTGTCCTCGCTTTGATTGACCACGATCGGCTCGTGCGCCGTGACCCGGAACCGCACGCCAGGCAGGCGCACCACCGACAGCGGCAGCATGACCGTGTCGAACTTCAACGCCAGCCTCGCCGCTCCAGGCGATGCGTTCACCGGCTGGCTGAAGAACTCTACCTCCGGCCCCTGGTTGTATTTCTGATCGACCAGCAGGGCGATGGAGTCGCCGCGCTTCATCCCCGCCATCAACTCGCGCGTCCCGTCGCCCTTGGGCGCAAAAAGGCGGATCCCGTAACGCTCCCGGCTCTGGCGGATCAGGGCGTCGACGTACGGATTATTGGCGGCGCGATAGGTCACCTGACACGGCACGCCCGAGGCCATGATCACCGCCGCCATCACCTCGAAGTTGGCCAGATGGCCCGAGATCAGCACGGCCGGCTTGCCGCTGTCGCGCAGGGCGTGCAGCCGCTCCATCCCGACCACCTCGACCCGCCCGCCCTCGGGCGTCAAATGATCCATGACCGCCAGCTCGGCGAAGGTCCGCCCCGTCTGATCCCACTGGGCCAGGGCCAGCGCCTGACGCTCCGCCTCACCCATGTCGGGAAAGGCGATGCGGAGGTTTCGCATCACCGTCTTCTGCGTGCCGGTCAGCGGCCCCAGCGTGCGCAGCAGCCAGCCGCCCAACCCCGACGCCCGCTCGACGCCCAACAGGCGCAAAAAGCCGAACAGCGCCTGAAAGCCGAAGGCCTCCAGGCGCCAGATCAGATCCTGCTTCACGCTTGTCGCGCTATCGCCCTTCGGGCTGCTCGAGCGCGTGTCTTCACCAGGCAATCGTCAATCCACCGTCCACCACAAGGGTCTGGCCGGTCACATAGGCCGACGCAGGGCTGCACAGATAGACCGCCGTGCCCGCGATTTCATCGGGCTGACCGATCCTTTTCAGCGGCGCCGGCTCGGTGACCTGTTTCAGCAGCTCCGGGTTCTCCCACAGATATTTGGCGAAATCGGTCTGAACCAGGCCAGGCGCGATGCAGTTGACCCGCACGTTCGACGGCCCCCACTCCACCGCCAGATTGCGCACCAGCTGCATGTCCGCCGCCTTGGAGATATTGTAGGCGCCGATCAGGGCGTTGCCGCGAAGCCCGCCGATGGACGAGATCACCAGGATCGCTCCGTCCTTACGCTCCACCATCTGCGGCGCGACCATCTGGATCAGCCAGTGGTTCGAGATGACGTTATTCTGCAGGATTTTCTCGAACTGGTCGTCGGCGATGCCCGCCATTGGCCCGGCATAGGGATTGGTCGCGGCGTTGCAGACCAGGATGTCGATCTGGCCGAAGGCGGCGTTGGTCTCGTCGACCAGCCGCTGCAAATCCTCCTTCGAGGCGATGTTGGCGGGAACGGCGATGGCGCGACCCTCCCCATGTTTGCCGTTGATCTCGGCGGCGACCTCGTCGCACGGCCCGGCCTTGCGCGACGAGATGACGACCTTGGCGCCGTGTTCGGCCAGCCGTTCGGCGATGGCCTTGCCGATTCCCCGCGACGAGCCGGTGATGATTGCGACCTTGCCGGTCAGATCGAACAGTTCCATTGCGTTTCCCGTAGGTTTGGCGGGGATATTTGCAGCCCCGCTCTAGCCGAATGACATTGATAGCCTGATACTCAGGCGATTCCATCCGGGAGTGGCCGACCGCCAGCCGATGCGCAACGTAACAACGGGCTTTCTCTACTTCGCCTATCTGTTCCTCGGCATGACCGTGGGCGCCTTCCTGTGGCGCGCCGGTCTGGGGATCGGCGCAGGCGTGGCCGGAACGCTCGGCGCCCTGGGACTGTTGGGCGCCTTCCACGGCATCGTCACCGGCATCGCCGAGCGCCGCGTCCTGAAAAAGGAAATCGGCCAGGTCCGCGAGGCCCACCGCCTGCTCGCCGATGCGATGGAATCGACCCAGGGCGCCCTGACCGAATTGGCGCACGCCATCGAGACCGGTGTCCTGTCCGACACCGACGCCCTGACCGGCGAGGTCCGGATGCTGGAATCGCTGGTCCAGCAGATGAGCGAAAGCATCGACGAACGTCTGGCCGCCGCGCCGCATGTCGGCGTCGAGACCTTCGAGGGCCGCCGCATGGCTCAGTCGAACGTCCTGCTGCGCACTATCCACGAAGCGCTCAGCGAAGGCCGCGTCGATCTGTATCTTCAGCCGGTCGTCTCCCTGCCCCAGCGCCGGACGATCTTCTACGAGAGCTTCACCCGGCTGCGCGACGCCACCGACCGCGTCATGATGCCGGCGGAATATCTGTCCCTAGCCGAGGGCGAGGGCCTGGTCCCGGCGATCGACAATCTATTGCTGTTCCGCTGCGCCCAGATCGTGCGGCGGCTGGCGCGTCAGGATCGCAAGGTCGGCGTCTTCTGCAACGTGGCCCTGACCTCGCTGGGCGACGAGACCTTCTTCCCACAGTTCCTGGACTTCCTCAGCGAGAACCGTGACCTGAACCAGGCGCTGATCTTCGAACTGGGTCAGGCGACGTTCGACGCGCGCGGCGCCATCGAGGCGCGCAACATGGCTAAGCTGGCCGACCTCGGCTTCCGCTTCTCGCTGGATAAGGTGCAGACGCTGGACCTCGACTTCGCCGACCTGCAACGCTCGGACGTCAAGTTCATCAAGGTTGCGGCCGACCTGATGATCGAACAGCTGCTGGATCTGGACGGCGGCGCCCCCTTGCGCTCCATGCCCGACATCCAGGCCGCCGATTTCGCCGCCCTGACACGCCGCTACGGCGTCGAGGTCATCGCCGAAAAGGTCGAGAACGAACGACAGGTCGTCGACATCCTCGAACTGGACGTGGCAATGGGCCAGGGCCACCTGTTCGGCGAACCCCGCGCCATCAAGGAACAGGTCCTGGCTGAGACCGATCCCCCGGCCGAGTTCCTGCGCTCCACCCTGCGCAGCGCCGAGCAGCGTCGCCGGTTCAGCTAGACCTTCCGTCGCGGCGGCCAAGCCGCTACTGACGGCGCCATGACCCTCCCCCACGCCCTGCCCCACCTCGGCGCCGTCGCCGGCGATTATGACATCCTGCTCTGCGACGTGTGGGGCGTGATCCATAACGGCCGCGAGAGCTGGGCCGCGCCGTGCGAGGCGCTTACGCGGTTCAACCGCGAGGGTGGCCATGTCGTGCTGATCTCGAACTCACCCCGGCCGGCGTCGGACGTGATCGCTCAGCTGGACGGGCTGGGCGTGCCGCGCGAGGCGTGGAAGGCCTTCGTCACCTCAGGCGACGCGACCCGCGCCGAACTGGCCAGGCGCGCGCCCGGCCCGGCCTGGATCGTCGGCCCCGAACGTGATGCGCCGCTGTACGCCGGCCTTGGCCTCGAGCGCGCCGCGTCGCCTGAGGACGCCGCCTTCATCTCCGTCACCGGCCCCGTGGACGACACGGTCGAGACGCCCGAAGACTACCGTGAGCGGTTCGCCGTCGGCGCCGCACGCGACATCGAACTGATCTGCGCCAATCCCGATCGCGTCGTCCAACGCGGCGACCAGCTGATCTATTGCGGCGGGTCGCTGGCCGACCTGTATGAATCGCAGGGCGGCCGGGTTGTCATGGCGGGCAAGCCCTTCGCCCCGATCTACGACCTGGCGATCAAGGAGGCGCAAGGCCTGCTGGGCCGCCCCGTCGATCGCGCGCGCATCCTGTGCATCGGCGACGGCGTCGTCACCGACGTGATGGGCGCAAACGCGCAAGGGCTGGACTGCCTGTTCATCGCCCAGGGCATCCACGGCGACCAGGCCAAGGGCGAAGACGGCGCACTCGACCCGGCCCGCGCCGCCGCTTTGCTGAAGGCGGAAACGACCTATGCGCGATACGCCGCGCTCGAACTGAACTGGTAAGGCTCGCCATTTTGTCGCACCGCCGCTAAAGCCTCATCCATGGTCGAATTGGTTCAGCAGCATCCGTCCGGTGGTTACATCCTGGACGAACTTCACGTCGGCATGGCGGCCGAGAAAATCGTCGTCGCGACGGAGGACCGCATTCGGCTGTTCGCCGAGGCGTCCGACGACTTCAACCCGGTGCATCTGGACGAGGCCTTCGCCTCCAAGACCGCCTATCGCGGTCGGATCGCCCACGGCCTGCTCAGCGCCTCGTTCGGATCGGCCGTGGTCGGCACCATCCTGCCGGGCGCCGGCTCGATCTATATCTCCCAGACCCTGGCCTTCCATCAGCCGGTGCGGATCGACGATGTCGTGCGCATCCTGATCACCGTGATCGAGGTCGAGCCCGAGAGCGCGCGGGTCAAGCTCAGCTGCGAAGGCTTCGTCGGCGAGACCATGATCATGGACGGCGTCGCCGTCGTCCGCGTGCCGCGCCGGCGCAAACCGTCCCAGCGTTGATGCAGATTGTCCGCGACTGGCGCGACCTGCCGGACGCGCTGAAAGGCGCGGCGGTCGCCGTCGGCGCCTTTGACGGCGTGCATCGCGGGCATCAGGCCGTCATCGCCGGCGCACGTGACGCGGCGGAACGGCTGGGCGCGCCGTTGGGCGTCGTCAGCTTCGATCCTCATCCTCGCCGCTGGTTCCAGAAGGACGCCGCGCCCTTTCGACTGATGACGGCCGATCAGATGGCCGAGGCCCTGGCGCCGCTGGGTGTGGAGATCCTGTATCTTCTGCCCTTCGACGCCGAGATGGCCGGCATGACCGACTCCGCCTTCGCCGAGCGGGTTCTGGCCGAGGGTCTGGGCATTCGCCACGCCGCCGTCGGGTTCGACTTCACCTTCGGAAAGGGCCGCTCCGGCTCGCCCGAGGCCTTGCGCGCCTATGGCGAGCGGCTGGGCTTCACCGTGTCGGTCGCCGAACGGCTGGATGACGCGGACGGGCTGAAACTGTCGTCCAGCGCCGTGCGCGAGGCCCTGAAGGCCGGCGACATGGCCCGCGTCGCCGCCATCCTGGGCCGCCCCTTCGCTATTCGCGGCGAGGTGATCCACGGCGACAAGCGCGGCCGCACCATCGGCGTGCCGACGGCCAATGTCGCACTCGGCGACTATATGCGCCCCGCCTATGGCGTCTATGCGACCCGCAGCCGATTGCCGGACGGGCGGGTTATCGACGGCGTCGCCAGCCTGGGCGTGCGTCCCATGTATGCGCTGGAAACCCCGCTGATGGAGGTCTGGCTGTTCGACTTCGACGGCGACCTCTACGGCCAGACGCTGGACACTGAACTGGTCGCCTGGCTGCGCGGCGAGGAGACCTTCGACGGTCTCGACGCCCTGAAGACCCAGATAGACGCCGATGCGGCGGCGGCGCGAACCATCCTCAGCCGATCATAGAGGCCGCAGCTCCGCCGCGAACCGCTTCCAGTTCTGCACATAGTGTTCGGCCGACATCTGCAGCACGGCGATGTGCGCCGGGTCACGTTCCCGCACCACCTTGCCGGGCTGGCCCACCACCAGACTGTTGTCCGGGATGATCTTGCCCTCGGTAATCAGCGCATTGGCGCCGATGATGCAGTTGCGCCCGATCTTGACCCCGTTCAGCACCACCGCCCCGATGCCGATCAGGCTGTAGTCCCCGACCTCGCAGCCATGCAGCATGGCCTTGTGCCCCACCGTCACGCCGCGCCCCAGCGTCAGCGGCGAACCCATGTCGGTGTGCAGCACGCTGCCGTCCTGAATGTTGCTGTCAGGCCCCACTGTGATCGGATCGTTGTCCCCGCGCAGCACGGCGCCGAACCAGACACTGGCGTTGGACTGGAGAATCACATTTCCTATCACCGATGCGCTTGGTGCCACCCAGTATTCGCCCTGCGGCGGAAGCTGCGGTTTGCTGTCGCCCAAGGCGTAAATGGTCATCTGTACACCGCCTAATCTTTGAAAACGAGGGCTTTAACGGATCGCTAACCACGATAGCATCATTCTGTTGATGCGATTCGTGGGTCGCCATTTCGGCCCCGGATCCGAAACCGGATCAAGCCCGATCCGGTCATCAAGTCGGGGCTTTCGCGTGGCGCGTTGGGATCCTGGTTCGGTTGTTCGGCGGCGGGCGCACCCCGTTGCAGACGGCTCTGCTGTCGATCCGGGCCGCCGCTCTGCAGGCCGCGACCTCTTCCTCCCCAAGACCATCCAAGGCGGCGCCCGTTCGGGTCCGCCTTTTTTCATGCCCTGGAGGCGTCCATGACCAAGCGTGCTGCAACCAAGCGTCAAACGCGTGAACACGGAATCCTGGATTCGCGTGATTTCATGGAGGAGTCGAAAGTTCGTCGGCTTCACGCCCCGCATAACGAGCGATCAGGGTGGTCGCCCTATCCTTCGAACGACGACCGCGACCAAGGCTATCTGAAGACGCTGAAGCCCAAGTCCGAGGGCCAGGGCGAGCTGATGGAGGCCATCGACCACCACAACCTGGTCATGGCGCTGGGTCCCGCAGGCACCGGCAAGACCTACCTCGCCGTCGCCAAGGCGGTCGAGGCGCTGGAGGCGGGCAAGGTGGGCCGGATTGTCCTCAGCCGCCCCGCTGTCGAGGCCGGCGAATCCATCGGCTTCCTGCCCGGCGACATGGAAGACAAGCTGGCCCCCTATCTGCGCCCGCTTTACGACGCCCTGTCCGATCGTCTGTCGATGAAGCGGGTCAAGGCGCTGATGGCCGAAGGTCTGATCGAGATCGCCCCGGTCGGCTATATGCGCGGCCGCACGTTGAATAACGCCTTCATCGTCGTCGACGAGGCGCAGAACTGCACCTACGTCCAGCTCAAGATGCTGCTGACACGCCTGGGCTGGCATTCGACCATGGTGGTGACGGGCGACCCGCAGCAGTCGGACCTGCTGCCCGGCATCTCGGGCCTGTCGGACATCTCGGCGCGACTGGAGGCCGTACCCGACATCGCCGTGGTGCGTCTGGCCGAGCGCGACATCGTCCGTCACCCGCTGGTCGCCTCGATGATCGGCGTCCTCTAGCTCTGATCCTGCAGCCGACGCTGGATGGCGTCGGCTGCAGACCCGTTGCACCGCGAAACCAAAAGCCATTGTCCCCGGGCGCACCGCACCGCTAAAGGTCGGCTCGCGGCTGATGAGGGATTTCGATGCGCGTAGCGATGATTGGGACGGGCTATGTGGGCCTGGTTTCCGGCGCCTGTTTCGCCGACTTCGGCCATGTCGTCACCTGCATCGACAAGGACCCGTCCAAGATCGAGCGGCTGGAGCGGGGCGAAATCCCGATCTATGAGCCGGGGCTGGATGATCTGGTCGCCGCCAATGTGCGCGAGGGTCGACTGTTCTTCACCCTGGACGGCGCCGAGGCCATTCGCCGGGCCGACGCCGTCTTCATCGCCGTGGGCACGCCGACGCGGCGCGGCGACGGTCATGCCGACCTGTCCTACGTCCACGCCGCCGCTGAAGAAATCGCCGGCCTGATCGAAGGCTTCACGGTCGTCGTCACCAAGTCGACCGTTCCGGTCGGCACGGGCGACGAAGTCGAAGCCATCATCAAGAAGACCAATCCGAACGCCGACTTCGCCGTCGTCTCCAACCCCGAGTTCCTGCGTGAAGGCGCCGCCATCGGCGACTTCAAACGTCCCGACCGCGTGGTCATCGGCATCGACGACATAACCGGCGACGCCGGCGGCCGCGCGCAGAAGGTCATGAGCGAACTTTACCGTCCGCTGAACCTGAACGAGAGCCCGCTGCTGTTCGTGGGCCGTCGCACGTCCGAGCTGATCAAATACGCCGCCAACGCCTTCCTGGCGATGAAGATCACCTTCATCAACGAGATGGCCGACCTGTGCGAAGCCGTCGGCGCCGACGTTCAGCAGGTCGCACGCGGCATCGGCCTGGACAAGCGCATCGGCTCGAAATTCCTGCACGCCGGACCGGGCTATGGCGGCTCGTGCTTCCCCAAGGACACGATCGCCCTGGTCCGCACCGCCCAGCAATATGGGGCCCCGACAAAGCTGATCGAGGCCACGGTCGAGGTCAACGACGCCCGCAAGAAGGCCATGGCCGACCGCGTCGCCGCGACCCTGGGCACGAGCGTCCAGGGCAAGACGATCGCCCTCCTGGGCCTGACGTTCAAGCCCAACACCGACGACATGCGTGACGCCCCGTCGCTGGACATCGCGCCTGCCCTGATCGCCGCCGGCGCGACCGTCCAGGCCTTCGATCCCGAAGGCATGCACGAGGCCGCCAAGCTGTTGCCCGACATCCAGATGAAGGACAGCGCCTATGACGCCGTCGTCGGCGCCGACGCCGTCGTCCTCGTCACCGAATGGGACCAGTTCCGCGCCCTGGATCTGGACCGCATCAAGCTGCTGATGAAACAGCCGGTCCTGGTCGATCTGCGTAACATCTATCGGTCCGAGGACATGAAGCATCGCGGCTTCCGCTACATGGGCATCGGGCGCGGCTGATGGGCGCGCCGATCCTCGTCACAGGCGCGGCCGGCTTCATCGGCATGCACGTCGCCGAGCGTCTGCTGGACCGGGGCGAGCAGGTGATCGGCGTCGATGTCTTCAACGACTACTATGATCCGCGCCTGAAGGCCGCCCGCGCCGCCCGGCTCGAAGAGCGAGACGGCTTCAAGATGGTCCGCGCCGACATCGCTGACCACGCGCAGATGCGCGCGCTGGTCGCGGACGCCGGGGTCAAGCAGATCGTCCACCTCGCGGCCCAGGCCGGGGTCCGCTACTCCCTCGAGAACCCCTTCGCCTACGAGCGGTCCAACCTGGCCGGCCATCTGTCAATGCTGGAGGCCGCGCGGCACAACGACGTGACGCACCTAGTCTATGCCTCGTCCAGTTCGGTCTATGGCGACCGGCCTCTGGAGGGTTCGGGCTTCCGAGAGGACAACCCGAGCGTCCACCCGGTGTCGCTCTACGCCGCGACCAAACGCTCGTGCGAATTGATGAGCCAGAGCTACGCCAGGCTTTATCGCTTTCCGCAGTCGGGCCTGCGGTTCTTCACAGTCTATGGACCCTGGGGCCGGCCCGACATGGCCTATTTCAGCTTCACCCAGAAGATCGTGCGCGGCGAGCCGATCGAGGTCTATGGCGAAGGCCGGATGGCGCGCGACTTCACCTATATCGACGACATCGTCGACGGCGTGGTCGCCGTTCTGGACCGTCCCCCCGCGCGGGGCGTCCATGAGGTCTACAACATCGGCGACAGCCAGCCCGTCGGCCTGACGGAGATGATCTCTACTCTGGAAACCGCGTTGGGCGTCAGCGCGAACAAGATCATGCGGCCGATGCAGCCCGGCGACGTCACCGCCACCTATGCGGACATTTCAAAGCTGAACGCCCTGTGCGGTTATCAGCCCAAGGTCCCGCTGAAGATCGGACTGGAAAAGTTCGTCGCCTGGTGGCGTCAATACGAGAACGGTTGATGCAAGAAGGCTGGGGGGCCGATGCGACGCGAAATCCTGCCGGCGGGCGTCGCCCTGATGCTGTTCGGCGCAACCGACGCCTCGGCCCAGGCTTTGCGCTCGGCTCAGGACGCACAAATCGACCTCTTCGTTCGCAACCGCGCGGTCGCCGTGCGCGACCGGCCGCAACCCGCCTATGATCCGCTGGGCATCCGGGCCGGCGGTTTCACGGCCTTTCCCCGGCTTCAGTCGGGCGTCGTCCATGACGACAATGTCTTTGCGGCCGAAGACAACCGTCAGCCTGCAACGACCTTGCGCCTGATGCCTGAGGTCGTCGTCCGATCCCACTGGTCGCGCCACGCACTTGAAACCCGCGCCCGCGCCGAAATCGCCCGGAATCTCGATTTCGACAGCGAGAACACGACCGACTGGAGCCTGGGCGGCGCCGGCCGTCTGGACGTCGTTCGAGGCGTCGACGTCACCTTGGCCGCCGACTACGCCCGCGATCATGAGGCCCGCACGGCCGCCGGCGCCGATCCCGCCGCTCGCCGCCCGATCGCCTTCGATCTGGCTTCCGCCTCGCTAGCGGCGACGCGCACGCGAGGTCGATTACGCCTGTCAGCCAATGCCGCCGTCCTTGGTTACGACTACCGCGATGGACTGAGCGTTACCGGCGCCGTCATCGAACAGGACGACCGGGATCGCACCGTCGCCCGCCTGACCGGCCGCGCCGACTACGCCCTCTCTCCCGCGGCAGCCCTGTTCGTCCAGGTCGCCCGCGATGACCGCGACTATCGCATCGTGTCAGGGTCCCCGGAACGATCCTCGTCCGGCCACGAAGCCCTGGCTGGCGTGGACTTCGAGTTGGGTGCGCTGATCCGGGGCGAGGTCGCCGCCGGCTATATCCGCCAGGATTTCAAAGACTCAGCCTATGGCGATCTCGATGGTATCGGCGGTCGTGCGCGCCTGTCGTGGTTTCCGACGCAACTGACGACCCTGACCGCCACCGCCGGGCGCAGCGTCGAGGACACCGGCGTGATCGGCTCGGCCGGCGCCCTGCGCACCGACGTGTCGATCGGCGTGGACCACGAACTGCTGCGCAATCTCATCCTGACGGCGGAAACGGCGTGGAGCGAAGACGACTACAACGGCCTCGACCGCACCGACACCCGCTTCGCCGCCAGCTTCAGCGCCATCTATCGCCTCGATCGTCGCTACGGCCTGACCGCCGGCCTGGCCTATCTCGACCAATCCTCGTCCGGCATGGCGGCAGGACCCACATATCGCTCGACGCGCCTGTCCATCGCGGTCGTCTCCCAGTTCTAATCGCACGGCCACGGCGCGAAGATTGACAACCTGGAGGCATCATCGCACCACTAGACGGGACGATCACCGTTCGATGGCGCGATGACTTACCACGACACCGCGATCGGCAGTCCCGGCCAGCCGGCGGACGACGCCATCGACCTCCACGCCCTGATCGCCGCCTTCCGCCGTCGTCTCGGTCTGTTTATCGCCGTCGCAGCTGCCGTCTGTCTGATCGTACTGGCGCTGATGCTGGGCCAGCCGCCGGTCTATACCGCGACCGCCAGCCTCCAGATTAACACCCGCAAGGAACAGGTCGTGGCGGGACAGGCCGTGCTGTCGGCGCTCGACGCCGAAGCGGCCATCGTCGACACCGAGGTCGAGGTTCTGAAGTCACCCCAGCTTGCCGCCCAGGTCGTGCAGACGCTGGGCCTGATCCGCGATCCGGAGTTCAACGCCCGCCTGCGATCCTCGCCCCTCACCCAACACCTGTCGCGCGCCACGCCTGCGCCGACCAATGCTGAGATCGAGCGTCAACAGGTGATCGACGCCGTCCGTCGGCGCCTGACCGTGCGCCGCGTCGGCCTGACCTATTCGATGGCGATCAGCTTCACCTCCGAAGACCCGACCAAGGCGGCCCGCATCGCCAACGCCTTCGCCGGCGCCTATCTCCAGTCTCAACTCACCGCCAAGTTCGACGCCAACGCCCAGGCCAACACCTTCCTGGGCGCCCGGCTGGAAGACCTGCGCCGCCAGGTCGAGGCCGCCGACGCCGCCGTCTCCGCCTACCGGATCGAAAACGGCCTGCTCAGCGCCCAGGGTGCCACCCTGACGGAGCAGGAGATCTCGGCCTACAACCAGCAACTCGCTCTGGCCCGCGCACAGCAGGCCGAACAGGACGCCCGCCTGCGCACCGCCCGCGCCCAAATGGCGGCCGGCTCCAACGGCGACGATGTCGGCGAGGCCCTCTCATCTCCCGTCGTCCAGAATCTTCGCGGCCAGCGCGCGGCGATCAGCACCCGCGTCGCGGACTTCTCCGTCCGTTATGGCCCGCTGCACCCCGACATGATCCGCGCTCGTCAGGAGCTGTCCGACATCGACGCGCAGATCCAGGCCGAGATCCGCCGTGTCGTCTCGAATCTGGACGCCCAGGCCCAGGTCGCCCGCCAACGCGCCGCCTCGGTCCAGTCCAGCCTGGACGCCGCGCGCGCCGCCTTGGCCGACAACAACGTCGCCTCGGTGCGCCTGCGCGAACTGGAGGGCGAAGCCGAGGCCGCCCGCGCCATCTACCGCGCCTTCCTGGATCGCTATCGCGAGACCAGCGCCCAGACCGGCGTCGAACAGGCGGACGCCCGCATCGTCTCGCGCGCCACGCCTCCGACCGCGCAAAGCGCGCCGAACCTGATGATCAGCCTCGCGCTTGCCCTGTTGCTGGGCACGGCGGCGGGAACCGGGGCTGTCATAATCGCCAACGCCATGCAGACCGGCCTCAGCGGCCCCGATGACATCGAGCGCAGGCTGGGCGTCGGCGCCGTCGGCGCCGTTCCCCTCGCCTCATCCGTGGCGGCGGCGGAGGATCAGACGCTGCATCCGATCGACCTCGTCGTCCAACGCCCGCTGTCGGTCTTCGCCGAGGCCTTCCGGGCGCTGCGCACCTCAATCACCCCCATCGTCAGCGTCGTGGGCGAGCCGTCCGCGCGCTTGGTCGCCGTCACCTCCGCCCTGCCCGGCGAAGGCAAGACCACCACAGCCGTCTGTCTGGCGCGCGTCGCCGCGCGCTCCGGCGGACGCGTTCTCTTGATCGACGGCGACCCGCGTCGGCGCGGCGTGACGCGAATGCTGGGCCTGAACCCCGACCACGGCCTGGCCGAGGTCCTGCATGGCGCAGCGGCCTGGAGAAACGTCGCGGTGCTGGACCCGGTCTCCGGCGCGCAGGTTCTGCCCCTGTCGGGATCAGGCCTGTCGGCCGACGACCTGTTCGGCGCCCCGCCGATGACCGCCCTGCTCGATGAACTGCGGCAGGCCTTCGACCTGATCGTCATCGACACCGCGCCCGTTCTGGTCCTTGCCGACGCCCGCATCCTGGCGGCGAAAGCCGACAGCGTCGTCCTGCTCGCCCGCTGGCGAAAAACGCCCGCGCGCGCCGTCGCCGCCGCTTTGCGCATCCTGCATCAGGCGGGCGCCAGCCCCCTCGGCGTGACCCTGAGCCAGGTTGATGTCCGGGCGCAGGCCGGTCTAGGCTATGGCCAAGCCGACTATGATTACCGAGCCTACAGAAAATACTATGCGGCCTGATTGTCGGTAGAGATCAGGCCGCACAATCAGCTTCACATTCTGCCACCGACGACGAGCACCAGAGTTTGAAACACAACGCCGATCGCGCCAAGCAAGCTGCCGGCGATCGCCAGGCGCAAGCCGAAGGACCGTGTCGCTCCCGGCTTTGCACGCAGGGCAACCAGGCATTTCCAACATAAGGCGCCAATGCTTGCCAGGCAGAAGGCGCTGAAAGTCAGTCCGAAAGCATTCCACGCGCCGGCATCCCCGCGCGCCACGTCGGCGGCGCTGGACAGCAGATACAGGCCCAGGAAATGGGCGGCCCAGATCAGGAGCCCGCCCAGCATCAGCAGCCAGAACCTCATGCGCCGACGCCCGGGAACAGGCGGATCAGAAGGGTCGTCGCTGCGCCCTGAACCGCCGTGAAGACCACGAACAGGGCGACCACCTCGATCGTCGCCGGATAGTGCGGCGAGACCAGGCCGCAAAGCCAGCGCAGCAGGACGAACGGTCCCATCAACAACGAGATGCCGACGAATGTCCCCTGCCAGGCCAACAGCGCATAGACGGTCGCGCCCTGGCTGGAGGCGTCGGGACGCAGGCCCGAATTCCACCAGGCCGAGGCCTCGGCCGCAAAGGCGCCGCCCGCCGCCAGGGTGGCGACCAGCATCAGGACAGAGGCGATGCCGGCGCTGCGCGGCCGGTCCAGCTTCAACGCGCCTTGCGAGGCCCAGGCGCCGAGTCCGGCGGCCGCCAGCAGACCCAGAGTCAAAGGCAGGGAGCCGATCTCGGGCGGCGCCTGCCACAGGTCCGGCCGCCGGCTCCACAGGAAGACGTAGGAGAAGCAGGCCATGATCGCGACCATGCCCGACACGATCAGGGTGATGACCATCGCCCACCAGCCGTGGCTGCTGGGGCCGGACACATAGGTCGGCAGTCGCACGCCGCCGCCGACATCCACCGTCGCTGGACCGCTGGGGCGATCTAATCCCCAGCACCATTTGACGATGCAGTAGACGGCCAGCACGCCGCTGACCAAGGAAGCGACATAGGCCTGGATCGTCAGGATCAGGAAGAAGCCGGCGGTGAAGATCGCCCCCCAGACGTACCAGCTGGACGGCCGTGGCATCCGCTGGAGATATTGAGGCTCGGCGTTGATCGGACTTGTGATCATGGTCTCGCGCTCGCCGCGCGGGGCGCCGGGCAAGAAGTAGCGGCCAGCCTCGACGTCGCGCGCCAGGTTCGGTTGGTCCCACACCGGATACAGGCTCTTGATCACCGGGACGGAGCGCAGCGAGTATCGACCTGCGGGCAGCCACTCCAGCCCCGGCCCGCCAAAGACATTGCCCGCGTCCTTGTCGCCGAAGGGCCGGAAGTTGCGGATCATGTCGATCATCCACAACACCACCGCCAGGCCGAACATGAAGGAGCCGACGGTCGAGATCATATTGGGGAGATCCCAGCCCCGATCCGGCAGATAGGTATAGACCCGCCGCGGCATGCCCATCAGCCCGGTCAAATGCATGGGCATGAAGGTCACGTTGTGACCGACGAACATCAGCCAGAAGATCCACTTGCCCCACCGCTCGCTCAGCGGCCGGCTGCTGGACATCGGCGTCCAGTAGTAGATGGCGGCGAAGAGCGGGAAGACCATCCCGCCGATCAGGACGTAATGCAGGTGGGCGACGATGAAATAGCTGTCGTGGGCCTGCCAGTCGAACGGCACCATGGCGACCATGACCCCGGTCAGTCCGCCCATGACGAAGATCACCAGCCCCCCGACCGCGAACAGGCCAGGCGTGTTGAACCGCATCTTGCCCGCCGCCAGGGTGGCGATCCAGGCGAAGACCTGCACGCCCGCCGGCACGCTGACGGCCATGGAGGCGGCGCTGAAATAGTTGATCGAGATCTGCGGCATGCCCGTGGTGAACATGTGGTGCGCCCAGACGCCGAAGCTGATGAAGCCGGTCGCCAGCATGGCCAGGACCACCAGCCGATAACCGACCAGCTTGGTCTGGGCGACAGCCGGGATCAGGGTCGACATCGCACCCGCCGCCGGCAGGAAGATGATGTAGACCTCGGGATGGCCGAAGAACCAGAATAGATGCTGCCACAGCATGGGATCGCCGCCCTTGGCCGCATCGAAGAAGGGCCAGCCCAGCGCGCGTTCCAGCTCCAGCAGCAGGGTCGACAGAATGATCGACGGGAAGGCGATGATGATCATGCAGGCGAAGATCAGCATGGCCCAGGCGAAGATCGGCAACTTGTCCAACGTCATGCCCGGCGCGCGCGTCTTCAGCACCCCGACGATGATCTCGATGGCGCCGGCGATGGCCGAAATCTCGATGAAGCCGATGCCCAGGAGCCAGAAGTCGGCGTTGATGCCCGGCGAGTAAGTCATCGACGTCAGCGGCGGATACATGAACCAGCCGCCATTCGGCGCCAGGCCGAAGAACAACGAGGCGAAGAAGCACAGCCCGCCGACCAGATAGGCCCAGAAGGCGTAGGCACTCAGCCTCGGGAACGGCAAGTCGCGCGCCCCCAGCATCTGCGGCAGCAACAGCACGCCCAGCGCCTCGACCGCAGGCACCGCGAACAGGAACATCATCACCGTGCCGTGCATGGTGAAGATCTGGTTGTAGGTTTCCTGCGCCAGGAAGCCCGTCATCGGCAGGGCCAGCTGGGTCCGCATCAACAGCGCCAGTACGCCCGCCAGCACGAAGAACAGCATGGCCGCGCCGACGTAATAGACGCCGATGTAGTTATTGTTGATCGCCGTGATCCACTCCCACGGCCGCCGCGGGCCGCACCAGACCTCGTCGAGCTGCTCCAGCTCGCCCTTGGGCCGGGCTTCGGTGGTGGGGAAGCGTTTGTAGAGTTCGGGATCGAACCCGGTTTCCGAACTCATTTCAGGCTTTCCAGATAGGCGGCAACGGCGCGCACGTCCTGGCCCGACAGGACCGCATAGGACGGCATCCGATTGCCGGGCTTCAGGCTCTGGCTGTCCAAAATCCAGCCGGCCATCGTCCCCTGATTGTTCGGCAGGATGCCGGCGCCCAGCGTCTGGCGCGAGCCGACGTGGGTCAGGTCCGGTCCCGCCAGACCGTTCGCCTCGGTTCCGCGAATGGTGTGACAGGCGGCGCAGCCCGAGGCGGCGAAGACGTTGCGCCCCTGGTCGATCAAGGCGAGCGGCCCCTGGGCCGAGGGCACGACGGCGGCCGGCCGCGACTGACGCGCCAACCAGGCGGCATAGTCGTCCGGCGCATGGGCGACGACCACCAGCCCCATCAGAGCGTGAGGACCGCCGCAATATTCGGCGCACTGGCCGCCATAGGTACCAGGCGCATCGGCTTGCAGGCGCATGAAGTTGCGGCGGCCGGGGATCATGTCGGTCTTTCCGCCCAGGCGCGGCACCCAGAAGCTGTGAATCACGTCCGCGCTTTCCAGCTCGAACACGACAGGCTGGCCGGCCGGGATATGGACCTCGTTGGCGTCCTGCACGATCTCGCGCCCCTGACCATCGATATAGGCGACGCGCCACCACCACATTTCGCCGGTGACGCGCACCCGCATTTCGCCGGGCTTGGGCGCATCCGCCACCCGCGCGGTCGTGGTCAGCCCATAGACCAGCAGTCCGGTCAGAACGACCACCGGGAAAACCAGTCCCGCAATCCAGATCAGGCGCTCGCCGCCGACCCGCCGCTTCCACTTGCGCGGCCCGAACAGGGCGATGCCGAGCGCCACGGCCATCACGACCATGACCACTGCCGCCATGATGAAGAGAACCCAGGCCACGGTCTGGATCGGTCCGGCGAATGGCCCGGCCGGATCCAGCACGGGCGGCGGCCAGCCGGCGATTCCGGGAGGGACGTCAGTCTTCATCGAGCGTATACAGATAGGCCGCAACGTCGCGGGCTTGGTCTTGCGTCAGGGGCATGGGCGGCATGGCCGTTCCGGGGTCCATCGACGGCGCGTCGATCAGCCAGCGGATCAGAGTATCGGGCTGGTTCGGCAGACGTCCGGCGATCAGGGGACGCGCGCCGAACCCCGCAAGGTTCGAACCGGACCGGCCCTCGGGCCAGGCGACGCCGGGGATCCGGTGACAGGCGGCGCAACCGACCTCCTTGATCACGGCCAGTCCGGCGGCCGGATCGGCCTGAACCACCGGCCGGGGCAGGTCGGACTTGTCCACGCAGGCGCACAGGGCGAGCGCCAGCGCACAGGCCGCCGCCCGTCGTCCCATCACCTCGCCCGTTGTCCGAAAACCCATCCGCCCCCCAAAGCTTCGCCAGAGCAATCCCCTTGTCGGACGGAGGTTCCCGACTGCGACATGGAGCCTCGGCGCATCGCCACAAGGAACCTTCGCCATAAGCAGGTGTTGCACCGCCGTGCGCGCCTCCCTTTCCGTCCTTGTGCTGCTGACCGGCCTGGCCGCCTGCGACTCCACGCCGGGCCAGACGGATCGCACGTTCACGGCGAATGGTCAGGTCATCGCCATGAGCGGCGGCGCCGGCGGGGCGGCCAACGCCTGCTTTACCTGTCACGGCCTGGACGGCGGCGGGGACGGGGTCGCCGCCCCGCGGCTTGCGGGCCTGGACCCCGGCTATCTGCAAAAGCAGTTGGAAGATTATGCATCGGGCCTGCGTCCCGACGACGCCATGACGCGCATCACCAAGGCCTTGGACCAGCAGGGCCGACGCGAGGTGGTCGCCTACTACGCCGCCCTGCCCGCGCCGCCGACGCAAACACCCGTGTCGATGGCGCCCGCGCCCGCCATTTATCTGCACGGCGACCCTTCGCGCGGCATCGTCGCCTGCGCCTCATGTCACGGCGATCGGGGTCAAGGCTCGGGCCAAGGCGGCAATCCGCAGATCGCCGGTCAGCCCGCCGCCTATACGTTGGAACAGATCGACCGCTGGAAAGCGGGCAAACGTCGCAACGACCCACGCGGCGTCATGGCGGCCGCCGTCAAATCGCTTTCGGACCCAGAAGCCCGCGCCATAGCGTCCTGGCTGTCGACGCAACCCGCTTCTCCAGCGCGCGCCAGCGCCGCTGCCACCGGGTCCGCTTCGGTCGAAGCAGCGGCACGACCGGCAGCATCGCGTGAAACACGTCGTCCCTATCGATCAGATGGTGCTTGAGCGCCGCGCCGGCGTGGATCGGAATCATCAGCAGCAGGGTGATGACCAGTCCCCAGTGCATCCATTCCGCCGCCGCCTCGATCGCCCATAGCTGGGTGTTGGACAGATCCTGCAGCGGCAGCAGCGGCCACTTGATGAACCCCAACGTCTCCAGCTGGCGCGTCCGATCCGTCGCCGAAATCATGGCCCAGCCCGACAGCGGCAGGCCGAACAGGCAGATGTAGAACACGTAGTGGGTCACATGGGCGGCCATGCTCTCCCAACCCGGCTTGTCCGCATCGTTGATCAGGTCGGGCGCCAGCAAACGCCACGACAGCCGGCCGATCACCAGGATCAGCATCAGCACGCCGATCGCGAAATGCAGGTCGTAGGCGGCCATCATGGCGCCGCCCACCGGCTGGCGCCCCATCCACCAACCCCAACCGAGCTGGAAGATCACCAGCCCCGCCATCACCCAGTGAAAGCCGATGCCGACGGGCGAATAGCGACCCTCGTCATGGTGACCCGCCGCCCATTCCAGCAGCTGCCTGAACAGTCTTTCGATCATGCGGGATGCGCCTTGGCGTCGGGGCCGATCATCCGACCCAGCCGCCACAGAGCGGCGAATAGATACAGCGCCGCCGCCGGCGCCCACATGATCAGCCCGGCCGCCTGCTGATCCTCGAGCGGCGTCATGCCCCAGGCCAGGGTCGAATAGGCATGGGGCGCATAGACCGCCTGCCCCGCAAAGGTCAGCACCGCCCCGAGCAGCCCCATCGCCAGCATGGCCGCCAACAGGGCGATGACGGCCGCCGGCGCAGACGCCGACCGCGCCGCGCACCAGAACCAGCCGGCGCTCGCCAGCAGACTGATCTGCATCACCCAATAGACCGCATCTTTCGACAGGGCGGCGCCATAGGCGTCAGGCGCGTGCCAGGCCCAGAACACCACCGCCTGCACCGCCGTCGCCAGGATCAGCGATCCATATCGTCTTATCGGCAGGGCGGCCGCCAGCAAGGGCGCGGCGAGGCCGACCAACAGCACATGATGCACCGTCCGCGCCGAGAACAGCGCCGAACTGAGGGCGCACAGGGGGGACACAAATCCAACGGCCAATACCGCTACGGCCGCCAGGCCATAACCGCGCCGCCGCCCTTCCAGCCGCCAGAGGACCAGGCCCGCGGCTGCAACGAGGATGGCCAGCAAGATCGGATCAAGATTCCAGCGCCACTCGCCAAGGGCTGGCGCAGGACCGCAATACGGCATCCAACTCAAAGCTGTACCCCCAACCGCTTGCCGGATCTCCTGATCCCCGTGAAAGGAAAAAGCCATGCCAGCTGCGACGGTTCCGCACGGATCATTTCCACGACGATTTGCCGCGATCACCCCGTGTCAGCACCAGGGGCGACTTCGGTCGCATCTCTTGCAACCGACCGTGGCCGCAGTTGATCGACCAAGAAATCGACGAACACCCGGATGCGAGCGGGAACGCTGGCGCCGCCGACAAAAACGGCATGGATGGGCTCACGATCGCCAGGATTGAAATCCTCAAGCAGCGGCACAAGCTCACCCTTCGCAATGGCCTCGGCGACGCTGAAGTTGCCCACGCGCGTTACGCCGACGCCGGCCAGCGCAAGTTGCGTCAGGCTCTCGCCATTGTTCGCTTCCACGGGGCCGCGAACCGTCAGCGCATAGTCACGACCGTCCCGTCGAAAAGGCCACACGGGCTCCAGTCTTCGGAAGTTGAAATTCAGGCAGTCATGTTGGTGCAGGTCCTCTGGCACGTACGGCACGCCGCGACGCGCGAGATAGGTCGGCGACGCCACGATCGTTCGCCCTGTCTCACCCAGCCGTCGCGCCGTCAGCGGACTGTCCAGCAGCGGTCCGAAGCGAATGGCGACATCGGCCTGTCCGGCCGCGACATCCACGACCGTATCCGTCAGATTGATATCGACGAGGATTTGCGGGTAGCGCGCCACGAACGCGCCGATCAGCGGCACGACCACCTGCCGACCGTGCGCCAGGGATGCGCTAACCCTTAGGCGTCCCTGCGGCGCGCCCTGGTCCGAGATGGACTGCTCGGCCTCATCCAGGTCGGCGACAATTCTCCTTGCGGCGCTCAGATAGGCCTGGCCCTCGACCGTCAACGTCAAGGCGCGGGTTGTCCTCAGAACGAGCCGCACGCCCAGTCGCGCCTCGATCCGATCGATCGTTCGGCTTACGGCCGATGGCGTCAGCCCAAGAACCCGACCAGCCGCTGAAAAGCTGCCGCCCGCAGCCACAGCCGCGAACACCTCCATGTCGCGGGCGCGATCCGCGCCCGCTGACGGCGCCTTTGCGTGCATTTCAAAAATCCTTCGCTTCCAAAAGGCCTAACCGCTGGGCACGACCGCGTCCATCTGTGCGCAAGTCTTATTGGTCTGCGGATTTCCATCCTATGAAACTCAACCCTCCCCTGCTGGCGCTCGCCGCCGGCGCGTTCGGCATCGGCGTGACCGAGTTCGCCCCGATGGGGCTGTTGCCCGTCATCGCGACCGATCTGGGCGTCTCTATTCCATCGGCCGGTCTGCTGATCAGCGCCTACGCTCTGGGCGTCGTCCTGGGCGCGCCCTTGATGACCCTGGCCACGGGCCGCGTTCCGCGCCGCACCCTGCTCATAGGTCTCGCCGGCATCTTCACGATTGGCAATGCGCTGTCTGCGCTGGCTGACAACTACGCCCTGCTGATGATCGCGCGGATCATCACGTCGCTGAACCATGGCGCCTTCTTTGGCGTCGGCGCCATTGTCGCCGCCGGTTTGGTGCCGCCGGACCGCAAGGCCGGGGCGGTGGCTGCCATGTTCATGGGCTTGACCATCGCCAATGTCGTGGGCGTGCCTCTGGCCACCTGGGCTGGGGAAACCTTGGGATGGCGGGCCAGCTTCTGCGGCATTGCGATGATCGGCGTCATGGTGATGGCGGCCCTCGCCCTGACCCTGCCGAAAGCCGCCGCACCTTCCGCCGGCGACATGTTGGCTGAACTGCGCGTGCTTGGCCGCAGACGCGTCCTGTCGGCCTTGGCCCTGACAGTTATCGGCTCCAGCGCCATGTTCACCGTCTTCACCTACATCACGCCGATCCTGCGCGAACAGACCGGCGCGTCGCTGGGTTTCATCACCGCGATGCTCGTCCTCTATGGGCTTGGCCTGACCGTCGGCAACTGGATCGGCGGCAAGTTTGCTGACCGTTCCGTCGATCGCACGCTGATCGTCACCCTCGCCGGCCTGTCGATGGTCCTGCTGACCTTCGCCGTGGCCATGCCTTTCGCCAACGTAAGCGCCGTTCTCATCTTCCTGTGGGGCATCGCCAGCTTCGCGCTCGTGCCGCCGCTTCAGGTTCGCGTGATGGATGCAGCGCGTGACGCCCCGAACCTGGCTTCGGCTGTCAACATCGGCGCCTTCAATCTCGGCAACGCCATCGGGGCCGCTCTGGGCGGCGCCGTCATCGCCGGCGGCCTCGGCTACCCAGCCGTTGCTCTGGCCGGCGCCGGCGCGTCCGCCCTCGGTCTGCTGATGATCATGCTGATGTCACGCCGACCAGTTGTTTTGGTCGCAGCTGATTAGGAAGCTCCGTCAGTCAGCCGTTGTCGTTTCCAGCGCTTTGGCAACGGTGTTCCAGCGATAGTCGGCGAACGTCGGCGGCGTTTTGAAAGACGGCGCGGCTGATAAAGGCGCCCATTTCGCGCCAGGCGATCGATATGGTCTGGAAGGTCTGTTCGTCGGTCTGGCTGGCGGCCAGGGCTTCGTTCCAGCGCGACGTCACCGCATTGATCTCGTCGAGCATCAAAAGCCGCCCGCAGGCCAGGGTCATCCGGTAGCTCGCGCTTCCTTCGCTCATTTTCAGAACTCCTCCCAGCCGGCCGTGTCCGCCTCCTCCACGACGGCCAAGGCGGCCGAGCCGGAGGATCGCAGGGCGGCCGGGCGCGTAGGCCGGGCCGCGCTCGGCTTGCGCGGCGCCGGCGCGGCGAGGGCTCGGCTGCTCAGCGCGGTTTCGCGCGTCAGGCTGAAGCGCTGGACCAGATCCGACAGCTGACGGCTCTCAGAGGTCAGGCTATGGCTGGCCGCCGTCGACTGTTCGACCATGGCGGCGTTCTGCTGGGTCACCTGGTCCATCTGGTTGACGGCGGTGTTGACCTCTTCCAGCGCCGTCGACTGCTCGCGCGTCGAGGCCGTAATCTCGTTCATCAGCTCGTCGATTTCGGCGACGCGCTTGACGATGGACGACAGGGCCTCGCCCGTTTCCGCGACCAAGGTCACGCCGGACTTCACCTGGACGGACGAGGTGGTGATCAGCGACTTGATCTCCTTGGCCGCCTCTGCGGAACGCTGCGCCAGGGCCCGAACCTCGGAGGCCACCACTGCGAATCCTCGGCCGGCGTCGCCTGCGCGCGCGGCCTCGACGCCCGCGTTCAAGGCCAGAAGGTTGGTCTGGAAGGCGATCTCGTCGATGACGCCGATGATCTGGTTGATCTGAGACGAAGACTGTTCGATCGCGGTCATGGCCTCGACAGCGCGGCTGACCACCTCGCGCGACTGCTCGGCGGATTGACGTGAGGTTTCCACGACCGCGGCGGCGCGACTGGCGCCTTCGGCCGCCCGCTTCACCGTGGCGGTGATCTCGTCCAACGCGGCCGCCGTTTCCTCCAGCGTCGCCGCCTGATGCTCGGTGCGCCGCGACAGGTCGTCGGCCGCTTCGCTGATTTCGGCGGCGCCCAATTGCATGGCGCCCGTATTGCCGGCGATCTCGGCCATGGCGTCGTCCAGACGTTGCATGGCGGTGTTGAAGTCGGTCTTGAGACGCGCGTAGCCGCCGGTGAAGTCCGACGCGATGCGGGTTCGAAGGTCGCCCTGCGCCAGAGCCGCCAGAGCCGCCGCGGTATCCTCCACCACCCGCGTCTGCTCGGCCTCGGCCTCTGCGCGCTTCTGGTCCGCCTCCAGGCGCTTGGTCTCGGAGGCTTCCAGATACAGCGAAATGACGAAATCCATGTCGAGCATGGCAGCCTTGACCACGCTGGCGAGCGTCGCCGCCAAGGCCTTGCCGTCGTCGCGCTTCGAAAACAGCGACCGTGTCTTGGCGTGGGACGTGACGATCGCCTCGATCAGCCCTTCCAGGACCAGGGCGTAGCCGCCGATATACCAGCGCGGCTCCAGGCCGATGCGGGCGTGGGTCTGGCCGATGCGGCGCACGCCCTCGACATAGGCCGGATCAAAGGCGCCCAAGGAGATCGAAAGCTTCCCGCAGGTGGTGCTGCGCGAAGGCAAGCTGAGCGAGATCTTCAACGCCGAACAGATCGCCAATCTGCGCGCCGCCTATGACGGCCTGACCGATGTCGCCTCCGATAGTCGCCGGGCCTATATCGACCAGGACCTGCCCTTCCAGGTGCGTCAGTACAACGACGCGCCGGGCGGCAAGCTGGACGGCTTCGAGATCGCCTATCAGCAGAACTTCACCTTCCTGCCCGCGCCGTTCGACGGCTTCGGCATCCAGGCCAACTACACCCAGATCGAATCCGAGCTGGAATACATCCTGGACCCGGCCCGCAACCTGACCGGCACGGCGCCCTTCCTAGGCGCCTCGCCCAAGTCGTTCAACGCCACGATCTTCTATGAGGTCGAGAAGTGGAGCGCGCGTGTCTCGTCGGCCTATCGCGCCGCCTATCAGACCACCTATCCGCTGGCGTCGGGCGGTTGCGATCCGGGCGTGTGCGACTCGCCGCTGATCAACGACTTCATCGGCTCGGAAGAGACGCTGAACGTGGATGCGGCCTTCACCTACAAGCTGACGGACAATGTCACCTTCACCGCCGAGGCGCTGAACCTGACCAATCAGACCGATACGCGCTGGGCCTATCAGGCCGATCCGGTGGTCAACAACTATGGCTCGACCGGGCGCCAGTACTTCGTCGGCGCGCGGTTCGTGTTCTGATGACGATCGACAGCTGACTTCTCCCGGGACGCTGTCCCTTCAGGGGACGCCGCGAAACATCGGCGTCCCCTTCTTCTTGCCGAACCCGAAAGGCTCTCGATGAAGCACACGGTCCTCATCCTCGGCGCCCTGGCGATCGCGGCCGGCGTCACGTCAGCGCCGGCGTCGGCGCAGGAAACCGTCGCCGCCTCGCCCGCCGCCGCTTGGAACAGCGCCGCCCTGCGCCGTCCGGCCGGCTGGTATGGATCGGCCGAGGCCCATCGTCTGGCCGCGATCGTCATTCAGCATCAATCGGCCGAAGGCGGTTGGCCCAAGAACACCGACCTGTTCGCCCCGCCCCGCCCCGATGCGGACCCCGCGTTGACCAACACGATCGACAATGGCGGCACGACCCAGCCGCTGGCCTTTCTGGCGCGAACGATCGCGGCCGGGGACGCCGAAAGCCGCGCCGCCTTCGACCGGGGTCTCGACTATCTGCTGGCGGCGCAACAGCCCAACGGCGGCTGGGCCCAGTTCTATCCGCTGCGCGGCGGCTATCACGACCAGATCACCTACAACGACGACGCCATGGTCCATGTGCTCGAGCTGTTGCGCGATGTGGGCGACGGCGCGGCGCCCCATGGCTTCGTCGACGAAGCGCGGCGCGAGCGGGCGCGTCAGGCCGTGGCGCGCGGGGTCGAGACCCTGCTGAAGACTCAGGTGCGGCGCGACGGCGTCCTGACCGGCTGGTGCGCCCAGCACGACGCCCGGACCCTGGCGCCCGCCTGGGCGCGTCGTTTCGAGCCCCCGTCCTTGTCGGGTCAGGAAAGCGTCGGCATCGTGCGCTTCCTGATGAGCCTGCCCGACCCCGGTCCCGACGTCGTCGCCGCCGTGGACGGCGCCGTCGCCTGGCTGGAGAGCGCCGCGCTCGCTGACACGACCGAGATCTTCGTCACCGACGCCCAAGGCCGCCGCGACCGCATCCTGGCTCCCAAGCCCGGCGCGCGCATCTGGGCCCGGTTCTACGATCTGGAAGACGGCCGCCCCATCTACATCGGGCGCGATTCCATCATCCGGCGCGACCTGATGCAGATCGACCACGAACGCCGTAACGGCTATCGCTACGTCGGCGAATGGCCCGAAACCCTGCTGACCCGCGACTATCCGGCGTGGAAACGGACGCTTGCAGAGAGCTGACCGGTCGGGGTTACGCCGCGGCGTCATGCATCGTGATCGAAAGGCACGGCGGCCGGCTGGCGCTCTCATCGTCTTGCCGGAGAACCTGCGGTGCGTTGTATTTGCAGGGCTGCGGCGTCGAGCGCCTTTAGTGGTGTGCGCACCTGGCGCGATCCAGCCTCGTCTTTTCAAACGGGTTAGCGACAGTGTCCGGCCGTCCCCCTTGCCTTTTGACGGCTTCCAACTCTAATCATCACGCAACCGCCGGCTTCATCGCCATGTTTTGTTTACGGAATACCGAATCTTGAAGTCGTTGAGAGTATTGTTGCTAAGCTTCTGCTTGGCCCTGGCCGCCGTTTCGCCAGCCGCCGCCATGCAAATTTTTGTCGCGACAGGTAGCAGCACGCTCACCCTTGATGTGGAACCGAGCGATTCCATCGAAAATGTGAAAATCCTGATCCAGGATCAAACCAGCATAGATCCGATGGACATGCGGCTCGTGTTCGCCGGGCGGGAACTGGATGACGGCCGTACGCTCGCCGATCACAATATTCAGAAGGAAAGTACGCTGCAGCTGTTGGTCGCAGCTCCGCCAGCCGCCATCCCGACTCTTTCCGAATGGGCGATGATCATCTTGGGCGCAGTTCTGGCGGGATCGGCGGCGCTTTATCTTCACCGCCGTCAGCATGCCGTCTGAGGCGACGGAGCCGAGAGCCGAGCTCGGACGAAACGGCGCCCTTCGGATCACCTGACGGGCGGCCTGTCCGGCTCGGCGAAGCTGACGGGCCGGACCGGCCGCCTCCGCCGAATCGTTCAGACGAAAACTTGCGCTGCCGGTCCACCCCCGGTTGATCGCGCTACGCCCCGATATCGGCGACCAGGGCCTTCAGCGCCCTGGGATTGAGCGTGGCCCACAAAATCAGGGCCGTCAGCAGGGGTGCGATCGAATAGGCCACATAGCGTCCGATGATCGCCACCTGCGCAAGCAAGCCGGGCAAGGGCGGTTGATCGGCGCGAACGCGGACGCCCAGCGATTCCGACGCCAAATCCGGGCTCAGCATCGGGGCCAGGTCGCCCCAGACGGCCAGAACCAGAAAGAAAATGAAGACGAGGCACAGGACCGGAACGGCGATCGCCGCCATTCGCCAGATCCGCTCCACACGCGGCGGGGCGATCATGAAGGCGGCCAGTAGCGGAAAACCCAGCATCATGCGGCGCAGCGCTTCCTGACTCAGCGGCAGGGTGATGGGACGGCCAGATTCGGTCAGATGCGTTCCAACCGCCCAGCCGCCGCCGGCCATCGGCTCAATCGCCCCGGTCAGGCCGAAGAGGCGGAAGACGACCCCCGCAACCGGCCGCAAGGCGGCGATGACCAGATCCGCACCCCAAATCCACCAGAGCGGCAGAAGAACGATCAGGGACAGGCCGGCCCACATCGCGAAACGGCGACGCGCGGCGTCTTCGGGCGTGCGGGCGGCTGGACGCGACATCCGGCTCATGCCGCGACCGACGTGGCGGCGGTCCGGTCGTCGGCCTCGCGCCGCGCCTGCCAACGTGTCCAGAAGAAGAAGATCAGCAACCCCTCCAGCCCGATCATGGCGTCCCAGACATAGTGGTGAAAGAATTCGAAAACCTCTTGCGACCCGCGCGAGAGGTATAGCAGGCTGATGATGCGCAACAGGTTGATGGTCTGAAGGGCGACGATGCCGGCGGCCGCGCCGATCAGGCCGTATCGCAGCTTGCCGGGAAAGGCGATGATCGCGGCCGTCAGCAGGGCGCAGACCTCCACGGCGTTGCAGCCCGCCAGCACCTGCACGGCGCCCTTGCCGTCATCGAAGCGCAGAATGGCGCCGTCTGCGATCACCCGATTGTCGACCAGATCGATCAGCATAGCGCAGGCGTGCACCAGGCTGCGGGTGAAGGGGGCGACGAACAGGCGCTCGGCCCAGGGCGTGGCCAGAACGCTGAACAGCGCCACGGTGATCAGCAGGAACAGACCCAGATACTGGACGGCCGGCGACTTCAGCATCGACGTGGCTCTCGGCATTGACGCGCTCCCTGCCCGTGACGGTGCGGGCGTTCTGGGCCAGCCTAGGCGAACTGACGCCGGCGCTGAAGATGGAGCACCGCCCCGCCCGCAAGCATCATGGCGAACAGGATCATCGCCCATTCGGTCATCGTGGGAACGGGCGCGGGCGTGGCAGGCGGCGCCACATTCGCAACACGCAACACCCTGGAGGTATTGTAATCTCCAGCGTACAAATCGGCGTTTCTGAACGCCAAGGAGTATATGCTCGCGCCTTGAATTCGGGTGACGAGTGCGGGGGCTCCACCATTTGGCGGAAAGCGATAGATTTCGCCCGCGTTCGGACCTGAAAACAACCCGGAATAGATATTGCCTGCTGCATCCTTTGTCAGGCTGTAACTCTCTCCGTCAGGCAAAACACCGAAGGTCGAGACCGTATTCCCCGAACACTGATAAATGCGGGCGTCTGACTGTGAGACCGCCAATGGATTGCCGGCGGCGCTGATGACGATGGTGAAACTGCCTGTCGGCAAGGTGCATACAGCGCTGGCCGCACCGCCTCCCTCAGGTGTGCGGAAAATGGTCTTGCTACCGAACGACGCGCCATACAGGCGGCCCGCATCATCGAAAGCCAAGGCGTAGAGTTCGGTCCCAAAACCTGTCGCATATGCCGAGGCGTCGGCAGTCGTGGCGCCCGGCGCGTATCGATAGACCTCGCCGTTATTGTTCGGGACATACAGAGCATCGTCAGGCCCGATTATGCCCCCCTGGCCAGAGCCCGGAGTGTTGATGACTAAAAGAGCGGCGCTCCCCCCACCCACTGGGACCCTCGATATTCTGTCGAATGCAGGTTCTGCGACATAGAGTTGGCCGCCCCGATCAAACGACAGACTGAACGGATTGTTTGCCCCGGTCGCATATGTCGTGACGGTCTGCGCCGAAGCGCTTGCCGGCACCAGAAGGACGACGCCGGCCAGAAACGCGGCCTTGATGTGATCGCGAAGCTTGAGAGCAAGCGGGCGGGTGGTGTTGGTCAACACGGTTTCCAGTCGAACAGTGTGGTCACAGACGCCCCGACAGGCCGGAGGCGGGGCTCGACGCTTAAATTTTCAGGCGAGCCGGCGTCGGTATTGGAGGTAGAGCGACGCGCCGCCGCCCAGCATGGCGGCGAACAGGATCATCGCCCATTCGGACAGGGTCGGAACCGGCGCCACGCCCGGCGTCGCGGTCAGGCTGACATTGTCGTAGTTGGCCTGGGCGCCCGAACTGTTCGCCAGTCGTACGCTGAGGCGCTGACCGATCAGCGGACCGGCAGCCGGCGCCGTCCACCGCACCGTGACGGGCGCGAACTGTCCCGAGCCGGGAGTGACGCTCTGCGTGCCGACACGCGTGCCGCCAACGACACCGCCCTCTGTAACCGTGCCGCCGACCCAGAGTTCGAGACTGGGCGTGACAGCGGGATTGTCCGTGCGCCGCCCGAACTCGGCGGTGAGTTCGTAGACCTCATTAGCCACCACGGCTTTGGTCGTCTGCTGGGCGATGGCGTTGGCGCCGTCGTTTGTATAGGCCCATTGATTGCCGTTCGGCGTCATCAACTGAGCGCGTTCGTAACCGATGCCGAAGGGGGGTGCTGTCAGTCTAACGCTAACTTGTCTCCACTGACGATGGCCGTAAAGGACTGACCGGGGACGATTTTCATGAAACCGCTATCGTTCAAGCGCCACCGCTTCCCGGCGGAGGTGATCCGCCATGCGGTCTGGCTGTATTTCCGCTTCAGCCTCAGCCTTCGAGACGTCGAGGAGTTGCTGGCCCGGCGCGGGATCGAGGTCAGCTACGAGACCATTCGCTGCTGGACAATCAAGTTCGGACCGCTGATCGCGCGGCGGCTGAAGAAGCGAAGGCCGGCGCCGTCGCCACGTTGGCATCTCGACGAAATGGTCTGCCGGATCGGCGGACGGCGGATGTATCTGTGGCGCGCTGTGGACGACGAAGGCGAGGTCCTCGACCTCGTCGTTCAGCGACGGCGGGACAATGAGGCGGCCCTGAAGCTGCTGGTACGCCTGTTACGAAACCAGCCCATCGAACCGGAGAGGATCACGACCGATGGTCTGGCTTCGTATGGATCAGCGCTTCGGGAGCTCGGCCTCACCAGCCTTCATCGACCAGGCCGGCTACGCGAAAACAACCGGGTCGAGAACTCCCACCTGCCGATCAGACGACGAGAACGCCAGCAGCAGCTCTTCAAATCCCAGGCCTCCGCCCAGCGATTCCTCTCCACCCACGCCGCGATCTACAACACCTTCAACACCCAGCGACATCTGATCAGCCGCCCCGCCCTTCGCCGCTTTCGCGCCGAGGCGGCTGCCGCCTGGGCGGCGGCGACCACTTAGATCGGCCGGGGTTGGGCGAACTTCATCCGAAGGCGGTTAAATTGACAGCACCGGTATTGCGCACAACATGCCAAGGGTGACCTCGGCGCCACGGAGCAGCGCGACGGTCCAGACCGGGCCATGCGCGGGCACGAGCAATACGATGGTGGTCGTAATACCGGCAAGCCGCGCGGCCGTACTGACTTTCAGGCACCAGCACACGACGATCACCACGGCCACCGACGCGAGATAGATCGCGATGTTTTCCGTGCCGAGCGTGGCAGCCGCGAAGCCACAGACAGCGCCGGCCAGCGCGCCGATAAACTGGTCGCGCGACTGGCTCAGCGTGTCCGCATAGTCGTGCTGGGTGACCGCGATGGCGGTGATGGCGGCCCAAAAGGCCTGTTCGGTGTGCAGGGCAACGCCGATGCTGTAAGCAAGTCCCGCGCCACAGACAGCGCGCAGAGCCATCAGCAAACCCTGCGCCACGCGGCTCTTGAGCGGCAGGCTCTTGAGGACGCTGAAGGCGGATTGCTGTAGCGACGTAAGATAAGCGAAATGGCTTTCCTGGGAATCCTTTCTTGATGGCATGCTTGACCCTGAACGACCGGGATTTCGTCGGAATGATCCCTGCCGGTGCTTTCTCACACTGCCGCGTCGAGCAGGAGCACGGTCAATGACCGCACCCCCTGTGCGCCGTGGATGAGCACGCCCTCGATGTCGGCCGTTGCGGAGGGGCCTGTATGAAAACTGGCATAGCGATGCTCGTGGAATTCCGGCCGCCGATAGGCCTCCTGAAGCGTGGGCACGATGGCAGCGGGGGCGAGTAATACGACGAGATGCTGCGCGAGATAAGCGGCAGCGTTTGTGACCAGTGCCGTGTCCGGCAGCAGCACGGAACCCGTCTCCGCCACACCGAAGCTGGCCCGCACAATCGTAATGTCCACATCGGCGAGATCACGCGGGGCTGCAACACCCATAAGATCGCGGTTGCCGCGATATTCGGGAACAGCAGAGGCGATCACCTTGGCCTGCGGGAACTGCTCCTGCAGGAAGGCATCGATGCTCTGCCCCTCGATACCGTGTCCACCCATCGCTTCGAGGTTACGGAGGAACGATGCAACCAGTCCCTCACCCGCCTCGAAAGGAAAAATCGGCAGCTCGGGCAATGGATGATCGCCCAGTGGCCGGTTCGCCCGCACCGCCGCCAGAATGTTCTCGCGCGCGCTCATGATTGGCCCTCCTTTCCGCCATTGGTTCGCTTATGCCATTGATGAAAGGTTTCCTTCGGGGCATCCGGCATGTCACGTCCGCGCGCGGTCCAGCTGTTGAGCGGATTGGCGAGCGCGAAGCTGGGCAGCACCTTGAGCGCACCGTCGGCCGCCGCGACGGCCGTGCGGTAGAGAGAGGGATGTGACAGGAGTGTGCCTGCCGCTTTCATCAGCGCCTGCTTGCCCAGGCCGATATCGTGCGTTTCCGCCAATGCCTTGCGCCACGCGAAGATCTGCTCGTGGATGTTGATTTTCACCGGACAGACATTGGTGCACGAGCCGTTGAGAGTGGAGGCAAAGGGAAGAGTCGAATAGCGCTTCCGGTTGAAGGTCGGATCGAGGATCAGGCCGATCGGCCCGGAATAGGTCGCGCCGTAGGAAAGCCCGCCCGAGCGGCGATAGACCGGACAAGTGTTCATACAGGCACCGCAACGGATGCATTTGAGGCTCTGCCAGAATTCCGGCTCGCCGAGCCGTGCGGAGCGGCCATTATCGACCAGCACGATATGCATCTCACCGCCGTTGCGGGGTCCTCGAAAATGCGAGGTATATTGGGTGATCGGCGAACCTAGCGCGGAGCGTGAAAGCAGGCGGATGAACACGCCCAGGTCGGCGATGCGCGGGATCAGCTTCTCGATCCCGATCGAGGCGATGTGGAGCGGCGGCACGTTGGCCGACAGGTCCGCATTGCCCTCGTTGGTGCAGACGACAAAGGTCCCCGTCTCGGACACCGCGAAGTTTGCGCCGGTCATGCCGGCATCCGCATCGAGAATCAGGGGGCGCGTCTTCTCGCGCTGCTGCTCGGCGAGATAGTGGACGTCGTCGTTGGCGGGATCGGTGCCGAGCTTGTCGGCGAACACTTGCGCCACATCGCTGCGCAGCTTGTGGACGGCCGGCACGACGATGTGGCTCGGCGCCTCGTCGTCGAGCTGCTGGATGCGCTCGCCGAGATCGGTCTCCACCACCTCGATGCCGACGCCGGCCATGTAATCACGCAGGCCGGTTTCCTCGGTCAGCATCGATTTGGACTTGATGAGATTCTTCGCCCCATGATCGGCAAGGATGCCATGGACGATGCGGTTGTGCTCGGCCCCATCCCGCGCCCAGTGGACGTGGATGCCGTTGGCCCGCGCCTGCGCCTCGAACTGCTCGAGATAGTCGCCAAGGTTCGAGAGCGTGTGTTGCTTGATGGCCGATGCCAGCCCGCGCAGCTCCTCCCATTCGACAAGGCCGTGCATTTGCCGGTCACGCTTCTGGCGCAGGTCCCAGAGGCGTTCGTCATGCATCTCCGCATGGCGCGGCGCATCGATGAAACGCATCGCCGCCTCGTTGTGATCGACGGGCTTGCGGTGGTAAAGCTTCGCTCCGCGTGGTTGGGGCTCGGCTGCGGGCGGGCTCAACGGCCGGGATGTTCCCTCACCGTGGCTCAGCCGCTCGCCACTGGCGCTGCGTGCCGCGCCGTCATCGGCCGTGTGCAATTCCTCATGGAGCAGGGCCGGCAGACCATCCTCTGCGCGGCGCGGTTCATCCGGTCCGGTCATGCGGCATCTCCGTTCAGTACCTGGGCGATATGGCGGAACTTGAGCGGAAGTCCGAGCCGATCTGCGCAACCCTTTTGATGCAGCATGCAGGAGCTGTCGGCCGAGACGACATAGTCAGCACCGGCTTTGGCATGGTCGTGGACCTTGTCCTGCCCCATCTTGACCGAGACGGCCGGCTCGAACACGCTGAACGTGCCGCCAAACCCGCAACACTCGTCGGGTCGGGCTTTTTCGACCAGCTCCAGCCCTTTTACCATGCGCAGCAGGTCAAGCGGCTTGGAGTGTGCCGGCTCGCGCCGTTCGGACATGCTGCCATGGAAGAGACCACGCAGTGCGTTGCAGTTGTTGTGGTAGCTCACCTTGTGCGGAAATTCGGCCCAGGGGAAGCCATCCACCTTTAGCACGTCGTGGAGGAACTCGACCAGCTCATAGGTTCGCTCGCGGACGTGGCGCACCTCCTCGGTCTGCTCGATGGCCGTCATGTTGCGCCGGACTTGATGCGCGCAGCTTCCCGAGGGCACGACGACATAATCGAAGCCTGAGAAGTTGCGGACGAACAGTTCCTCGGTCGCCTTCGCCTCGGTGTGGCAGCCCGAATTGACCATGGGTTGCCCACAACAGGTCTGGTCGAAGGGGTATTCGGGATCGACACCGAACCGGCGTAGCAGGTTCAGTGTCGCGATTCCGACCTCGGGTTCGAAGGCATCGACATAACAGGGTACAAACAACGCGACACGCATGGCGCCACCTTTCAATGGAAGAGGTTGGTGGTGGCGAGATCAGTGATCTCGTCGCCCCGCCCGGACATGATAGCGCGCAGCATGTAGAGGCTGAAGCCCTTTGCCTGCGCCGCTGCGATCGTCGGCGGCATCGAGATTTCGTGGCGTGCCGTCACGACATCCACCAGCGCCGGCCCATCATGCGCGAAGGCCGCGCGCAAGGCCGGCTCCAGAGCGGCTGAATCCTCCACGCGAACGCCGTACAGTCCGATCGTCCTTGCGACCTCGGCGAAGTTGGGATTCTCCAGTGAAACATTGGTGCCGGGATAGCCGCCCGCTTTCATCTCCATCTCCACGAAGCCCAGCGTCCCATTGTTGATGACGACGATCTTGATCGGCAGCTTGAGCTGCACGGCGGTCAGCAGTTCGCCCATCAGCATGGACAGCCCGCCGTCGCCGGAGAGCGAGACGACTTGCCGGCCGGGGAACGCCCCCTGCGCGCCCAGTGCCTGCGGCATGGCGTTCGCCATCGAGCCATGGTTGAGCGAACCGAGCAGGCGTCGCTTCCCGTTCATCGTGAGGTAGCGCGCCGCCCAGATCACCGGGGTGCCGACATCGGCGGTGAAGATCGCATCTTGCGCCGCCACCTTGTCGAGCGTGGCCGCGACATATTGGGGATGGAGCGGCTGCCCCGCTTTGCGGGGCTGGGCGAGATCGTCGAGGCTGGCCCGCGTCTTCGCATAATGCTGGCGCGCCTTGTCGAGAAAGGTGCGACTGCGGCCTTCCGCGATCTTCGGTGCAAGCGCCGCCGCAAACCGGCCAACATCGGCGACCACCGCCAGATCGAGCGGCACCCGCCGCCCGAGCGCGCCTGGGTCACGATCCACCTGGATCACCTTCGCCCCCGTCGGATAGAAATTTCGATAGGGAAAATCACTGCCCAGCATCAGCAGTGTGTCGCATTCCTTGAGCGCATGATAGCCCGACGAGAAGCCGATCAGTCCGGTCATGCCGACATCGCAGGGGTTGTCCCACTCGACATGCTCCTTGCCACGAAAGGCATGGACGATGGGGGCTGCGAGCCGATCGGCCAATGCCACCAGTTCGTCATGCGCTCCGGCGCAGCCCGATCCAGCAAGGATGGTGACGCGCTTGGCGCCGGACAAAATCTCCGCAGCCTGCGCGACATCCTCGGCCATGGGCTCGGGTGCCGTGACCGTGGGCAGGGCAAAGGCCGGCACGCTGTCCGTATCCACCTCGAGCAGCGATACATCCCCCGGCAGCACCAGTACCGCCACGCCGCGCCGCCCGATGGCGGTCCGCATGGCACGGTGGAGCAGTTCGGGCATCTGTTTCGGGTTGGTCACCATCTCGCAGAAATGGCTGCACTCGCGGAACAGCTCGGTCGGGTGGGTCTCTTGGAAATAACCGAGGCCGATCTCGCTCGATGGGATGTGGCTGGCGATGGCAAGCACCGGCACATGGTTGCGCTGGCAATCGAACAGACCATTGATGAGATGGAGATTGCCTGGCCCGCAACTTCCCGCGCAGACGGCGAGCTTGCCCGTCGCCGCCGCATCGGCGCCTGCCGCAAACGCGCCTGCCTCTTCGTGGCGAACATGCATGAAGATAATGCGGCCGTCCTTGCCGAGCTGCCAGTTGACCGCGTTGAGGCTGTCGCCGGTCACCCCCCATATCCGTTCGATGCCGGCATCCGCCAGCGTCCGTACCAGCATTTCAGCGATTGTGATTGCCATAGCTGTTTATCAGTCCTTAGCCGTGGTGCTGTCAGTCTAACGCTAACTTGTCTCCACTGAGGATGCCCGTAAAGGGCTGACTGGGGACGATTTTTATGAAACCGCTGTCGTTCAAGCGCCACCGCTTCCCGGCGGAGGTGATCCGTCATGCGGTCTGGCTTTATTTCCGCTTCAGCCTGAGCTTACGCGACGTCGAGGAACTGCTGGCCCAACGCGGCATCGACGTCACTTACGAAACCATCCGCTGTTGGACGAAGAAGTTTGGACCGCTGATCGCCAGGCGGCTGAAGAAGCGCCGACCGGCGCCATCGCCACGCTGGCATCTCGACGAGATGGTCTGCTGGATCGGCGGGCGGCGGATGTATCTGTGGCGCGCGGTCGATGACGAAGGCGAGGTCCTCGACCTTGTCGTCCAGCGTCGGCGGGATACGGAAGCGGCGTTGAAACTGCTGGGCCGTCTGCTGCGCAACCAGTCTGTGGAGCCGGAAAGGATCACGACCGATGGCTTGGCGTCATACGGCGCGGCGCTTCGAGCGCTCGGTCTAACCGAAATTCACCGACCGGGCCGACTGCGGGAGAACAACCGGGTCGAGAACTCCCACCTGCCGATCCGACGACGAGAGCGACAACAACAGGGCTTCAAATCCCAGGCCTCCGCCCAGCGTTTCCTCACCACTCACGCCGCGATCTACAACACCTTCAACATCCAGCGACACCTGATCAGCCGTCCTACCCTCCGACGCTCCCGCGCCGAGGCGCAGGCCGCTTGGGCGGCAGCGGTCGCCTAAAATCGGACGGGGTTGGGCGAACTTCATCCGCAGGCGGTTAAGCTGACAGCACCTCACCTTTGCGGTTCCCTATGTGACCC
>NZ_JZRG01000016.1:0-25713 GCF_000964075.1 Brevundimonas sp. KM4 | reverse complement strand
GACGGCAAGGGCGAAACCAACCTGGCCAAGCCGACCGCCGACGGTGTGCGCGAACCGCTCAACCGCCGCGCGACCATCGACATCAACTTCTAAGACTTTCGGGGTTGGCCCGGTTCGCCGGGTCGATCTCCATCTTCGAAGTCGTCGAAAGACAGAACGCCGCTTCCTTAAGGAGGCGGCGTTTTTCTTTTCGCCATCTCGCCCTCTGCACGACGCGAGCATGCAGCAAAAAGGGCGACGCCTTGCGACGCCGCCCTTCAGAGGATCTATTCTAGCTCCGATCAGCCGGTGAACGGACGGATCAGGATTTCGACGCGGCGGTTCTGCGCCTTACCTTCGGCGGTGGCGTTCGAGGCCACCGGGTTCCGCGAGCTATTACCGGCGACGTAGAGGCGTTGGGCCAGAACGCCACGGCGCACCAGCTCGGAGGCGACGCTGCTGGCGCGGCGCTCCGACAGGGGCTGGTTGATCGCGTCGCCGCCTGAAGAGTCGGTGTGGCCGATCACGTCCACCGTCGACTGGTCATACTGCTGCAGAACGCGGGCGACATCGTCCAGCACGGGCAGGAAGCGCGGATCGATGGAGGACTGGTTCGTGGCGAAGGTCACGTCCGACGGCATCCGCAGCACAAGCAGGTCCCCCTGACGCGCCACGCCGACACCGGAACCGGACAGTTCGGCTTCCATCGCGCGTTGCTGACGATCCATATATTGACCGACCGCCGCACCACCCAGCGCGCCAATGCCGGCGCCGATCAGGGCGTTCTTGCGGCCCTGTTCGCCGTTCGAGGTGTTGGTCAGATAGCCGAGAACCGCGCCGCCCAACGCACCCGCGATGGCGCCGGTCCCGGTGTTGTTGCGAACCGGACCCGAACGATAGGGGTCGGTGGTGGTGCAGGCGGCAGCCCCCAGCAGGGCGGCGATCGAAACGCTGGCGACGATGAACTTGGCGCGCATGGAATGGTCCCTTTCTTTTGAGCGATCTGGCGCGGAAACGTGCGCTTACTGTGAAGGTTCCAATCTGTACGGGGCATGAATGCCTTCCACGTCCGCAAGCGCCATGGCCCTGACAAGGCCGCCGATTAAGCGTATGGGAACCGCCTCACATCCCAGATCGAGGACGACGCCGTGAGCGTGACCCAGACGGACCACACGACCGACCGCGCCATTCAGCCGGTTTCGATGACGCAGTACGACGCCGATTTTCAGGCGTTCAGCGACGCACTGGGCGCGTCCTTCGCGCGCTATGGCTTTGCTGTGGTCGCCGACCATGGTCTGGACGAGGCGCGCATCACCGCAGCCATCGACGACGCCAAAGCCTTCTTCGCCCTGCCGGAAGAGGTGAAGCGTCAGTATCACCAGCCCGGCACGGGCGGCGCACGCGGCCTGACCCCGTTCGGGGTCGAGGCGGCCAAGGACGCCAAGACGGTCGATCTTAAGGAGTTCTGGCACGTCGGTCGGGAACTGCCCGAAGGCCATCCTTATCGCCGCTATATGCGCGACAACCTCTGGCCGACCGAGGTCGAGGGCTTCCGCGAGCATCTCTATGGCATGTTCGAGGACCTGGACGCCCTGGGCGCCAAGATCCTGCGCGCCATCGCCCGCTATCTGAAGCTGGGCGACGACTTCTTCGCGGACAAGGTCGACATGGGCAACAGCGTCCTGCGCATGCTGCACTACCCGCCGGTTCCGGCCGATGCGCCTGGCGTGCGCGCCGGGGCGCATGAAGACATCAATGTCATCACCCTGCTGCTCGGCGCCGAAGAGGCCGGTCTTCAGTTGAAGGACAAGGATGGCAGCTGGCTCGACATCGCCCCGCCGCCCGGCGCCCTGGTCGTCAATATCGGCGACATGTTGCAGCGGCTGACCAACCACGTCCTGCCGTCGACGACCCACCGCGTGGTCAATCCGGCGCCTGAGCGTCGCGGCTTCGCCCGCTATTCGACGCCCTTCTTCCTGCACTTCAACCCGGACTTCCCGATCGAGACCCTGCCCAGCGCCATCACGCCGGACAATCCCGATCGCTATGCGGGCAAGACCATCCTGGCCGAGGATTATCTGACCGAACGCCTGCGCGAAATCCGCCTGCTCTAGGCCGTCAGCGGGAAATCCGTAGTCGGGTGATGTCGCGTCCGATGGCCTTGAACGACTCCTTGAGATCAGCTCCGCTGGCGGGGAGGAAGAAATTTGCAGGCGTCGTAGCGCAATCCTTCAGGAACTTGCCGGCCGTACTATTGGCGGAAACCTGGAATCCAACGGTGTAAAGAATGATGTCTTTGCCCTTTATAGCGGTGCAAAGAGCCTTGGCCTGGCCATAGGGCTCGCCATTGGTCGATGCACAGTCGGCGCGATCAGAGCCGCCGAATGAAGCGTCGCGACCCAGAACGCCGGAACAGTATGGTGCATTGAATTCGCCATCCGTCATCAAAATCACGGCTTTCAAAGTCTTCCTCTGATCGTAGGCGGCGGCCGGGAAGGCGCTCCAAAGCGAGTTGAATTCGGGAGAGACAGAGTACCATCCCCATGCCAGCCCGATTTGCGCAGCAGTATATCCGTCAGCCTGAAGGCCTTGATTGGTCGAGTTGACCGGACCAATCAGGTTGTTGATCTCGGCTTTGTCGTCAGTCAAAGGCAACAGCGGAGAAACCGTGCATTTGGTGTTTGAGCCGCTTTTATTCGGATAGTAACGGCCAACATATGCAATGGACGGACGGGCATCATCATCGCTGTGCAGACCTGTGCGTTCGCTCACACAGTCGCTAATCTCGTACACCCTCATGGCTGCAGAGGCGCTACGATAAATGCGCCACTGGCATCCATCGTTGCCGCACCAGACCTTGCCGCCTGACGAATAATTTCCAACGAGCGGACCGACGACGTTGATCGAGAACGTGTCCTTTGTGACGTTGGATATCAGCCAGTAAGAGCCCGCATTTGCAGCGTTGATCTGCGTCATACCGACTACGTCCGTTATGCGTACACCCGATTGCGCGCCAGTCGCCGGATCCGTCGTCGAAAGGCCGTGGTTAGGAGAGGTGATGATGATCGTACAATCCGAGAGTTTGCAGCCGGAAGCCGTTCCCGCAGACGTGTAGGTCCCGTTGCTTGACGTGTTTACGTTCGTCCAGAACGAGCCGTTCCAGGATTGCAATGAGAAGTTGTCCGCCGACGCGTTAGCGACGCGATAAACCTTGGTGTTGACTTGCGTCATGCCTCGCACGCCATCGATCCAGATGAAATCGCCGTCCTTAAAGCCGTGTTTCGAAGAGGTGACGTAGCCTGTCGAGGCCCTAGAAATTCCTGTGATCGGCCGTACGACCCCCGTTGACCAGCCTGCCGCTGTGATTGCTTTGGATTGGACGGCGGGACCACGAGCGTCGTTGGCCATGTCTCCGAGATTGACGCCTGTCGAATAAGGAATGACCGCCATTCGGGAATAATAGGGTGATTGCCGGTCTTGGACGACGATAGTGGCCAGTTGGCGGGCTGCGTCCTTCAAACTGGTCAAACGTGAACCGGCCATCGACCCGGTGATGTCTAGAACGAGCGCGACCTCGATGTCTTTCGATGACCGGTTCACCTCGGAATGGACACTGACGGGCAAGGTATCGTCCAGGATCTTGCCGTAGGGCGGCAGGAAGATATTGGCCACCAAGGTCTTCACATTGACCTTGAGGTCGGCAACGATGACCTGACGGTCCGTTAACTCGATCTTCAGGTCGTTGTCGGCGAACGGCTCCACCGAGGCGTTGCGCAGATTGGCTCTCAGGGCCACCAGGGCGACGGTCTTCAGGTCGTTCGGATCGGTATAGGACGACCGCGCCGCCGCTAGGGCGGCGGCGTCCAGCGCGTCCTGAACGCGGGCCTTGGCCGTCGTCACGCGGTTGATGTCGATGCCGCCCAGGGTCAGCATGATCAGCGCCGGCATCACCAAAGCGAAGATCATCACGACATTGCCGCCGCGGTCCGATGAGAGGCGCGACGTGAACATGCGCAGAGCCTGCACCGCCCTGCCGATCCGATTGGAAACCTTCACCATGCCCATCCCAAAGGACGCGGACCGCCCGATTAGCGCTCAGATTGCCATCGGGCGGTTAAGGGAATTGTGAAGGGGATGGTTAACGCCGCCGTGTGATCAGGCGGCGCTCCATCCGCACTGGTGACCGCGGTTCTGTTCCTGAAGCCAGACGTTCAGCGGGGCGAAATAGTCGGCGATGGCCGAGGCGTCGTTGCCGTCGTCGCCGGTAAAGGCCTTCATCGCCTCCTGCCACGGCCGCGACTGGCCCATCTGCAGCATAGCGTTAAAGCGGGCGCCGACCTCCTTGTTGCCATAGACCGAGCAGCGGTGCAGCGGCCCGGTCCAGCCGGCCTGTTTGCAGGCCGCGCGCTGGAACTGGAACTGATAGATGGCCGCCAGGAAGTAGCGCGTATAGGGCGTGTTGCCGGGCACATGGTATTTGGCGCCCGGATCGAAGGCGTTGGCCGGACGCGGACCCGGCGGAACCAGGCCCTGGTACTGCAGCATGTCGGCGGTCCAGGCGGTGTTGTAGGCGGCCGGCGCCGTCTCGCCCGAGAAGACGTCCCAGCGCCACCTGTCGACCATCAGGCCGAACGGCAGGAAGGCGATCTTGTCCAAGGCCATCTTGAGCAGGAAGGGAATGTCCTCCTCCGCGCCCGGCGTGGTCTTCAACAGGCCGATCTGGTTCAGATAGGTGGGGGTCAGGGCCGATAGGCCGACGAAGTCGCCGATGGCTTCGTGGAATCCGTCGTTGGCGCCGTTCCGGAACAGCATCGGCTGGTTCTTGTAGGCGCGCTGATAGTAGTTGTGACCCAGCTCGTGGTGGACGGTGTAGAAGTCATCGCCGTTGACGTTGGTGCACATCTTGATGCGGATGTCGTCGGCGTTGTCCAAGTCCCAGGCCGAGGCGTGACAGACGACTTCGCGGTCGCGCGGGCGGGTGATCTGACTGCGTTCCCAGAAGGTCTGAGGCAGCGGGTCGAGGCCCAGCGAGACGTAGAAGCCCTCGCCCGTCCCGACCATTTTCGTCGCGTCGTAGTCGGCGGCCTTCAGCAGTTCGGTGAGGTCGTAGCTGGAGGCGCCGCCGCTGGGCGGGGCGACGACGTCGTAGATGTTGCCCCACTGTTGCGACCACATATTGCCCAGCAGATCGGCGCGGATCGGGCCGTGATCGGGTTGCACCGCATCGCCGTATTTGGCGTTCAGCCGCGCGCGCACATAGCAGTGCAGGTTCTCGTAGAAGGGCTTCACCTGGGCCCACAGCCGGTCGGTCTCGGCGGCGAAATCGTCGGCGGGCATGTCGTAGCCTGACCGCCACAGGGCGCCGGTGTCGGCGAAGCCCAGTTCGCGCGAGCCCTCGTTGGCGATCTCGACCATGCGGGCGTAGTCGTCGCGCATGACCGGCGAGATGGTGCGCCAGCCTTCATAAAGCGCCTTGGTCTCGGCTGGATCGCGGCTGTCGGCCAGGATCAGCGAGGCTTCGTCCAGGGTGATCGGCCTGCCCTTGAAATCGAACTTACCGGTCGAATAGGTCGAGTCCAGCCGCGTGGTGATCTGGGCCAACTCCTCGGCCGCGCCGGGACGATTGGGGGCGGGAAGAACCAGGCTGAGCCGCAGCAGGTTCAGCTTGCGGCGCACGACCGGATCGACCTGAACGTCGTTGAACTTGGCCGCCTGATTGGCCAGCTGGACCTGAAGCTCGGTCGCTTCGGCGTTGGCCTTGGACTCCAGCCACATGGTGTCGAAGGTGATGTTGGTGGCGCGCGCCCACTGGATGCGGGCGACATATTCGCTGACCTCGGCCCATTTGGTTTCGGCGTCGGCGATGAAGGCGGTCGCGCCCTCGGCGGTGACCGGATAGTCGGCGCGCATGCCGCTGACGACCGGCGCGGGCGTCGTCGAGGCCGTCTGCTCGACGCCCGGCGCGCCGGCGGCGGGTTCGCTGGTGCTGGCGCAGCCGGCGGCGAAGGCGAGGGCGCAGACCGCGACGGCGGTCATCATCTGACGCTTCATGATGGATCTCCTGAACAGCGCGGGCAGGAGAGGTCAGGCCCGGTCGCCCGTCAAGCGTGACGGTTCAGCGGCCGACGACGCAGGTGTTCAGACCTTCGTTACGCACCGTGCCCATAGCCGCCTGAACGCGTGCGGCGCGCCGACGCACATAGGGGCCGGGCGCGGCGGCTTCGTAACGGCGCGGGGCCGGCAGGATGGCGGCCAGACGCGCCGCCTCACGCGGGCTCAGGTCGCGGGCGTCCTTGCCGAACCAGTGGCGCGACGCGGCCTGGGCGCCATAGACGCCGGGCGCCCATTCCACCACGTTCAGATAGACCTCCATGATCCGGCGCTTGGACCACACGGCCTCGATCAGGACGGTGTAGCCCGCCTCCAGACCTTTTCGGATCCAGTCGCGGCCGGGCCACAGGAAGACGTTCTTGGCCGTCTGCTGGCTGATGGTCGATCCGCCGCGCAGACGCCCGCCCTCGGCGTTGTGGTTCAGGGCCTTCTGGATCGCCTCCATGTCGAAGCCGTGGTGGCTGCAGAACCGGGCGTCCTCGGCGGCGATGGCGGCGTTCACCAGGTTGGGTGAGATCTGGTTCAGGCCGCGCCACTGATAGTCCATGCCGTCGCCCCTCGCGAGTTGACGCAACATCAAGATGGTGGGCGGCGGTGGGACGATGGCGACGATCAGCACGCCCGCGACCGGGATCATGGCGAGGATCAGAAGCGCGGTCAGCACCACGCGACGCCAGCTCTTGCGGCCCGTCGCCATCAGAGGATCAAGACTCCAGCGGCGCCGTCTTCATCGGCCCAAGCCACCTTGTCGAGGGCGGGGCTCAGCGACAGGGCGACAATGGCCGGCCCCTTCTCGGCCTTGACGAAGTTCAGACCCTGGGCGGCTGGATGGGCGACCCAGACGCGCCCATCGGTCAGGCCGGCGGCCAGCAAACCCTGGTCGGCGCGGGCCGAGACCAGATTGACCAGAGTCGTGTCGTCATAGCCGATCTCGGTCGCCTCGCGCCCCATCGGCCCGTTCGATCCGATGAAGGGCCATAGGACCGCGCCCTGCGCGCCTGAGGTCGCCATCAGCTGACCATTTGCCAGGAAGGCCATCGAGCGCACCTTGCCGGGATAGCCGCCCATGCGCAGATTCTTGGCGTCCTTGATGCGCCAGCCGTGCATCTGATTGTCCTGCATCGTCGTGACGACGAAGGCGCCGTCGGGCGAAAAGGCGACGCCGGTGTGCGATCCGGCCCAGGCCAGCTTCACGGGCTGCTGTTTCTCGATCCGCGCATACCACAGGGCCGCACCGCCATAGGTCGAGGTGGCGATGCGCCGGCCCTTGGGCTCGAAGGCGACGCCGGAGACGGTGCGCTCATGCTGGAAGTCGCGGCGGAAGCCCACCTCCTTGGGGTCGATCACCGACAGGGTGCGGCCGAAGGAGAAGGCGATCAGACCCGAGGCCGGCGAGGCGTCGATGGCGTCGATCCACTGGTTCTTGGCCGTGGCCAGAACGACCGGATCCTCGTCTCGACGGCTCCAGACGACCTTGCCGTCATCGCCGCCTGTGACGATCCCGTCGCCGGACGGGTGAACGCAGGCGCACAGCACGGCGCCGTCGTGCGCCTCCACCCGCGTCCGGTCCTCGAACCGGACCGAGCCGTCGCCGAGGGCGAAGACAGCGCCGGTGTTGTCGAACAGGGCGGCGGTGACCTGGGCGTCGAAATCGAAGTTCATAGGGCGCATGTAGCGATCCGACCTCGTCGCGTCACCTTCTGCCTGCCCGCTAGACCGGATCGGTCGGCTTGGGCGCCACTGGCGCAGGCTCCGCCTGCGCCTTTGCGGGTTCGTCGGGCAGGGGGATGAACTCCAGATCGTCGGCGTCCGGCAGCGTCATCCGGCCCGCCTTCCAATCGGCCTTGGCCTGATCGATGCGGGCCTGGCTGGAGGCGACGAAGTTCCACCAGATCAGCCGTTCACCCACCGGTTCGCCGCCCAGGACCATGACGGTCGATTGGGTCAGGGCCTTGACCGTCGGCTCGGCCGTCGGCTCCAGCACGATCATCTGGCCTTCACGGAAGGTGCGGTCGCCGACCTCGATGGAGCCCTTGGCCACATAGAGCGCACGCTCGCTCATGCCCCCGGCCCCCTTGCCTGACGGCGGGGCGGTGCGCACGCCGGGCTGAAGCTCCCAATGGATATAGAACAGCGGAGACGACACCGGCACGGCCGCCTTGGCGCCGTAGGCCTCGCCCGCGACCAGACGCGCGAACAGGCCGCCGTTCTCGTAGGCCGGCTGGGCGTCCTCGCCCAGGTGATGGAAGGCCGGGTCCATCTCTTCGGCCTCATCGGGCAGGGCGACCCAGGCCTGCATGCCGTGCATCGGCCCGCCCTTGCTCTTCTTCAGAGGATCGGTGCGCTCGGAATGGACGATGCCCTTGCCGGCCGTCATCCAGTTGACCTCGCCCGGCCGGATCGCCTGATCATAGCCGAGATTGTCGTGGTGCATGATCTCGCCCTCGAACAGATAGGTCAGGGTCGACAGGCCGATATGCGGGTGGGGGCGCACGTCGATGGCCGTGGCGCCCGGCGCGAACTCCGCCGGTCCCATTTGGTCCAGGAAGATGAAGGGCCCGACCATCCGCCGCGAATGGAAGGGCAGGACGCGCCCGACCTCGAACCCGCCCAGGTCCTTGCGGCGTGCGTCGATCACCAGTTCGATCATGTGTCGGCTCCCAGTGCGGCCCGCGCCGCCTGAGCGACGTTATCCGACGTGAGGCGTGATGATGCCAAGAGGCAGGGCGGTCACATTCTTCACGCCGCGCGTGACGATGTGGCTTTCGCAGTCCGAGACGATGCCCAGGGCCAGCAGCTTCTCGCGCAGGAACAGGTCGAAGGCGTGCATGTCGGAGGTGATGATGCGCAGCACATAGTCCTCGCGACCCGTGATGGTGGCGCACTGGACCACTTCCGGCCACTTGGCCACGGCGGCCTCGAAGATATTGAGATTGTCCGCCGACGGCAGCATCAGTTTGACGATGGCGTAGACCTCGAAGTCCAGGCCGAGCAGCTGCGCGTTCAGCAGGGTAACGCGCTTGGTGATCAGGCCGGAATCCTCCAGCCGCTTGATCCGCCGCCAGCAGGGCGAGGCCGACAGCCCGACGCGATCGGCGACCTCTGCGACCGACAGCCCGGCGTCTTGTTGCAGGATATCCAGAATGCGGGCGTCGATGGGGTCGAGTTCGTCGGCCAATGCGTTTCTCCGATTATGATTATCGCGAAATAAAATACCCGATATCGGGATTGCGCAAGGTCAAATTGAGCGAGCACCTGCTTAAGCGGCGTGTTATCACACGTCCAGAGGAAACACGGACGGACCCCAGAACGGATATGGACGCCCGCATGAACGATAAGATGAACAAAAAGAACAGCCAGCCCCTGTCGTTGCGCGTGCCGGAGCCGTCGGGCCGTCCCGGCGATACGCCGGACTTCAGCCATCTGCAGATGGACCCTGCCGGTGTCGTCGAACGGCCCGAGGTCGGATCGACCCCCTATCAGATGCGCGATCTCGCCTTCCGCCTGATTCGGGTGCTGGACGATGAGGGCGCCGCGGTCGGTCCGTGGAACCCGCGCCTGGATCCCGAGACGATGCGCCGGGGTCTGAAGGCCATGATCCTGACGCGCGCCTTCGACGACCGGATGCACCGCGCCCACCGCCAGGGCAAAACCAGCTTCTATATGAAGTGCACCGGCGAGGAGGCCATCGCGGTCGCCCAGGGCATGATCCTGAGCCGCGAGGACATGGGCTTTCCCACCTATCGCCAGCAAGGGCTTCTGATCGCGCGCGGTTATCCGCTGGTCGCGATGATGAACCAGATCTATTCGAACGCCGAGGATCCGATCAAAGGCCGCCAGTTGCCGATCATGTATTCGGCCAAGGACTATGGCTTCTTCACCATCAGCGGCAATCTGGGCACCCAGGTTCCGCAGGCCGTCGGCTGGGCCATGGCCAGCGCCTACAAGGGCGACGACAAGATCGCCATCAGCTGGATCGGCGACGGGGCTACGGCCGAAGGCGACTTCCACAACGCCCTGACCTTCGCCTCCGTCTATCGCGCCCCGGTCATCCTGAACGTCGTCAACAACCAGTGGGCCATCAGCTCCTTCCAGGGCATCGCCGGCGGGTTGGAGACGACCTTCGCCTCCAAGGCCATCGGCTATGGCCTGCCGGCCCTGCGGGTGGACGGCAACGACTTCCTGGCGGTCTGGGCGGCGACCCAGTGGGCCGAGGAACGGGCGCGGTCGAACCAGGGGGCGACGGTGATCGAACTGTTCACCTATCGCGGCGCCCCGCACTCGACCTCCGACGACCCCAGCCGCTATCGCCCCGGCGACGAGCATGAGAAATGGCCGCTGGGCGATCCGATCGAACGTCTGCGCCAGCATCTGACCGTCATCGGTGAATGGGACGACGAGCGTCACGCCGCCGCGCTGAAGGACGCCGTCGAACAGGTCCGCGCCGCCGGCAAGGAGTCCGAAACCATCGGCACCCTGGGACAGTCGCGCCCCAGCGTGAAGACGATGTTTGAAGAGGTCTATGCGACCGAAGACTGGCGCCTGATCGAACAGCGCCGCGAGGTGGGGGTCTGACCATGAGCGAGCAAACCACCTTCACCGATGCCGACCGCAACGACGGCGTCGAGCCCGATATGGTCGACCAGAACGCCGCCCCCGCTTCGGAAGCGACGGGCGCGGGCGTCGTTTCTATGAACATGATCCAGGCGCTGAACTCGGCCATCGACGTCAAGATGGCCGAAGACGCCGATGTCCTGTCGTTCGGCGAGGACGCCGGCTATTTCGGCGGCGTCTTCCGCGTTACAGACAAGCTGCAGCAGAAGCACGGCCTGACCCGCAGCTTCGACGCCCCGATCTCGGAATGCGGCATCGTCGCCGCCGCGATCGGCATGGGCGCCTATGGCCTGCGTCCGGTCGTCGAGATTCAGTTCGCCGACTACATCTACCCGGCCTACGACCAGATCGTCTCGGAAGCGGCCAAGATGCGCTACCGCTCGGGCGGTCAGTTCACCTCGCCGATCACGGTGCGCAGCCCTTACGGCGGCGGCATCTTCGGCGGCCAGACCCACAGCCAGTCGCCCGAAAGCCTGTTCACCCATATCGCGGGTCTGAAGGTCGTCATTCCTTCCAACCCCTACGACGCCAAGGGCCTGCTGACCGCCGCCATCGAGGATGACGATCCGGTCGTCTTCTTCGAGCCGAAACGCCTCTACAACGGCCCATTCGACGGCTGGCACGAGAAGCCGGTCTCGCCGTGGAAGGCCCAGGATCTGGCCCAGGTCCCGACCGGCAAATATGTCGAGCCGATCGGCAAGGCGCGCGTGATGCGCGAAGGAAACGACGTCACCATCCTGGCCTATGGCACCATGGTTTGGGTCGCCCTGGCCGGCGCGGAACACGCGGGCGTGGACGCCGAGGTCATCGACCTGCGCTCGCTCGTGCCGCTGGACATCGAAGCCATCGAGGCCTCGGTGAAGAAGACCGGCCGCTGCGTCATCGTGCATGAGGCGCCCAAGACCTCGGGCTTCGGCGGCGAACTATCGGCCCTGGTGCAGGAGCGCTGCTTCTATTCGCTGGAAGCGCCGATCGCGCGCGTCACCGGTTGGGACACGCCCTATCCGCACGCTTTCGAGTGGGAATATTTCCCCGGGCCGCAAAGGGTCGCAGACGCCTTGAAGAGCGTCATGACGGGAGGTCGCTGACATGGGTCGTTTCGTCTTCAAACTGCCCGACGTGGGCGAAGGCACCGCCGAGGCCGAACTGGTCGGCTGGCACGTCAAGGTCGGCGATACGGTCGCCGAGGACCAGATCGTCGCCGACGTCATGACCGACAAGGCCACGGTCGAGATCACCGCCCCGGTCAGCGGCAAGGTCGTCGCCCTGCACGGCGAACCCGGCGCCATGGTGCCGGTGCGCGGTCCTCTGGTGGAGTTCGAGGTCGAGGGGGCGGGCAATGCCGATGACGCCCCGACGCCTGCCGCCCCTGCCGTCGCCAAACCGGACCCCGCGCCCGTGGTCGCCGAAGCGCCGAAGATTGAGACGCCGGCAGCCCCCGCTGTCGAGGCGCCGACATCCGGCAACTATGTCTTCAAACTGCCTGACGTCGGTGAAGGCACGGCCGAGGCCGAGCTGGTCGGCTGGCACGTCAAGGTCGGGGATGCGGTCGAGGAAGACCAGATCATCGCCGATATCATGACCGACAAGGCCACGGTCGAAATCACCTCGCCGGTCGCCGGAATGGTCGTCGCCCTGTACGGCGAGACGGGCAAGTCGGTGCCGGTCGGCGGACCGCTGGTCGCGTTCGATGTCGAGGGTCGGGGCAATGTCTCGACGCCCGTCGCGGCGCCCAAACCGGCCCCCAAACCGACCGAGAATGCGACGGCGGCTTCCGCCGCGGTTTCGACGGCTCAAAGGGCGCCTTCAGCGACTGCGCCCTCCAAGCCCGTTCCCGCCCTGACCGGCCGTGCGCCGGGCGAACGCCCGTCGGCCTCGCCGGCCGTGCGCAATCGCGCGCGGGACCTGGGCATCGATCTGACCTTCGTGCCCGGGTCCGGCCCGGCGGGCCGGATCACGCACGAGGATCTGGACGGCTTCATCGCGCGTGGCGGTTCGCAACCCGCGTCGGCGCCGTCCGGCGGCGGCTCGACCTATGCGAAGGCGCAAGGGACGACCGAGGTCAAGATCATCGGCCTGCGCCGCAAGATTGCGGAGAAGATGGCCGAGAGCGTGCGCCGCATTCCCCACATCACCTATGTCGAGGAAATCGACATGACGGCGGTGGAGGAGCTGCGCGCCCATCTGAACGCGACGAAGTCCAAGGATCAGCCCAAGCTGAACGTCCTGCCCTTCATCGCCCGCGCCATCGTCGTCGCCCTGCGCGACCAGCCCCAGATCAACGCCACCTATGATGACGACGCCGGCGTCCTGACCCAGCACGCCCCGGTCCATCTGGGCATCGCCGCCCAGACGCCGAACGGCTTGATGGTGCCGGTGGTGCGACACGCCGAGGCGCGCGACCCCTACGATACGGCGCTGGAAATCGCCCGCGTCTCAGGCGCGGCCAAGGACGGTTCGGCCAAACGCGAAGAGCTGTCGGGTTCGACCATCACCATCACCTCGCTGGGCACGCTGGGCGGGGTGGTCCACACGCCGATCATCAACCACCCCGAGGTCGCCATCGTTGGTCCGAACAAGATCGCCGAACGGGTCGTGGTCAAGGACGGCCAGATGGTCGTGCGCAAGATGATGAACCTGTCGTCCAGCTTCGATCACCGCATTGTCGATGGGCATGATGCGGCGGTGTTCGTGCAGCGGATCAAGGGGCTTTTGGAAAACCCGGCGACGCTGTGGATGGGATGATGTGCCGGCTTCTTGTCGCCGCGCTGGGCACTGTCGCCCTTGCAAGTGCAAGTACTGTCATGGCCTGCACACTCAGACCCGTGCCGGTCTTTCTAGTGGATCAAGCAGCGACGGACATCGCGCTCGTTGAGGTCACGCAGGTGTCCACCGTCGCCATGACGGAACCACTGACCGGCTGGCGCGACAGGATTGAGTTTCGCACCGTCGAGGTCTTGCGGGGATCTCCGCCGACGAGAATTACGCGCGTGTGGGGACGTCCCGACGCCACGCCCGCCTGCCCATTTCAGGAGCGAGCGCCTGTCGTAGGCGAGCGCTATGCGGCATGGTTCAAATCCGGGACTACCGACGGCATCCTTGACGTGAAGCGTCTGGTTGACGTGCAAAGGGAAGCCCCCTCATGGCCTACCGATCGTGCAGCAACCCTGTCTCCTCCGGTTCCAAAGTGAAGACTGAAACCAGGCGCCCAATGACCCAGACCCTGAAAACCAAAGTCCTAATCATCGGGGCAGGCACCGGCGGCTATGTCGCGGGCATCCGGTGCGGCCAGCTGGGGCTGGATACCGTGTTGGTGGACGGCGGCGATGGGCTGGGCGGCACCTGCCTGAACGTCGGCTGCATTCCGTCCAAGGCCATCATCCATGCGGCGGGCAAGTTCGAGACAGTGGCCAAGGCGGCGGGCGGCGGGACGCTGGGCATCACGGCGGCGGCGCCGGCCATCGACCTGTCGCAGACGGTCGAATGGAAGGACGGCATCGTCCGTAAGCTGAACGCAGGGGTCGCGGCCCTGCTGAAGAAGGCCAAGGTCAAGGTCATCAAGGGCTGGGCCGAGTTCGCCGACGCCAAGACCTGCGTGGTCAAGACCGACGAAGGCGATATCCGCATCACCGCCGAACACGTCATCCTGGCGACAGGGTCAGAGCCGGTCGAACTGCCCTTCCTGCCGTTCGGCGGCGACGTCATCTCCTCGACCGAGGCGCTGAGCCTGTCGGAGGTTCCCAACCAGTTGGTCGTCGTGGGCGGCGGCTATATCGGGCTGGAACTGGGTATCGCCTATCGCAAGCTGGGCGCCGAAGTAGCCATCGTCGAAATGGCCGACCGTATCCTGCCGCTCTACGACAAGGCTCTGACCGATCCGGTCGCCAAATGGCTGGAGAAGCATGGCGTCGAGCTGCATCTGGGGGCGCGCGCCGGGGGCTTCGGCGACGGAAAGCTGTCGATCACGACGAAGGACGGCGAGCCGCTGCAACTGGACGCCGACAAGGTGCTGGTCACGGTCGGTCGGCGTCCGCGTACGCAAGGCTGGGGTCTGGAAAACATGGGCGTGGCCATGGCCGGTCCGTTCGTGAAGATCGATCAGCGCTGCGCCACCTCGATGAAGAACGTCTGGGCGGTCGGCGACCTGACCGGCGAACCCATGCTGGCCCACAAGGGTTCGGCCCAGGGCGAAGTGGTCGCCGAAATCATCGCCGGCCATGACCGGGTGTTCGATCCCGTCACCATCGCCGCCGTTTGTTTCACCGAGCCGGAAATCGTCTCGGCCGGTCTGGGCCCGAACGAGGTCGCGGGCCGCGACGATGTGATCCAGTCGGTCTTCCCCTTCGCCGCGATCGGCCGGGCGCTGGCCATCGAGGCGGGTGAGGACGGCGGCTTCGTACGGGTGATCGCGAACAAGGGCGATCATCGCATCCTGGGCATTCAGGCGGTGGGCCAGCACGTGTCGGAACTGTCCAACAGTTTCGCCCAGATGCTGGAGATGGGCGCGGTGCTGGAAGACGTCGCCGGGACGATCCACGTCCACCCGACGCTGGGCGAGGCCTTCCACGAGGCCAGCCTGCGCGCCCTGGGGCACGCCATCCACATCTGATCAGATCCGGTCCAGCCGCTTCGCGTGGTTCGCCACCATGCGGAGCGCCAGGCCGTCGGGCAGGAAGCGGGCCAGTCCGGCCATGACGTTGTTCATGACGCCGGGTGTGAGGCTGGCAAGGTTGGCCTCGCAGGCGTCATAGCCGATGCGCGCCACGCGCGCGGCGTCCATCCACATCCAGGCCGGATATGCGCTGGAGACCTGCTCTCGCGAACCGTTGACGTCGTGGAACTCGGTCAGGGTGTAGCCGGGGTTCAGCACCGTGACGTGGACGCCGGTTCCCTGTGTCTCCAGATACAAGCCCTGCGATGCCTTGATCAGAAAACTTTTGATCGGCCCATACAGGGTGTCGCCGCCCGTCGCGGGCATCTGGCCGGCCAGCGAGGCGACGTTCAGCACCCGGCCGAAGCCGCGTTGGATCATGCCAGGCAGCAACAGGCGCGACAGCTCGACCGGCGCGGTCAGCATGACCTGGATCATGGCGCGGTGGGCGCTCAGGTCGGTGTCCAGAAAGCCGGTGACACGACTGAAACCCGCATTGTTGACCAGGCCATCGACGGTCAGGCCGCGGGCCGCGATGGTTGCGACCAGCCGCTCGGGCGCTGTGGGATCGGACAGGTCTTCGGGGATCACGGTCGCGGTCACGCCGTGGGCGGCGGTCAGTTCATCGGCCAAGGCCTGCAGCGGGGCTTGGCGACGCGCCGTCAGGATCACATTCCAGCCCTCGGCGGCATAGGTCCGGGCCAGGGCCGCGCCGATGCCGGCCGAGGCGCCGGTGATCAGAACAGTCCGATTCACGGCGCGATCAGGCCGCGACGGGGCAGGACTTGTGCGGCGCATAGGCCGCCAGCGCGATCGGGTTATCGGCCAGAAGATCGGCGATGGTGATCTTGGACAAAGCTTCGGTCGCGGCCTCGTCCGCAGCAGTCAGGGCCTTGGCGACCTGGCGCGGGATATGTTCGCTGATCGGGCAACCCTTGGCGCCGGCGGGGGGCGAGCCGATGTGGGCGCAGCCGTTCACCGCCTTCAGCACCTGATCCAGCCGAATGTCCTCGGGCTGCCGCAACAGCCAGGAGCCGCCAGTCGCGCCCGGACGGGTGGCGATCAGCCCGGCCTTGGCCAGAAGGGCGGTCACGCGGCGCACCACGACGGGATTGGTCGGGATCGAGGACGCCAGCACGCCGCTGGGCATCGCCTGCGCAGGCCCAAAGGCGCCCTTGTGGGCCATATAGGCCAGGGCGTGGGCGGCGACGGGGAAGCGTTGGCTGTCTGACATGGTTCTGTTCCTGATGCGAAAATAGGCGTTCAGGGGCCGAATCACAAATCGCGCCGCAGAACGCCGAAACCGAATCCGTTGCGGCGCGATTGAAGACCGCGTGGAATGGGCCTAAAGGCTCGCCGCTTTGAAGGGACCGACGCCGCGTCGGAGACCCGGAGGATACGCATGGCCGGGGACACTCCCCACGACGCGAGCGCTCCCTCGCCCGCGTCGAACACGCCGGACAAGCCCACCCACGCCACGGGTCCGGACTCCCACATCCCGGGCGGCCAGGCCGCCAAGCACGGCGGCTTCTGGGCCCTGACCATCGGCGCAATCGGCGTGGTGTTCGGCGACATCGGCACCAGCCCGCTCTACGCCTTACGCGAGGCGATCGACCATGCGCGCTCTGGCGTCGGCGGCGATCTGGCCGTGATCGGCGTCGTCTCGCTGGCCTTCTGGGCGCTGATGGTGGTGGTGACGTTCAAATACGTCTTCTTCCTGATGCGCGCCGACAACAAGGGCGAGGGCGGCACCCTGTCGCTGATGGCGCTGGCGCAGTTCGCGGTCGGTCGGCGCAGCGCCTGGATCTTCATCCTGGGCGTCTGCGGCGCGGCCCTGTTCTATGGCGACGGCATCATCACGCCCGCCATCTCGGTCCTGTCCGCGGTCGAAGGCCTGCAGGACGCGCCGGGTCTGGCCGGGCGGCTGGATTCCTTCATCGTGCCGATCTCGGCCGGCATCCTGATCGCCCTGTTTTTGGTCCAGTCGCGCGGCACGGCCAGCCTGGCCAAGTATTTCGGCCCCATCACCGCCGTCTGGTTCCTGAGCCTGGGGGCGCTGGGCCTCTATCATATCTTCGACGACGTCAGCGTGCTGCGGGCCCTGTCGCCCCACTATGGCGTCATGCTTCTGCTCAATGACGGCTTTCTCGGCTTCGTGATCCTGGGCAGCGTCTTCCTGGCCGTCACGGGGGCTGAGGCCCTGTATGCCGACATGGGCCATTTCGGAAAGGCGCCGATCCGCATGGGCTGGCTGGCCTTCGTCCTGCCGTGCCTGACGCTGAACTATTTGGGTCAGGGCGCCCTGATCCTGGACAATCCGGCCGCGTCCGAGAACCCGTTCTGGAACATGGTGCCGCAGTTCGCCTATTGGCCGATGCTGATCCTGGCGACCGCCGCGACCGTCATCGCCTCCCAGGCCGTGATCACGGGCGCCTTCTCGGTGACGCAGCAGGCGGTGCAGCTGGGCCTTCTGCCGCGTATCGACATCAAGAACACCTCAGAGACCCAGGCCGGCCAGATCTTCGTGCCGGCGGTCAACACCTTCCTGATGGTCGGAGTTCTGGTGCTGCTGGTCGTGTTCCAGAGCTCGCATAACCTCACGGCCGCCTATGGCGTCGCGGTGACCGGCACCATGCTGGTCAATACGCTGATGGCCTATTCGGTCATCCGCAAGGGCTGGAAGTGGCCGATGTGGGCGGTGGTCGGAACCTTGCTTCCGTTCGCCTTCATCGACAGCGTCTTCCTGACGTCCAACCTGCTGAAAATCCCGGACGGGGCGTGGATGCCGCTGGTGCTGGGCGCCCTGCTGGTCGTGGTGATGTGGACCTGGGTGCGGGGGACGCAGATCCTGACGGCCAAGACGCGCAAGGACAGCCTGCCGCTGAACGATCTGATCGAGATGCTTCAGGCCCGTCCGCCGCACCGTGCGCCGGGTATGGCCATCTTCCTGACCTCGGATCCCGACGTCGCGCCGGTCGCTCTGATGCACAATCTGAAGCACAACAAGGTGCTGCACGAGAAGAACGTCATCCTGACCGTGCGCACCTCCGAGCGCCCGCGCGTCAAGGAGGCCGACCGAGTGCGGATGGAGCCGATCAACGACGACTTCAAGAAGGTTACGGTCACCTACGGCTTCATGGAGACGCCGAACGTGCCGCGCGCCCTGGGCCTGTGCCGCAAGCAGGGGCTGAAGTTCGACATCATGTCGACCAGCTTCTTCCTGGGCCGACGCTCGCTGATCCCGTCGGCGCGTCAGGGCATGCCGCTGTGGCAGGACAAGCTGTTCATCTTCCTGATGCGCAACGCCGCCAATCCGACCGACTTCTTCCACATCCCGCCCGGCCGCGTGGTCGAATTGGGCGCGCAGGTGGCGGTATGAGCGCCGAGGGACGGGGTGGGCAGAGCTCGCAGGCGCGTGGGCGTCGCATGGCCACCAAGGGCCGCCCGCGCCCGGCCCCGGCCGAGGCCGCGCAAGGTCCGTCGCAGGACGACATCGGCGTCGAGGCTCGCGTCGTCGCCGGCATCCTGCTGAACGCCGCGCTGGAGAAGCGCAACGGACTGGACGAAGCCCTGTCTCAGCCCGCCGCCCGCACGCTGGAGCCGGTGGATCGCGCCTTTGCCCGCGCCGTCGCCATGGCGGCCCTGCGTCGTTTGGGCGAGATCGACCAGATTCTGGATCGCCGCCTGAAGAAGTCGCCGCCCGAGGCTGTGCGCACCCTGATGCGCATCGCCCTGGCCCAGACCCTGGTGCTGGAAACGCCTGCCTTCGCCGCCGTCTCGACGGCGGTTAAACTGGCCGAGCGCGATCCCAAGACCCGACCCTACAAGAACCTGGTCAATGCGGTGCTGCGGGGGGTTGGGCGTGAGGGCCCCGGCCTAACGACGGCCGAGAGCAATCTGCCGGACTGGATCGCGGCGCGCTGGAAGGCGACCTATGGCGAAGCCGCCCTGGCGGGACTGGCCTTGGCCGCGCGCGAAGAACCCGCGACCGATCTGAGCCTGAAGCCTGGCGTCGATCCCGCCGCGGTGGCTACCGCTGTCGAGGGCGAAGCCTTGCCCGGCGGCACGGTCCGCACCGGCCGTCGCGGCGATGTGGCCGGATGGCCCGGTTTCGAGAACGGCGACTGGTGGGTCCAGGACGCGGCCGCCGCTGTGCCCGGCCGGCTGCTGGATGTGAAGCCCGGCGAGACGGCGCTCGACATGTGCGCCGCGCCCGGAGGCAAGACGCTGCAACTGGCGGCCGTCGGCGCGTCGGTCGTCGCGCTCGATCGTTCGGCCCCGCGTCTGAAACGCCTGACGCAGAACCTTGAGCGGACCGGCCTGACCGCTGAGGTCGTCGCCATCCCGGCCGAGGACTGGGAGGACGCCCGCACCTTCGACGCCGTGCTGCTGGATGCGCCCTGCACCGCGACGGGCACCTTCCGCCGCAATCCGGAGGTCCTGCGCGCCACCAAACCGGCAGAGGTCGCCAAACTGGCCGACGTGCAGCACCGACTGCTCGACGCCGCCGCAGAGCGCGTGAAGCCGGGCGGCCGTCTGGTCTATTGCACCTGCTCGCTGGAGCGTGAGGAGGGCGAAACCCAGGTCATCGCCTTCCTGCGTCGCAATCCCGCCTTCCGCACCGTCGCCGCCGATCCGACCGCCGTCGGCGCCCCGCCCGACGCGCTGACGCCCGAAGGCTGGCTGCGCATCCTGCCTTCCATGTGGGCCGAACACGGCGGACTGGACGGCTTCTTCGCGGCCAAGCTGGAGCGGGTGTCCTGAGCGGGAGCGCCTTGCTCCTGCCCGCAACCCGCCTTATCCGGAAGGCCATGGCCGTTACCCCTCTGATCTGCCCGTCGATCCTCGCCAGCGATTTCGCGCGGCTGGGTGAAGAAGTCCGCGCGCTGGAGGCGGCGGGCGCCGATTGGATACACGTCGATGTGATGGACGGGCATTTCGTGCCGAACATCACGCTCGGCCCCGACATCGTGAAGGCGATCCGGCCGCACACGACCCTGCCCTTCGACGTGCATCTGATGGTCGCGCCGGTGGATCCTTGGCTGGAGGCGTTCCGCGAGGCGGGCGCCGACGTCTTGACCGTTCACCCTGAAAGCGGGCCGCACCTGCACCGGACCCTGGGTCGCATTCGCCAGCTGGGCGCCAAGGCCGGCGTCGTGTTCAATCCAGCGACGCCGCTGTCAATCCTGGAAGAGGTGGTCGATCTGGTCGATTTGGTGCTGATCATGTCGGTCAATCCGGGCTTTGGCGGTCAGAAGTTCATCGACAGTTCGCTGAAGAAGATCGCGGGCGCGCGAGCCATTCTCGACCGCGCCGGTTCGTCTGCTCACCTTCAGGTGGACGGCGGCGTGACCTCCGCCAACGCCGCAGCCTGCGTCGCCGCCGGCGCCGATGCGCTGGTCGCCGGCTCATTCGTGTTCAAGGGCGATTATGCGACCAATATCGCCGCCCTGAAGGCCGCGCCGGCTGCTCAGAGCTTCGCGTGAGCCCGCTCGGCCCCTTCGCCCCGCGGGGCCAGGAAACGACGCTGGACGTCGCCTCGGGTCAGATCCCCGGCCTGCCTGGCGCGCCGGTGCGCACGCCGGTGCGGTCGGGCGACACGATCGCCGGACCCGGCCTGTGGCCCGCCATCGCCGGACGGCTGGCGACGCGGCAGCTGTGGATCGAGCTTTACGGCCTGCCCGGCTACGGCCTGACGCTGGGGTCGCCGTTGGGCGGGGGCAAGGTGACCGCGTTCGCCGCCACGCCGCGCGATTTCCGCCCGCACGATCCCGCGCCGGGGCGCAATGTCCTGGCCGGGCGTTTCATGCTGGCCGGCGCCGCGATGGAGGTCGAACCGCCGTCCGATCCGTGGAACAGGCCCAGCCCGTCGCGGCCATTCGCGGTCGAGCTGCACGCCTTCGCCTGGCTGCCGGGGCTGATGGCTCAAGGCGACCGGGGCGCGCGTGAGGCGCTGCGTCTGACCCTGGCCTGGGCCGATGCCTTTGCACGATGGTCGCCCTTCGCCTGGGGACCGGAAATCCTGGCGCGGCGGGTCGTCAATCTGGCGTGCGGCGCACGGCGGATGGGCGCCGTCGCGACCGAGGCCGAGCGGCTGAAACTGGCCGACAGTCTGGCGCGCCAGACCCGACAGTTGCTCCGTCCGCCTGGTGGTCTGGCCAGCCGGGCCGAGCGGTTGACGGCGGCGGCCATCGGCGGCTGCGTGCTGGCGGGGGCGCCAGGGCAGGCCTTGCGTCGCCGCGCGCTGTCGCGGCTGGACGGCGCCCTGAAGACCACGGTTCAGGCCGACGGCGGCCACGCCTCGCGCAGTCCCGAGGCGGGACTCGAGCTGCTGCTCGACCTGCTGACGCTGGACGATGCCCTGTCGCAACTGTCCGAACCGACGCCTGAGAGCGTCTCGGCCGCCATCGCCCGGCTGGCGCAGGGCCTGCGCCTGCTGACCTTGCCCGACGGTCGTCTGGCCAGCTTCCAGGGCGGCGGCCCCTCCACGTTCGAACGCGTCGCGGCCGCCCGCGCCCACGATGACGAAGCGATGGCCAGAAGCGAAGATGCGCCTCCAGCGACCGGTGCGGTCGCCGGCCTGACGCGCATCGCCAGCCCCCTGCTGACCATCATCGCCGACACAGCCCCGCCGGCGCGCGACGCCTGGGGGGCGGCCGCCTGCGCCCAGCCGCTGGCGCTGGAGATCGCCTGCGGCAAGGATCGTCTGGTGACCGGCTCGGGCTGGACGCCGGCCTCCACCGACCGCCAGGCCCTGCGGCTGACGCCGGCCCATTCGACCCTGACCCTGGGCGAGCGATCGCTAAACGAACCGCTGGGCGGCTGGAAGGGCGAGCTGTTGGGCCCGCGCCTGGTCGGACCGCCGATCCATGTGACCACCGACCTGCGCGACGGCGACGGCGCTGTCTGGCTGGAGATGGAACACGACGGCTGGAATGAGTTGTTCGGCCTGAACCATCAACGCCGGCTCTATCTGGACCAGCGGCTGGACGAGCTGCGGGCCGAAGAGAAGCTCTTCCCCACGCCCGGCCGCAAGGAGATGGTGCGACAGATCGCGGCCCCCTACGCCATCCGCTTCCATCTGGAGCCGGGGGTTCAAGCCTCGCTGGCGCGCGACCGGCGGTCGATCCTGCTGCGCGGCGCCTCGGGCCGGGGCTGGTGGTTCAGGACTGACGGGCCGGACGTGGCCATCGAGCCCAGCGTCCATATCGACGCCGGCCTGACCCGTCGTTCGCTTCAGATTGTGGTGCGCGGCTCGGCTCGCACCGACAGCGAGACCAAGATCCGCTGGAAGCTGAGCCCGGCCGGCGCAAGCGGCGAACCGACCTGATGCAAGAGCCTGATTCACGGCGTCGATAAAATCGCGCTGCGATTTGACCTCTGCCGATCAGGCTCTGAAACCGTCCGTGGGGTGACGGCGAAGCGGTTTGGGTCTAGACGGCGCGCCATCCTCCCCTGCCATCACGGACGCCGCCCATGCCCGCCGCTCCCGACTTTCCGCCTGCCCCCGATCGGATCAAGCCGCAACGCGCCCTGATCTCTTTGTCCGACAAGGCCGGGCTGGAGGACGCGGCCCGCACCCTGCACGATCTGGGCGTCGAACTGGTCTCGACTGGCGGCACGCGCGCGGCGATCGAGAAGCTGGGTCTTCCGGTCAAGGACGTGGCTGATCTGACCGGCTTCCCCGAGATGATGGACGGCCGGGTCAAGACCCTGCACCCCATCGTTCACGGCGGCCTGTTGGGTGTGCGTGACGCGGCCGACCATGCCCAGGCCATGACCGACCACGGCATCGGCGCCATCGATATCGTCTGGATCGACCTTTATCCGTTCGAAAGCACCGTCGCGGCCGGCGGCGCCTTCGAGGCGGCGGTCGAGAACATCGACATCGGCGGCCCGGCCATGATCCGCTCGGGTTCCAAGAACCACGGCTACGTCGCCGTCGCCGTCGACGGCGAGAGCATCGGCCTGATCCTTGAGGCGCTGAAGACCGACGGCTCGACCGACCTGGCCCTGCGCAAACGTCTGGCCGCCCGCGCCTTCGCCCGCACCGCCGCCTATGACGCCGCCGTCTCCGGCTGGTTCGCCGGCCAGATCGAGGATGCCGCCCCGGCCCGCAAGTCCGTCGCCGGATCCCTGGCCCAGACCCTGCGCTATGGCGAAAACCCGCATCAGACCGGCGCCTTCTACCGCACCGGCGAGCGCCGTCCGGGCGTGGCCTATGCCGACCAGGTTCAGGGCAAGGAACTGGGCTACAACAATATCGCGGACGCCGACGCCGCCTATGAGCTGGTCGCCGAGTTCGAACAGCCGGCCGTGGTCATCGTCAAACACGCCAATCCGTGCGGCGTGGCGATCGGCAAGGACTTGTCCGAAGCCTATGCCCGCGCGCTGGAATGCGACGCCGTTTCGGCCTTCGGCGGCGTGATCGCCGTCAACCGTCCGCTGAACGGCGACGACGCCCGCGCCATCACCAGCATCTTCACCGAGGTGGTCATCGCCCCCGGCGCCGACGACGAGGCCAAGGCCGTCTTCGCCGCCAAGAAGAACCTGCGCCTGCTGATCACCGACGGCCTGCCCGATCCCCACGGTCCGGGCGAGGTGTTCCGCTCGGTCGCCGGCGGTTTCCTGGTCCAGTCGCGCGACCGGTCGCTGATCAAGCCGTCGGACCTGAAGATCGTCACCCAGCGCCAGCCGACGCCGACCGAAATCCAGGACATGCTGTTCGCCTTCACCGTGGCCAAGCACGTCAAGTCCAACGCCATCGTCTACGCCAAGGACGGCCAGACCGCCGGCATCGGCGCCGGCCAGATGAACCGCCGCGACAGCGCCCGCATCGCCGCCATCCGCGCCAAGGAGGCGGGTGAAGCCAAGGGGCTGACGCAGTCGCTGGCCGAGGGTTCGGCCTGTGCCTCTGAAGCCTTCTTCCCCTTCGCCGATGGGCTGTTGGAAGCGGTTGCGGCCGGCGCCACGGCGGTGATCCAGCCGGGCGGCTCGATGCGCGACGCCGAGGTAATCGCCGCCGCCGACGAAAAGGGCATCGCCATGGCCTTCACCGGCGTGCGGGTCTTCAGACACTGATGCTGGAAGAAGGGCGCTGACGCTCGCGACGCGGTCGCTCGCTGCTTGAGCGCCCGTCTTCCCGTTTTGTAGCGCGCCTTATCGTGACTGGACGACTGCCGTCGGCCGTGATGCTCTGACGTCTTTCCCGCGTTGGAGCGTCCTATGACCGTGCTGATCCGCCCCGAAGGCCAGACCGCCGACGACCTGAAACTGAGCCGTCGAACCCTGGGCGCGCTCGGAGGCTTGCTGTTTTCCGGCTATGCGGTCGCGGCCCTGGCCAAGGAAGCCAAGCCCATCACGACCGACGCCGAGGGCCTGTCCACCGAGACCGTGACCTATGCCGCACCGGACGGGTTCCAGCTTCCGGCCTATGTCGCCCGGCCGGCGGGCAACGGGCCTTTCCCGGTCGTGGTGGTGGTTTCCGAGATCTTCGGCGTCCACGACTATATCCGCGACATCTGCCGCCGTCTGGCCAAGCAGGGATACGCCGCCATTGCACCGGCCTTCTTCGTTCGGGTCGAGGATCCCGCGCCGCTGTCGGACATGCAGCGGATCATGCAGATCGTCGGGGCGGCCAACTATGAGCAGGTGATGGGCGATCTGTCGGCGACGCTGGAATGGGCCAGCCAGCAGTCGTGGTCCAAGGACGGCAAGGTCGGCATCACTGGCTACTGCTGGGGTGGCAAGGTGGTGTGGGAGGGGGCGGCCCGCTTTGCCGCCATCGGCGCGGGCGTGGCCTGGTACGGCCGCCTGGCGCCCGCCGCAGACGCCACGCCGGTTCAGATCTCATCAGGCCAACCCTGGCCGGTCGACATCGCCGACGATCTGAAGGCGCCCGTGCTCGGCCTGTACGGCGGCAAGGATCAGGGCATTCCATTGGCCAGCGTCGAACGGATGCGCGAGGCCCTGGCGCGCGCCGGCCAGACCGGCAGCCAGATCGTCGTCTATCCGGACGCCCAGCACGGCTTCCACGCCGACTACCGCGCCAGCTATTCGGAGGCGGACGCCAAGGACGGCTGGTCCAAGCTGCTGGCGACGTTCGATAAAGCGTTAAAGAATTAGGGCGTTACTGGCGCCAAGGCTGCGGGGAGCAGCCCGAGTATGGGAGGGTAGGGCGTGAACGGATTGCGGCTTCGCGGGGCGATCGTCCTGGGTATCGGCCTGCTGTTTCTGCCTCTCGCCGGGTGCGGGGGCGGTGGTGGAGGCGGTGGCGGCGGCGGCACGATCACGCCCCCCGTTCCTCCGCCCCCGCCACCCCCGCCGCCTCCCCCACCTCCCCCACCTCCGCCCCCACC